>JANMKU010000459.1:0-2518 GCA_031372205.1 Gemmatimonadaceae bacterium | reverse complement strand
CGGCCAGATACACGAAGTCTTTGTGGTAGGTGACGATCTTCGCGCCCTTGAACGGTGCCAGCTGTTTCTGCCATTCGGCGTAGCGCGTATCGAGCGCGATGTTGAACGCTTTCAGATTGGCCTTGAACACATCGGCTGATGCGGGGCTGACCTGTGCGAGATGATCGGCGATGTTCGCGGCGATGATCTTCACATTCAGCGGGTCGATGAGAAAATGCGGATTCCCCTTCGCGTGCACATCCCCGCTGGCACGGTCCAACGTCGACGGTACTTCGAGCATGCGAATGCCCTGCGACGCCACCACGCGCCCCGGTGCGCCAATTGCGATCTTGCTGTTACGCGCGCTTTCCAGCAGTGGCGGGAGCCAGCCAATCTCAAGCTCGGCGCCACCTTCAACGAGCATGTCGGCGCGATTGAGCGTGACGATATGACTCGGCTTTGCATCAACGAAGTGCGGGTCTTCGGTGGCTTTGGCGAGCGCTTTCACGTCGACAGCGTCTCCACCGATGGCGGCGGCAATCGATGCCAGGTCGGGCGTTGTGGCAACGACGCTCACCTTTGCGATGCTTGCGCGCGGTGACGGTGGCGCGTGGGCGGGCGCGCCCGGTGGTGTGGCCAGCGTCGCGGTTGCGAGCAGTAGGAGTATGGGTTTCATATGTTGGGTCGCCTTAGAATTTGTGTTTAGAATTTGTGTGCGGAATGCGAGCCGAGCAGAAACTCGTACTGCATCCACAGCGAGTGATCCGCGCCGAAGCCTGGGCGGCGGCCATAGTTGTATTGCAAACGCACCTTTGAGTATTCGCTCGGATACCACGTCACGTTCGGTGACACACGGTAGCGGTCGGCGTCGGGCGCGGTGGTGAGTTGGTTTTCGTCGCCGTTGGCAAAGTCCGCGCGAAGCCCGAGCACCAACAGCGGTTTGATACCCCACAACAGCTGTGAGTACACACCGCGATCGCGCAGTGTCGAGCCCACAAGTGTCATCGCCTCATCAGCTGCAGACGTACGCGGGGCCGCTTCGTACTGACGTGTTAGCGCCTCTGTCTGCAGCGAGACAAACGGGAATCCCTGTCGCGCCCTGGCCGACTTCCACTTCCAGTAGACATCGGCGCCCATGATTCTCGTATTGGCTCGCGGGCCGGAGTTGTTTGGTCCGAGTGCGGCCGATGCACCGACCAGCAGCGTCTGCGTGGACGTTGGATCGAATGATGCAGCGAAACGTGGTGCGATGAGCAGGTCACGAATGCCGTTCACGCCACGATCAATCGGCACACCGCCGTGAATGACGGAGGATTCGTCGGAGCGAAAACTATGTGTGGTGCCACCGGCGCTATTCGCCACGGTGAGCAGCGCCTCGCTGTAGAACGGCGTTGGCAACAACCAGGACAGACGCGCGCCTTGACTGCGCAATCCTTCCGCACCAAACATCCGATTGAGCACGAGCGGCTGATCAACAAACGCCCAGGCGTGCGGATGCTGCGGGTTCTGCCGACCAAACTCGGTGAAGAACTGCCCCGCCTTGATCTGCAGGTTGTGGGGCAGCGACGTGCTGACGAGGTACATCTCTTCCAACTCGACGCCAGTCTCCCCGTTCTCATCCAACTTGAGCACGATATTCGAGAAGCCCTTGAAGTACGGGTCGATCGTGCCATCGAGCGCGATTTCACCGTTCGGAATGGAGAACCCACGAACGCGTGGGTCGTGATCACCGCGCTCAATCGAGCGAACATTGCGCACCGACGACCAGCCAAAGTCGCCGAGTCCGTCGAAACTGATGTTCATATAGGAGCCGCTCGCGGCAGCTTGGGCGACAGGCGTCGCACCTGTGGCGCGCGCCATGCTATCGAGCCTTGCCTGCAGCTCGCGCAGCGCCACGGTGAGCGAATCGAGCGATCGCTGCGTTTTTCGCGCGGTACTATCTGGTCCCTGTTGCGCGATACCGGTGGAGGCGCAGATCGGAATGATGAGCGCCACGGCGGCGCGCAGGAGCGTTGAGCGAAGGACAACTCGCATGTGTCATAGCCCGTTGTGGATAGCCAGCCTCACGAATGCGCGGAACTGCGTCATGCGCTGGCTGCCGGTTGCCCGCGACGCCACAATGGCGATGCAGGTGCAATCGTGCCTGTGTCCAGCAGCAGCTCGGCCGGCGCGTCTTCGCGCACGGCACCCGCTAGCTGGCGAGGCTGCCTATCGGTGGGGCGCGAGGGGCCGCGTGGGTGCGGAGGACCGGGTACGAGGGGGCGCTGATCGCCGAGCTCACGGCCACGCGGCTGCGAGACGCTACCGGCAGCTCCGCCGCGCGACGGGACGGAGTGGCTACGGCGCTGCTGATGGCGCAGGCGACGCAGCGCGCCTCGTCATGCACATAGTGGCTCGACATTCGGCCGGAGCTCTCGAAATGCGCCCCGAGCCGAGAACTCGCCCTCCAGTGCTCCAGTGGGCCGGCGACAATGCCAATGAGCTGCGCCAGCGCCGCGAACACCAGCACGACGCGCCCGAGGCGGCTCACGGTTCGTAC
>JANMKU010000439.1:0-8432 GCA_031372205.1 Gemmatimonadaceae bacterium | reverse complement strand
ATCCAGAACGCGGGGAGGTTGAGCCGACTGACGAGACTGTGCGTGAAGCCTTCAAGCGACGCTGGCACCTGACGGCTCCACGCTGGATGCACGACGAGCGTTTCATAGACAGTTGCGCCGAAGGCGATCGCGACGATCGTTGCGTACAGGAAGACGGCGGCGTGATACAGCGAGTGCGTCATGCAATGTGCCCCCAGGAGGTGGGATTTCCGAGCGCTGCAAATGAAGCGCGTCAGGGAGATTTCGGCAAGCGACGGGAGCGTGCGCTAATTTCGGAGCGACGCTTGCGGCCACCACGATGGCATCCACCAACTCCACGCGAATGACCCATTCAGCACTCGACCGCGCGACGTACCATGCGAAGCGGCATCTCGACGGCCTCGACACGCTGCCCGTCGCTCCCGTCGTCTCGCGTGACACGCTCCTCGCACGCTTCGACATCCCGCTCGGCCGTGCCCCAATTCCGGCGGCGCAGGTGATCGATGACCTTGCGCGCGCCGCCGACGGAGGACTGGTCAACAATCCGAGCGCGCGCTTCTACGCGTGGGTGATGGGTGGCACGTTGCCGTCGGCGATGGCGGCCGAATGGCTGCTCACGGCGTGGGATCAGAACGCGGCGATTTACGCCACGGCGCCCGCTGCTGCTGTGGTGGAAGAAGTGGCGGGCAAGTGGTTGCTCGACATGTTCGGTTTGCCGGCCAGTGCATCGTTCGCGTTTACGACGGGATGCCAGATGGCGCACTTTGTTGGTATGCTCTCAGCGCGTGATCATGTGTTGCGCGCAGCGGGATGGGACGTGGGCGCGCAGGGGCTCGCCGGTTCACCACCCATTCGTGTACTGGTGAGCGCCATCCGCCATGTGTCGCTCGACCGCGCGTTGCGCTACGCGGGTATCGGTGCGCAGCAGTTGGTGTCGTTGCCGACAAATGCCAACGGTGCGGTGACGCCAGCGGTGCTCGAGGCAGCGCTCACATCGGGCAGTGGTCCGACGATTGTCGGGCTCAATGCGGCCGACCTTAACACCGCCGCGTTCGACGACTTTCGCACGTTGATCCCGCTGGCGCACGCACATGAGGCGTGGGTGCATGTCGACGGAGCATTTGGTTTGTTCGCGCGGGCCAGCGCACGCTATGCGGCATTGGTGGACGGGATGGAGTTGGCGGATAGCTGGGCGACCGATTGTCACAAGTGGCTGAATGTGCCGCAGGACTGCGGGTTCGCGGCCGTGCGCCACGCCGAGTCGCATCGCCGCGCGTTCACGATTCATGATTCGTATTTTGTACCAGAGAAGGAGGCGCGCGATGAAATCGATTGGTCGCCCGAGTGGTCGCGTCGTGCACGCGGTTTCGCGACCTACGCGGCATTGCGCGAATTGGGGCGCGATGGTGTGGGGGCGATGATCGATCGCTGCTGCGATCAATGCGCGGCGCTGGTTGCGGGCATTGGCGCATTAGCCGGCGCGGAGATCGTATCACCGGCTCGGCTCAATCAAGGGCTGGTGCGCTTCCTCGATCCGCGGATCGATGCTACGCCGGAGCATCACGATGCCTACACCGATCATCTCGTCACCGTGATCAACCGCGGCGGCGAGGCGATGTTTGGTCCGGTGACGTGGCATGGACGGCGCGCCATGCGCGTGTGCGTGGTGAATTGGCAGACCGATGCGGTTGCCGTATCGCGTACGATTGCCGCGGTGGAGCGGGCGCTGCGCGACGCCCACGCTCCGGTGCCATCAGCGCTTTGAGTCCCTGCGTCGGTGTCCGCGTGGTGACAGCGCGGAGCAATACGTTGACTGGGCTGGCCAATCGCGCGTCTGGCGCGCAGACTGCACGCTGACCGCAGCAGGTCGGACGATCGCAGGTACAACTCCCCAGCGCTCAACGCTCTCGTGACCACACCGCCGTACGATTCGCGCACGCAGCACCTCGACGCCTCTCGGCCCGCTGCGGTGACGGAGGCACAACGGGCGTTTGTCATTCAGCGGATCTCCGAGGCCTTCGCCTCCGATCGCCTTACGGTGGAGCAGTTGGACGAACGACTCTCACACGTGTATCAGGCCACATCGGTGGCTGCGCTTGAGCATCTGCTCGCCGACCTCGACGCGCCCGCGCAGTTCGGTGCAGGTCGCCCCGGTGCCATGCGCATCGCGCACGAATTCTCCGTGCCGGATCGTGGTATTGGGATGGCGGTGATGGGCGGTTTCCAGCGGGGCGCTGGGTGGGTTGTGCCTCGCCACTTTCGTGCGGTGGTACTCATGGGTGGTGTCGAACTCGATCTACGCGAAGCGCGGCTTGCCGCCGGTGTGACGGAAATCGAGGTGTACGCCATGTGGGGCGGCGTGGAGATTCTCGTGCCAGATGGCGTGCGAGTGGAATGCGTTGGTGCCGCGGTGATGGGAGGATTCAGTGCAACATCCGATGCCGCCAATCTCGACGATCCGCAGGCGCCGGTGCTGCGTGTCAGCGGATTCGTGCTGATGGGTGGTGTCGACATCAAGCGGAAGGAGCCGAGCAAGAAGAAAGGGCGAGCCTTCGTGCAAGCGCTGGAGAAAGCCGAACGCACGCGGCCGCGTTTCGATCAGCCGACATTGCCGAAGTAATAGAGATCCCACTAGTCTACGACCATGACTTCCTCCATGACGCCAAATTCGCCACGCTCCGATCGCCGCGCCTTCCTTCACGATGTGCTCGGCGCCAGTGTCGCCGTGGCGAGCACCTCGCTGCTCGCCGGGTGCGCGACGGCCGCTGGTGGCGCCACGGTCTCAGGAAACGTTAGCACGCCGACGCCCACTCCTCCCACCGAATGGGATATGAGTTGGACGAAGAAACTGGGCCGCTACAAAACCGCCTACGATTCGCCGGAAATTCAGGAGGGGGCCGCTCTCTCCTACGCCGCGTCGGCGCTCACGGGCTACAAGCAAGCCGTGCACACCGGTGATCGAGAATTCACGCCGGTGCTGGTGTTTCGTCACCTTGCGGCTGTCATGGCGCTCGACGACGCGATGTGGGAGCGCCTGGCACTCGGCGAGTCGCGCAAGTTGAAGGACCCGACGACCGGCGAGCCCAATACCAAGCGCAACCCGTTTCTTACGTTCAGTAGTGCCGACAAGAATTCGTACACTGGCGCTGAAGCGACTATTACGCGACTCGTTGAGCAGGGGGCAATTCTGTTGGTGTGCAACCGCGCGCTGGGCGCGGTGGGGCGTGCGTTGCGCGCCAAAGATCCGGCCAGTTTTCCAACACAAGATGCGGCCATGGCGGAAATGCGCAAACACGTCATTCCCGGCGCCTACCTCATGCCCAACGGAATCTTCGCGGTGTCGGCCGCGCAGGATGCGGGATGTCACTACATGCGTGTGCTGGTGTGATGCACGTGGCGCAGTAACCGCATCGGTGCGTTGGGTCGCGCACTACGCGCCTTGCCCCACCAACACGAATGGCGCCCAATAGTAGGGATGCGCATACGCAAGTTCGTCCCGCTGTTCCGGCAAGATGATCTCGCGCAACACCTGCTGCGCCCGCTGCAACGCCGCACGTGGTGCGTGCCCCTCGCGCATGGCACGATAGAACGCTTGCATGAAATACGCCGTTGAGTCGTCGTCAACGGGCCACAAACTGACCACCGCGGCGCGCGCACCGGCCGCCAACAACCCGCGCGTCAATCCAAGCACATCGTCACCACCGGTGGTTTCGCCTTGCCCGGTACTACACGCACTGAGCACGACCAGCCGTGCCTGCAGACGCAGCAACATCAGATCGTACACGGTCAACCGGGCATTGTCGGCGAGCACGACGCATGAATTGAGTGCCGTTTCTTCGTCCAACGTGCCATGGGTAGCAAAATGCACCAGCGGCGCATAGGCGATGTATTGACGAACGGCAGCCTCGGTGGCGTTACCCTCAAGCAGCAGAATCGCGTCGCCAAATTGTTTGGCGACGAACTCGGCTTCGCGCCCCGCCGACGGGAGATCACCGCTGGGATTGCCGACCACAAGAATGCGCTCGGGCAGCGGGCCGACCGGTTCCTGCGCTATCCACTGCAACGCGCTCGCACTCGGCAGGTAGGTCACGGTGCGGTTCACACCAAGTGGCGCACCGTCAAACGGCAACACGTGAAAGGGCAGGGCGTGCGCAGCGCCGTGCGCAACTACGATGACATCCGTGGCCGCGCGGATCTCGTCACGAAAGGGACGAAGCAGGATCTCCGACAGACCGTTCGCCATCGACTCCCACGGCTCACGCGCTTCGCAGGCAAGGTGCAACGCGCGAATGTCCCGTGCTAACACGGACGTGTCGATCGTGGCGCGGTATGCAACCACACCGACATCCCGGCGCAGCGCCCACGCCAGCAGATCATCACCAAGCATGAAGTATTCGAGCAGTACGGTGCCAGTTGGCAGCGCGGCGCACACAGCGGGTGCGCGCATCGGCGTGCCGCTCCCACTCACCGCATCATGCAGCTGCGGACTCACGGCAGCGAGCGCACGTTCTGCGTCGTGCAACGCCTCATCCTCGCGCGATACCTGAGCTTCAAGCGCGGCAACGCGACCGGCGTCAGGGGAACGGGTGGAACGCGCGTGCGCGAGGAGACCCCGGCTGATCGCGATCTGCATCGCTGCTTCACGCCAGGCCAGCGCCGCAGGCGCTTCGTGCGCCGTTGTGTGCCCGCGCCCATCGGCCATGAGATCGAGCAGTGCACGCGCCTTCCCGCGCTCCGCATAGTCAAAGCCAAGCGCAGCATCACCAACGCGCACTGCAGCGCGCGCGGCGAGAAAGTACAGGTACTGAGCGCCCTTGTCCGACGCGAGCGCCACTTTCAGTTCATCACGACTGAGAAAGGCGCGTCGCTTCTCCAGCTCGTCGATGGCCCGATCATAGCACTCACGTGCACGCACGGCCTCGTTGCGCGCCTCGAACAGCTCGCCCATGTCGCAAAGCGGCTGCCACGGTTTCGTGTCATCCGTCCACCAGTCCGTGCCGGCCAATTGCTCCAGCGCCAGCAGGTGCGCGTACGCGTCGTCGTAGGCGCGTACCATGACGAACGCAGAAAATGCCTGTTCGTGTGTGCGACGCTGCTGCAGCGCCGCTTCGGCGGCCCCATGCTCGCCGCCGAGCGAGGCCATCACGTCGGTGAGTTGACCCGCGACGCCGGCGTTTGCACCGCCCGCGCGTACGTGCGCACGCATCGACTCGGCCGCCGCCGCATAGTCATGCCGCTCGGCCAGCACGACGGCGCCCAGAAAGTGTCGTTCACCATCGGGGATAGTGCTCAGCCCCTCTGTGGCGCGGTCGAGCAGCTGGTTCGCCAGCGTAGTGCTACCGCGCCGTCGTTCCGCGCGCGAGCGATACACGCGCGACAGCACACTCGATTGTCGCACAACGCTCTCGGCCATTTGGCGAAGTGCAGCCAGTGCCGGCATGTCCGTCATTTCCGCGGGCATCTCGGTCGCGTCGCCAGCTTGCACCGCGGCCATCTGCGCCATGAGTTTGGCGAGCACGTCCTGCAGCGCCGCGCCGTCTGGCAGCCACTGTAGTTGCGCCTGTAATCGCGTGGCTGCGCGCTCCATCGCGTCGCCGTCCACATTCTGTAGCGCAAGCTGGTACACATCGGTGGCGAGGAACACGACGCGTTGACGCAGGTTGGTTGCCACGCGGTCGTTCGCGGGAATCAGTGCGGTGTAGTCATCGAGCGCGCGTTCGAAGTACGTGAGCGCAGTGGACCGTTGGGCGACCGCCTGATGAATGATCCCCAGATCCACTCGACACTGCGTGGCATTGATCGATGCACCGAGCGCTTCGAATAGTGCGAGCGCCGCTTGACTGCACGCGAGTGCTCGCTCGTAGTGCCCACGCCGGAGCATCCAGTGGCGTGCCAGCCGATTGATCAGAATGCCGAGCCCCACGGCAAAGCTGAAGCTGCCGGATGTCGCGCCCCACGCGCCAACGTCGGTAGCAAGAGCGATGGCGTCCAGGCCAGGAACTGCGGCCCCGGAAATCTGGCACATGAGCAAGTGTGTGGCGGCGAGATACGCGCCACGGTGATCGCCTGCCTGCTCGTACAGATCGCGTGCGTGTTGCGCATGCGCCGCCGCGGTCGACCATTCATTCTGCAGCGTGGCGAGATAGCACGCACGAATGGCGATCGCCGCGAGTCCACGCGTGGCCCCGGCCTGACGAAAGAGCTCGGCGGCGCGATCGTACGAGGCGAATGTGCCACCTGCTCCCTCTTCCGTTTCTATTTGCACCGAGAGGTTGCTGGCCGCCGAACTGCTGTCCGCGACGGCGAAGTTCCAGTTGATCGGTGAACTGAATGGCGCGCACGCCCAATCCGCCGTCGTCATGAGACAGAGCGCTTCGGTCGCGGCGTCGCCGACATCATGCGCCGCGCGTTGCGCCCGCTCCAACAGCACGCGCGCCTGTTCGAGATCGCCGGCACGTCGATGCAGATCGGCCGCTGCCCAGTCGGCAAACGCGCCGATCGACGGCAGTTGCATCTGGGTCGCCATGTTATGAAGCTGCGTAGCGGGCCCGGTCGTCATCGCGAGCATCTGTTCAAGCGGCTGTGACTCCGGCGCGTATCGTCGTCCCTCGAGCATGTACCGCGCCGGCAGCAGCTGGCATTGGAACGAGTAGACGATCCAGGCTTCCCACTGGGCCATGGCGTCGCTGGATTGCTGCATCGCGGCATGCCATCGCGTGTCGAGCGGCAGCAGCTCCGACGCGCCACTCCAGCGTGTCGTGACCTCGACCGCACCGACGCCATTGCCATCGGGGAATATGTTGAACTGCTGATGCATCGCATGGAGTGCGTGGCTCATCGCGCGCAGCGTGCGATTGGCGTCCGCCGGAACGAGCGTCAACGCCGAGTCGAGCAGCGTTGACGCGTGCGGCGGCTCGCCCTGCAGGATGTGAACGAGTGCGCGGACGATGGACGCGTCGGCCCGTTCAGTGACGGTGTGCGCGGCAGCGAGTATCGCACTTGCTCGCGTTGCCGCGGCGGTGAAGTCACCTTTGCACTCCTCGGCGAAAATCGACCCGCCGAGCATTTGCAGTACGTCGCTTACTGCCGCATTTGGCGCTTCGGCGGGTGGCGCTTCGGCGCTTGGCGTTGCAGCGCGTGGCGTTGCAGCGACGCGCTGACCGACCATTGTTCCTGCGCGGCTCACCGTGATGCCGCAGCGTGCGCAGTCGCGAACGGCTTGCGCGTCCGCTTCACTGTAGCGCCACTCGCTCCAGTCGTGAGGTGCATCGGATACGCACACCGTGATGGTCGCCACTAGCGCACGCGTTCCCAGTATTTCTGCGATCCGCCGTGCGGAAAGAACAGTTGCTGCGCATGCACTTCGTATGACAACACGCTCGTGTCGCCATCGTCGTAGGTCAGGTGTAGCTCACCGGCCCGACACGCCCACTGTCCGTCGAACCGCTCCGAGGTCGATTCCCCCATGCTCCCCACTGTGTGCGACCATCGCGCAAAACGGCCGCTCCCATCGATGACGAAATGCGTGTCGGTGGCGCTGCTGAATCCGCCGCTCGACATCGCCTCGGTGTGTCGCCAATGGCCAACCAGCCGCGTGTCATGCTCCGAACCGTCAGTGTGAGCCAGAGGTGCTGTGACGGGCGCGCTGGCGGGATCAATAGCGTTCGCACGAGCCAAGAGATCCGCGACGTCGGCGTCGCTCACCGTTGGCAGGTCGACTGACGGCGTTGCGACGGGAAGCGGGCGTGCCTCCAGTTCGCCACACCGGCGGCACACGCGCACGGGCCCACTGTGCGCATTGCTATGCTGCCAGTCCGCCCATAGGTGCTCGGTGCGCGTTGTGCTGCCATCGGTCTGACAGCGGCTGCACTGCTGTACTTGGCCGCACGTGTCCGTGCTCGTGTATCGCCACTGGTCCATGACGTGGCGCACTTCGGCCGCCTGACTCGCGTGGCACCGTGCGCACTCGGCCGCTTGCTCACAGCTCGCGTCACCCACATAGGCGGGCGTACCCCATGCGTGCGTTACGCGCTGTTCCTGTTGCGAGCAGCGTCGACACGTGCGCAGCTGCTCGCACGCATCGTCCGCGATGAACGCCCACGCGTTCCACCACCAGTGTTCAACCTTGCGATGCTCGGCCCGACACCGCGTGCAGACGCGAACGAAGTTGCAGCTGGTGGCGGACTCGGCGATCCACTCCCCGTCGTGGAAACCGAGCAGGCACTTGCCCTTGTTCAGGAGGTCCCGAAACCCCATGGTCAACTCCGGTCAGGATGCAGTCGACGTGCGCGGACGAACATAGCAAGAAATCTTCTGCACGGCGACACAAACGGAATCCGCACGCTCCCTGTATGGGATTGCAGGAATTGCTGACCGCCTCCACTGAAACCAATATGCAGACCGCTTCACGAGTGATGGGACCGACGGTTCTGCTGCTGGCGGCGCTGTGCCTC
>JANMKU010000228.1:0-3323 GCA_031372205.1 Gemmatimonadaceae bacterium | reverse complement strand
GCATCGCCTCCAAGAAGGCCAGCATATTACGCAGCTTGGGGACACAGTCCGCCGGCAGCCCTTTCGCGACGTTCGCGGCGTGCAGTCGGCGCAGGCCGCGATGCACAATGTTTTGGATCTGCACGAAGTGTAGCCCGTAACGTTACAAGTATCAAGACGCGACCAGTGGGCGTTGGCGTGGAAGTGAGTATGCACAAGCTCGTCAAGAAACACGTCATCAATTTCACGCCACCACTACCAAAAATGCGCACGTGAGTCGGCGGGCAGGTCTCGGTGCATCGAACCACAGTCGGGCCGCACCCGATATGGCGAACGCATTGCAGCAAGCCAATGCGCGAGCGCTGCGCTCGCCGACGAAGATCACGCGGCGGCCGAAGCGTGAGTCCCATCGCGATGGACGCGTTGCCCAGCCCCTCGGCATCACGATCTGTTGGTGGGCGACGCGGGCTCGTGATCAGGCTGAAGGGCCGGGCATTTCTGCGCGCGCGTTCCTGGGCAGAGCGACGGCTAATGATTGCCCCAAAGGAAGCCATGCATCTTCTCAGGCCGCGTGAAGCTGGCTGGTACCCGGTTACCCCGTGTCAAAGCGCACGGAATAAAGCGACTCGTCAGCCACAAAGGCTTCGTGATCCAGCAGCGCAATGGCCGACAAGAATAGGTGCAAGACGACCGCCTGTGATGTGTACCGCGAACCTCTGGGAGACAGCGCTGTTGCCAGCGTTCTCACACATGCGGCCACAAGCGAGGCGAAGCGCCGAGTCGACGCTCAAGCAATCGTCGTTGCCGCGCCGCCAGGGAGCATGGGTGGGTAGTACGGTCCCGAGTTTTCGAAAGGCGTTGCCAATTCACTGCAGAACCTCGCCGAGCGGCAGCGACGCGCCCATGGCGATGTAGTCGGTGAACAGTTCCATGGAATCACGATCTGTCGGTGGGCGACGCGCTCGAGCCGTCGCGAATGGTTGGAAGCGTACGGCCCCCACCGAGAGATGCGGAGATCATGCATTGCTCACCGTACCAGCATCGCGCGGGTGCGTCGGCAACGTCCGCGCGCGACAACATCGGTGTTCGCGCATGCATGGCGTCACGAAGGGGCGTGACGTCGAGCCCTGTCGATAGTATTGCTGACGATACCAGGACGCGGACCTCGGAGAGCGCGTCGAACACGCAGTTGCCATTGACGGCAAGTCGTGCGAATTCCGGTGGAGCAGAGTAAGGCGAGTGTTAGGCGCTTCTTGCTTCCAACAGAAACGCGCCGAGGCGCTGCAAGAGACGCCCATGACGTTCCGGAGAAATTGTACCGAGCACCCCGAGCATGGTCGCCGACGGAAGTACGGCAAGGAAACCAAGCCGGATGACCGAGGGCGCCTTGAGTCCACTTCCAGCGAAGTCCGAATGCGCCGACTGGATAACGTCGTCGAAGCCGACGACCTCTTGATGTAGTTGGGAGCAAACACCGCACACGAGCCAGTCGGCAAACGGAGGCAGCTGGCGGAGCAAAATTACCGGACGCGGCTTTGGGCGCCCATCCGCTTGTGGAAGAGGAGCGTGGGCTACATCGCCCCCGCACACGGCCTGAGGTCTGCGACGCTGTACTCCGGCTCGTCATCGCCGTATGCGCGCGCGAGGTTCTGGGCGCTCAGGGCTGTCCAGCTCAACGAGTCCCCCTCGCGGTCATGCTCGGACGCGGGTGCGAGCACGGTGACCGATAGTGGAGCATTCACCGGAAATTCGAACGGTTCGTCGAGCACGATGTGCTTGCCGTCGTAATGGGCTCTGAGCGTCACGGGTACCATGAACGTAAGATATCTCCTCGCCGTCGTGTCGAGCAAGCGCGGAGCTGCCAACCAAAGGGTTCCTGATCCAGCAGCGCAAAGGCCGACAAAAATTGGAGTAAGACGGTCGCTTCGTCCTGCGGCCTGTTGTTATGCGGCGACGTGCTTCGCGCACAGCTCGTGCAAGAACTCCGGAGCAAGGTCAGCACCGTTGGGCCAAGCAATCGTCTGAATTTCCGGATCGACTCGCACCTGGCAAAACGCCGCGATCTCCTTCAGCGGCTCAAACATCCGCCCGCGCAGACGCCCGCCGAGATCCACCTCGCCGATAAGCCCGTCGCTAAAGCGAAGCCAGAGCACGTAGTCCCGCACGTACCGCGCCTCGACAACTGAGATAAGCTCTCCCATCGCGCATCCTCCGGATCCCAGTATCCTACTCGAGGTAATCGATCAAATTCTGTAGCGGCACCCGGGTGCCGACGAATACTGACGTTCCGCAAAGGATCTCGCAGTCCGAATGGACAGCGGATGTGGAGACGATCTGCGAGATCCTAAAGCGAGTGCGTGACAACGTGAGTGACCCGTGGTGTGACATGATGCGGTCGACTGCGCCCGGCACATCACGCTGCCTTACAGGACGGGAACACGGCGACCTTACCGCAGTCCGCCGGTGCAGGCTGCGTATGAAGAATACGGACCAGCCAAGAAAAGCGGAGACCATTTCAACGCGCGACGTCCCTCATCCACGCAAACGACGTGGCGGGACATCGACCGCCTGTGATGTACCACGAACGAACCTAAGGGAGACAACGCTGTTGCCAGCGTACTCACACATGCGGCCACAGGCGAGGCGACGCTGCGCCGAGTCAACCCTCAATCAATCGTCGTTGCCGCGCCGCCAGGGAGCAACGGGTGGGTCGTACGGTCTCGAGTGTTCGAAAGGCCGTTACCAATTCATTGCAGAACCTCGCCGAATCGTGCGAATCTCCGGCGCGTCGATCAGATAGAAACCGTATGGCAACGGAAGGCCACCACCAAGTGAGCGCGTGCGCCAAGTTCGAACTCGGCTCCAGCTCACGATATGCTCGAACGCGGTGGGTTGCCTGTCACCCTTCGCGACCGACATGAAGGTCCGCCAACTGCAGGGGCGGTGCAATGCGCTTGCCAACGTCGCCAAATCCGCCAGCCGTTTCGATGATGACCGTGACGCGATCCCCCGTAACGCCGGACAGGACGTCGGTGAACGGCAGGACGTGATCGTACGCAATCGATAGGTCGACCTGTGGTGGACGTCGCGCGATGCGGGCCGTAAACGACACGACGGACGAATTGAGCAGCAATCCACTGCGCGAACGCTGCTCCCGCCGACGTTGATCACGCTGCGGCGGCAGCGACGCGCCCATGGTGATGTACTCGTTGAACAGTCCCATTGAATACGATCTGTCGTTGGGCGACGCGGGCTCGGGCCGTCGCGAATGGTTGGAAGAGTACGGCCCCCACCACGAGATGCGGAGGTCATTTCATGGCACACCGTACCAGCATCGCGTGGGT
>JANMKU010000407.1:0-3250 GCA_031372205.1 Gemmatimonadaceae bacterium | reverse complement strand
TGCTGCTCGAGCTGCTCGAACTGCGTGGACATCGACGCGGACTCGTAGTCGATGATGCTCTTCAGGAACTGCTCGTGCAGATCACCAAGGAGCCCATTTCTACAAAAGGGCCGCGCGTCACCGCGCAGATCTCACTCGCGGGTCGCTTCCTCGTCTACATGCCGTTCTCGGCGCGCGTTGGCGTAAGTCGCAAAATCGGCGAGCGCGAAGAACGCAAGCGCCTCCGCGCGCAGGTCGAAGCCGTGCTTCCGCCTGATTCCGGCGGCGTGATTGTGCGAACCGTCGGCGAAGACGTGACACAGGAAACGTTCTCGCGCGAACTCTTGACGCTCATCAACAATTGGAAGCGCATCAAGCGTAAGACACAGTTTCTGCGTGCGCCGGCACTGGTGCATCGCGAGACGAACGTCACGCGCGGCCTCATTCGCGACCTCTTCAGCGCGAAAGTGGAAGGCGTTACGGTCGACTCCAAACAAGTATTCAACGAGATCACCGAGTATCTGCAGGGGATCGCCCCTGAGCTGGTCGAGCGCGTCAAGCTGTACGAAGAGAACGTGTCGCTCTTCGACAAAGCCGGCATCGAGACCGAGTTGCGCGATTTGTTCAAGCGACGCTGCGACCTGCCGTCTGGTGGATATCTCATCATCGAACCGACCGAGGCCCTCGTCTCGATTGACGTGAATTCAGGTCGCTACACGGGCAAGCGCGACCCGGAGAAGACCATTCTCAAAACCAACACCGAAGCCGCGCGCGCGATCGCGCGGCACCTGCGCCTGCGCGATGTCGGTGGCATCATCGTCTGCGACTTCATCGACATGGAAACGCAGTCGAATCGCGATCGCGTGCTCAACGAGTTGCGATCGAACTTGAGTCGCGACCGCGCGCGTACGAAGGCCTTCGCCGTCAGTGATCTCGGGCTGATTGAGATGACGCGACAGCGCGTGCGACAGAGCCACTGGCAGAGCATGACGGAATCGTGTCCAACGTGCATGGGCACCGGTCGCATCTTCACGCCGGAGACGATTGTCCGTCGTGTCGAACGCGCCGTTCGGCGCATGGCGGCCGAGGGGCGAAAGGAACCGGTGACCCTGCGCCTGCATCCCGAAGTGGCGCTGCACGTGCTGGAGCAGGAACACGATTTCGTGAAGCGACTGGAGAAAGTGGCCGGCTTCGCGCTGGACTTGCGCGACGATCCGTTGCTCAAGCCGGATGAGATGAAACTTGTCATGCGCGGGGCGCAGCGAGATGTCACACAGCAGTACGCGCTCGCGTGACACGAAGCTTGACACGAAGCGCGACCTCTAGCTTGACACGTAAACTGAAGTCGGGTAACCTTCTAGGCTGCGTTCCAGACGTCTTACACACGATCCATTTATGAGCTACGCCATCATTCGCACCGGCGGCAAGCAGTTCCGTGCCGAGCCGGGCAAGTCACTTCGGATTCCTTCGCTGCTTGGCGAGGCTGGGACCGCCGTCGAGTTCAACGACGTCCTTCTGGGCTCGGACGGCAGCACCATCCGCACTGGAGTACCCACGCTGAGTGGGGCAAAGGTGACAGGCGAGATCGTCAAACACGGTCTCGACGACAAGATCATCGTCTTCAAGTTCAAGCGCCGAAAGAATTACGCCCGAAAGCAGGGGCATCGTCAGAAGTTCACCGAAGTGCGCATCAAGGACATCACCCTCGGCTGAACGCCGGCGGCGCGCCTCGCAGGCTGCGCCCCCTTCCTGGAGTAACGGTCATGGCACATAAGAAAGGCGTCGGATCTTCGCGCAACGGACGAGATTCGAATCCGCAGTACCGCGGGATCAAGAAGTATGGCGGCGAGTTCGTCATCCCTGGCAACATCATTCTGCGCCAGTGCGGAACGAAGTGGCATCCGGGATCGAACGTCGGCATGGGCACCGATTATACGATCTATTCGCTGGTCGAGGGCGTGGTGCAGTTTGAGCATCACACCAAGCGTCGCTATAAAGTCAGCGTCGTGCCGGTCGTGTACGAGGACATCGTCGACCAAGTTGCCGTCGAGGTGTAATTCGACGCGGATGAATTGCGTTTGGCCCCCGACAGTCGGGGGCCGGCGTGTTTGCAGGAAGACGTAACCTCTGAGCCGCCGCACCGTAGGTTGTGGTACATGCGGGCTACCTTTTTTGAGGAGACGAGCAATGGCGATCTGGGACAAGGTGAAACAGGGCATCGACAAGGCCGGGAAAGCGGCCCAGGACGTATTTGACGAAGGAAAGCTCCGGATCGATGCCTATCGCGCCCGCGAGCAGGCGGATAAGGCGGCCGAGGCGCTTGGGTACGCCGTGTTCCGGGCGAAGGACGCCGGCCATGATCTGGAAGCAGAGGCGCTAGACCGCCTCATGGTGGCCATGCGGTTGCGCGACATCGAAGCCAAGGCACTTGAGAAGGATCTTGCGGCGGCCCGAGCGGCGGCTGGCGCGGACGCCCCGGAATCGGTGCCGGGGGGATCGCCGCCGGTGTCATCCAGCTAAGGCCCGACGCAGCAGGCCAGGGGTGTCGGTGCAGAGGCCGTCGACACCCATCCGCACGAGCTGCGCCGCGTGAGCCGCATCGTTCACCGTCCACGCGATCACGCGTGCGCCCAGCCCATGAGTCTGGGTCACAAACGCCTCGTCGATCAGCTCCGCCTGTTGCCACAGGGCGTTGGGGCTCTCCTCAGCGAACATGGCTGCAAAATCAAGCGGGTAGCTCGCGCTCAACAGGCCAATGGACAGTCCTGGTAAATGCGCCCGTACGCGCACGGGAATGCGGTGATCGAAGGCGTGTACGGCGACCCGCGAGTCCGGCCATCGGGTGAGACACCGGACCAGCGCGTCCTCCATCCCCTGCGCCTTCACCTCGATGTAGACTGTCGCTTGGTCGGCTACGCGGGCAAGCACTTCGCCAAGCGTTGGGATGACTTCGTCGATCGTCCACGGCAAGGCGCGGAGCTCGGCAAAGGTGATGCCGGACAAGGCTCGACTCGCGATCGTTCCGTCGACATCAGGCGCGTGAATCGTGGCGTCGTGGTGTACCACCACCACATTGTCCCGAGTGATGTGTACATCCAACTCGATACCGTCCGCGCCCTGGTCCAGCGCGCGCTCAAATGACGGAAGCGTGTTCTCCCGGCATTCGCGTGGGGTGCCGCGATGAGCAATGATTTCTGGTATTCGCATGGGCCCAGATTAACGTCCGTGATGCTCGACCGTCCAATGTGCCAGACGCTATGATCGATGCTCA
>JANMKU010000375.1:0-14963 GCA_031372205.1 Gemmatimonadaceae bacterium | reverse complement strand
CCGCGTCTTCGTCGCCACGGAGCGCGCGCTCGGCCGGCACGTCGTCGTCAAGGTCCTGCCCGCCGAGATGTCGGGGCACGTGTCCGTCGAACGGTTCAAGCGCGAGATCTCGCTGGCCGCACAACTGCAGCACCCGCACATCGTGCCGCTGCTCACCGCCGGCGACTCGGGCGGGCTGCCCTACTTCACGATGCCGTACGTGAAAGGCGAATCGCTGCGCGCACAGATTACGCACAGAGCCGGTCGCGAAACGCAGGCCGGGTGTTCCGCCCGCACTGGCCTCGTTGGTGATGAAGTGCCTCGAAAAGCGCGCGGCGGACCGACCGCAGCGCGCCACCGAGATCGTGCGCGCGCTGGACGAGATGGTCACGCCGAGCGGCGGCCTGACGCCCACGGACCGGGCGCCCTCGCCCGCGACGCAGCGTATGCGCGCGCTCGTCGTCGCGATTCCGGTGGTCGCCGCGCTGGCGTTCGTGGGCTACTGGGCCACGCATCGCAGCGCCGACGCGAGTGACGCCGTGCGCAGCGTCGCGGTGCTACCGTTCGAGAACGCGAATCGCGACAGCACGTACGACTATCTCGCCGATGGCATGAGCGACGAGTTGCGCAGCGCGCTCAACGGCATCGCCGGCCTCAATGTGAAGGCGCGCAGTTCGTCCACGCAGCTGAGGGGCAAGAGTGCGCGCGAAGCGGGCGCGAAGCTGGATGTGGCGGCGGTGCTCGAAGGATCGCTCAGCCGATCGGGCGACAAGCTTCACGTGACCGCAGAACTCGTGCGCGTCGCCGACGAGAACACGCTCTGGAGCGGATCGTTCGATCGTCAGGCGTCGGAATTGGCATCGGTACAGGATTCGATCATCCGCGCCATCGGCGCCGTACTACGAGTTGGCGCCGGCATGGCAAACGGGGGCGCATCGGGCGCCGGCGGCGCGCGAGGCACGGCTGATGTCGACGCGTACGACCTCTTTCTCAAGGGGGAGTTCTTCCGCCGCCGGTACGACATCCCGTCGGCGGTGCCGCTGCTCGAGCGTGCGATCGCGAAGGATCCCGCCTTCGCTCGCGCGCACGCGAGTCTCGCGATGGCCTATGCCACGCTGCCGGCGTCGGGCTTCACCCTTCCCGTCGAAGCGCGTCGGCAGGCCAACGTGAGCATCGAGCGTGCACTTGTCCTCGCGCCGTCGCTGTCGGCGGCGCGTGTGGCGCAGGGCATTCTACAGCTGTTCAAGTTCCAGTACGTCGAAGCGGAAGCGACGTTGCGCAAGGGCATCGTGGTCGACTCCGCCGACGCGGAGGCGCGCGTCTGGCACGGGATTGCGCTGGCTCTACTGGGCCGGCTCGACGGCGCGCTGGCCGACGCCCGCACCGCGGTTCGGCTCGACCCGTTGTCACCCGACGGGCTGAACGCGCTCGCGAATATCCAGCTCTACAAGCTTCAGTTCCAAGAGTCGATCGCAACGTCGAGGGCCTTGCTCGACCTCGACGCGAAGTCATTGCAAGCATACGGCACACTGGCCGAGACGTATGCACTGATCGGCCAGCCGGACAGCGCGGTCGCCGCGATTGAAACCGTGCTGAAGATCGATCCCAACTCGTTTGGCGCACGCGCACAGGCAATGTTCGTGTTCGCGAGCGCCGGCCGATGGAAGGACGTCGATGAACAGCACCGTCTGGCGATTCGCGATGCCGGCAACTCGCCGAACTTCGTTGAGGCGGTCAGCGGAGTGATCGCCGGTGACGTCGACGCGGCGCTGGTAGCGATGGAGCGCGGCGTGCGGGCAGGAGAGCCTTGGTTCAACACCATCGGGCTCTCCTGCGAGCCGATGTTCAGTCCGCTACGGACACGCCCGCGGTTCGTCGCGCTCATGCGCGAACTCGGCGCGACGGTGTGCCCGCCGATGGAACGGTGGCCGATCAAGCCGCGGCCGTAGGGATCGGCGTCAAGGGTCGGAAAAGTTATGCGGCTCAGCCACGTGAGCAGCGAGCTATTCACAAATACTCATGCGGCGACCAGAAGCAGCGGGTGCGCGGTCATACGACCGTTCGGAAACCTGCACGGACTCGACTTGGACCTCCGCGACGAACCCGAAAGTCCACGAGCCACCGTCGCGTAACGCCAGCGACGGTGGCTGATTTCGTAGTATCCAAACCCACTCGTTCACCACCTCTGCTGGAGCATGTGATGCACCCTCTGTCCCGACTGGTCTGCACCACCGTGCTCGGCCCACTTCTCTCGATTGCGAGCACATCCAGCGCTGCTGCGCAGTCAACGGAACGGCTGGACTACGCGATGCTTGGTCGCATTCGCGACGAGGGGCTTCAGCGCTCACAGGTCATGGACATCATCTCCTGGCTGTCGGACGTGAACGGGCCTCGCCTTACGGGAAGTCCCGGCTTCCGCAAATCAGGAGACTGGGCCGTCGATCGCCTCAAACAGTGGGGCATGTCCGGCGTGCACTTCGAGCCGTGGTCACTCGGACGGGGATGGTCGCTGGAGCGCTTCAGCGCCCACATGATCGAACCGCAAATTCAGCCGCTGATTGGCTATCCGAAAGCGTGGACACCTGGAACCGGCGGCGTCATTACCGGTGACGTTGTTCAGGTGCTGATCAACACACCCGCCGACTACGATCAGTACCGCGGCAAACTGCGAGGAAAGATCGTGTTACCGCAGACACTCCGCGACGTGCACATGCTGGAAGGACCGCTAGTGCTCAAGATGGGCGAGAAGGAGATCAGGGAGGCAGAGTCTACACCAATTCCGACCGTTCCACCCACGCGTGCGAGTGCTGCACTGTCGCCTGCCGCGCTGCTCAAGTTTTTCGTGGACGAAGGCGTGGCGGCCGTGCTGGATCGCGGTTCCGACACGGATATGTCGGCGGGTGGCAGCGATCTATCGTGGCAGACGCAGCGCACAGACGGTGGCACCGTGTTCGTTGGCGCTGGGGGCGGACGCGAAGCCAATGCAGCACCGGTGCCCGTGCAGGTGACGCTGGCCGTGGAGCACTACAACCGCATGGTGCGCATTCTGGCGAAGGGTGTCCCCGTCAAAGTCGAACTCGATGTGCGCGTCAAGTTCCATGAGGAGACCGCACCGAATGGCTTCAACATCATCGCCGAAATCCCCGGCACCGATCCCAAACTGAAAGACGAGATTGTCTTGCTCGGCGCACATTTTGATTCGTGGCACGCCGGCACTGGCGCCACGGACAACGCGACGGGTTCGGCGGCGATGATGGAAGCGCTGCGCATTCTCAAAACATTGGGCGTGCAACCCCGTCGCACGATTCGCATTGGATTGTGGGGTGGCGAAGAGCAAGGACTGCTGGGATCGCGTGACTACGTGAAGAAACACATCGCCGACGGTGCGACGTTGCTTCCGGAGCACGCCAAGCATTCGGCGTACTTCAATATCGACAACGGCACGGGACGCATTCGCGGCGTATGGCTGCAAGAGAACTTCGGGGTGCAACCGATCTTCCAGCAATGGATCACACCGCTCGCCGACCTCGGTGTCACCACGCTCGGCCCTCGTGCTGTCGCCAGTACCGATCATTCATCGTTCGACGCGGTCGGGATTCCCGGGTTCCAATTCATGCAAGAACGTCTCGAGTACAACTCGCGCACGCATCATTCGAATATGGACGTGGTCGATCGCGTGCAGCGCGACGACATGATGCAAATGGCGACTGTCGTCGCATGGTTCGCCTACAACGCCGCGATGCGTGATGAGCGATTGCCGCGGAAGGCTATGCCGACGGCGCGAATCACTCCGTAGTCGCCAGCGAACGCGCGACGCACTCGTCGACAACATCAGAACGCGCGACGCCCCCGTCGGTGAAGTCCGGACGGGGGCGTCGTGTAATTCGTCAACAGCTCATCGCGGTTACTCGATGGTGGCCGTCTTCCGCTTGCGGCGTCCAACCGCGCCGAGTACGGCAAGACCGGTGGCCATGAGCAGGTACGTGGACGGTTCCGGAACAGTGCTTGGGCGTGACGTGAGGTATTCCTGATTGGACGCGCTGCCATACTCGCCGTAGTCGGACAGCACATACCAGTTCTGCGTCAACGCGAGCGACGCGTTGGACGGCAGCCCGGAGGCGAGGTCGGTGTAGCCGGTCAAGCCACTCGCACCGAACAACGTCCAGATGGTGCCTTGCACATTCACGGCCGAATACGTGGCCGACGTTCCACCGCTCAGGTCGTATTGTTCGATGAGCCACGCGGCTTGACGATAGTCACGTTGCGCCAGTGCACTACTGTTGACGTTGGCTGCATAGCGGCGCGTCTGACTGAAGTCACCGTTGCCCGGCAGACCAGCAGAATTTCCGCTGAAGGCGGTCGAGTAGTAGGAATCCGCGCTGTTGTTGGCGTAATGATTGAAGTCTACGCACCAAATCGTGGCGTTGATGAGTGGTGCCAAGCCAGCCACGCCCATCTGCACGTTGAAGTTCGTGAGGTCGGCTTGATACGGCCCGACGGCGAATCCGCCGACCGAGCCGTTGGATGACTTGTCGCCGTTGAAGTCGACGAGACCGGCCACCGGGGCCTGCGCGACGGCGACGGACGACAGCGCCAGCGTGGCGGTTGCGATCGCGGTGAAAAATCGACGAACAGGCATCATGACCGTGGGGATTAGGGACTGGATTTGCTTGATCAGCTCGCTCACTTGACATCGCAACCGTCGTGCCACTGAATGCTCGAGCCCGCCGACATTGTATTTCATGTAAACTGTTGTGACGCAATGCTTTAAGCGTTTTTGCAATCTGCAATACTTTTACCGTACTCATGCATATGATGATCGAGCTCAACAGTTCCGTCTTGTCGTCACCACACAAATTCCGCTCACGACAGCATGCCATTGCCGTTGAACCAGTTGGCCACAATCCTCGCCGCGCTCGCGACGCCGCTGCACATTCGGACTGCTGAGGGCACCGGAGAACGGCTGCCTTCAATCGTTCGTCTCGCACGGGTTGCTCGCCCGTCCACACTCAAAGCATCGGCCGACTCATGATCGATCTGTACGACACTGCCACCGATCGCATCGTCGGAAGCATCACACCGGCGGAACTGATCGTGCTGCAAGAGGCGCTTGAAGGAGAATCGCTGGACGACCAGGATTACTATTTCTCCGCAGACACGATCGATCTCTTGAGCACGAATGGCCGTGCGTCAGATCATCTGCTGCAGCTGCTGCGCGCGGCACTTGGATCGGCGGAGGGTGTGGAGCTGCGTTGGCAGGTGCGGTGATTGCTGAGTCTCCGGGCACCGGCGTGGCCAGCACGTGGTCGACACCGATAACGGTGACGCACGACGTGCCCGTGGATCGCGACGGCGTGGTCGTGCACACCTTTGCAGCGAGCGTGGCGTTACCGACTACGGTGCGCTTCATCCGCGTATCCGCGCGTGCCGGCGGCGTGCTCCCAGTCGGACATCCCGGTGCGGGCCAACCAGCGTGGCTCTTTGCTGACGAAGTGATCGTGCGCGCCCGCCGCGCAACCCCATGAGACCGGCCACGCGCCTTTCCACGTCCGTCGCCACGCTTGCTTGTGCGTTCGCGCTTGGCTGCACACGCGCGACGGCGCCGGAGCTTCCAATTGGTACTGTGATGGCGTCCATCGACGGACTGGAGTTTCTCGCGCGACGCAGTGTTGCCGCCACGCACGCACACGGCGTGTTGGCGATTGCGGCACTCGACGATCAGAACCGGACCATTCACTTAACCGTCATCAGCCCCGGCAAAGAGGCGACGGTGCAGGTGGGGTCTGGCGAACAGAATTCTGCTATGACGGGATACAACAGTCAGCATTGGAGCAGCAACCTGAGCGGCGGCACGGGCAGCGTGACCATTACCGCGTACACGGTCGACCATGCCGAAGGGACGTTCGTGTTCAGTGCGGTGGCGGTGGAAGGCACAACCGCATCGGGTCGACGTGCCGTGAGCGGGCGATTCAACGTGCCGTTTGTTGTGGTGCCATAGGCCGGCATTGACATAACACAGACGGGCCGCACATCGTGACATTCCACGACGTGCGGCCCGTTTGTTGTGGTGCCATAGCGACGAACCGCTATGGCACACTGGCTATGGCACGATGGTGGTGATTTTGCCTGGCGCGTCCTTGCTGCCGTTCTTCACATAGATGTCCAGCCATGCCGTCCAACGTGCCCACTGATCGAGCACGGTTTCTTTGGTGGCGGGCCCATGGTCTTCGTATGGATACATGTAGAGCGCCGCGTTCTTTCCGTTGGCCAGCAGCGCCTGCATCATGCGCGTCGAGCTAATGGGATCGGTGCCGACGTTCTGGTCTTCCATGGAGTGATACATGAGCAGCGCGCCGGAGAGCTTGTCCGCCTCGAGGAACGGCGACATCTCCAGATACGTATTGGGCGCTTCCCAGACGTCGCGACGTTCGCTCTGGAAGCCATTCGGCGTGAGCGTGCGATTGTACATGCCATCGCCGGCAATACCGGCTTTGAAGTACGTCGTGTGCGTCATGGCATTCACGGTGCTGAACGCGCCGTAGCTGTGACCGCCAAGTCCCAACCGCGTACGATCGATGTAGCCGAGCTTGTCCAGCTCATCGATGACGGAGATGAGATTGCTTTGCAGGTCGGACACATAGTTGTCGTTCATGCGACCAGCAGCGCCCATGATTGGCGGATCGAAATTGGCCACCGCGTATCCTTGCGTGACCAGATACTCGATGGTGCGCGGGCCCGCCGCGGGAAAGCGGTTGATGTTCTCCGCGCGCAGCGTGCGGTCGTAGCCAGCCTGCTCGGTGTACTCGTACGGATAGAACCAGAACATGGCCGGCAGTCGCGTACCCGCTTTGTAGTCCTGCGGCAGCGTGAGATTGACGTAGAACTTGATGCCGTCGGTGCGCGTCACCAGCACTTTCTTGCGGATCGCGTTGGTGAATTCCGGATTGAAGTCTTTGTTCGACGTCAGCTTGGTGACGCTGCCCGTCTTCATATCCTTGACCCACGAATCCGGCACCATCGTTGGGGATTCGCGCACCACGACGGCCTTGGTGAAGTCGTCATCAAGTGGCGCCGCAACCGATTCGAACACGTCGGCCGCACCTTCGAACACCGGAGTCTTCACTCCTGTGCGAATCTCAACGCGCTCAACAAACGCGCGTGGCGCCTGCTGCTGCCAATTCTTCGCGTAGTGGGTGCCCTCAAGGTAGACGTACTTGCCGTCTGTCGAGACGAGCGCCACCTGATTGCCTGTATGTCCGCGCTTGGTCATCAGGTTGCCGGGATTCTGGTAGAACGACACGGAATCGTCCGCGCCACCTCGTCCACCACCGCCACCTGCCCCACCACGACCACCGCCGCCACCAACTGCCGCGTTCACGGCACGCTGCCTCCAGATCGGAAAGCGCTTCGTTGGTTCGTCGAGCGACACGGCAAACACGGTGCCGGTGCCGTTCGTGTTCTCAGCGGCGAACACCATCTTGCCGTCGTCGGAGAACAGCACACCGCTCAGGCGATTGTCGCTGGCCAACAACTCTTTCCGACTCGCGGAATCGAACGGTGCGGACCATTGGAACAGTCGATCCTTGCGCGCCACCCCAGCTGGTCCACCGCGACCACCCCGACCGGCAACAGGCGCCATCGTATCCGCATCAGCCCCACCAGCGCGCACCGGCGCTGCGTCTTGTTTGAGGTAGTACATCCCACTGCCACTGGGCATCCATCCGAAGCTCCGCCGCGCCGTGTCTCCTGCCGCGCCTGCACCACCACGACCACCGGCCGCTCCTGCCGCAGGCGGCGTGTCCGGCGCGGCTTCGCTTTCACTCAGCGCACGCTTTGACAGTTCCGCGACCTTCTTGCCAGTTGCATCCCACAACTCTTCCGTCTGACCGAAGTTCGTGAAGGGCACGATGTACGAAAACGGCTTCGCGACGATCGTCACGCGAAAGGCCTGGGCATCCGGTGCCATGTCGACTGACGACAGCATCGCGGGCGACCCAATCTTGGTCACGGCACCAGTCTTCACATCAACGAGTGCGAGTTGACCGGTGGTGTAGTACTCGAGCATGTCCTTGTCGTACTGATCACCAAGCAGGCTGGCATAGTTGCGCGTCGCAATCTTCTTGCCGGGTGTCATGCGTACCGTGGGACCCGTCTGAATCGCCGGCTTGACGGGTTCTGGCGCGCGCGGCGTGGGGAGCAATACGGTGACGAGACTTTTCCCGTCTGCCGTCCAGTCGATGGTCGTCACGAGTGTGGCCAGCAGCGCGGCGACACCGACGCGTCGTGATTTGCCGGTGGCAATGTCAGCGACATATAAACTGGAGGCACTCTCGGTGTTTGCGATGTACGCCAGTTGCGCGCCACTCGGCGACCACGCCGGGCTCGACACGGTGGCACCCTTGGGTGTTTCCAGATCACGCGCGATGCCACTGCTGGCATCGATGATGGAGAGTCCGGCTGAGCCGCGCGTGGTCAGGACGCGTGCGCGGTTCGCCTTGAAGTCCACCTGCAGTCCGCCGAAATAGTAGTGCGGCTTGCCGAACGACAGCACGCTCGGCAGCCCCTCGCTCTGCAACTTGAGAAAGTATTTCCGGTCAGGACTCTGATTGGTCAGGCTGACGTTGTTCTGGCGTGGCGCCGTTACGAGCCGTTCGATCTCGGCTGGCGGGCGCACGTATGTCTCCTTGGCCAGCACCTCCTTGGGAGACCATGTGCCCGCTGCGTTTTGTTGCGCGAAGGCACCGGCGAGTGGCGCGAACATCGTGGCGCACAGAAGCGCGGGCGCGCGAAGGCGGCGAAGCAAAGGACGCATGCAAACTCCCAGCAAGGGGACGGCGGAGGGGGACGCGAAGACTGCTATCAGACTATGCGTCGACCCGGTGGAACGTTGTGCGGACGGTCCTAGCGCATGACGAAGACTACGGTGAGCGCCACGGCGACGATCGTCGACAACCCGGCGATGGCCCACGGAAGCCACCAGGGTGCGTTCGCCAACGTCTCGATAACGGGTCCGCCGCCCGAGTGCCGAGTGGCCGTCGGCGCGGTGAGCGCCTTGACGATCTCCTCACCGGTCGCCGGGCGATCGGCCGGCCGCTTTTCGAGCGTGCGCATGACGATGGCGGCGAGGGACTTTGGCACATCTGGCCGACGCGACGCGATGGGGTCGGGCACCTGATGGGCATGCGCCTGAATCACGGCCGGCGCGGACCGACCGGCGAAGGGCGGATGCCCCGTGATCATCTCGTATGCCACCACGCCGAGCGCATACAAATCGGCGCGATGATCGAGGGCAGGATCACTGGCCGCTTGCTCCGGTGCGACGTAGGTCGGCGTACCGAGGCTGATCCCGGCTTGTGTAATGTGCATGATTTCTGCTTCGGTTTCAGTCGTCGACGCGCTGATCAGCGCCTTGCCGATTCCAAAGTCGAGCACGACCGCCTGCCCATGAAAGAACATCACATTCTCGGGCTTGATGTCGCGATGCACGATGCCTTCGGCGTGGGCGTACCCGAGTGCGCCGGCCACCTGCTCGATGATCGTGCTGATGTCGCCAAACGCCATGGGGCGCTCACGTACCATGCGCTGGCGCAGTGACTCGCCTTCCACGAACGGCATCGTGTAGTACAGATGCGGTCCAGCCTGACCAGCCGAGAGGAGCGGTACGATGTGCGGATGCTGCAATCGTGCCGCGAGCGAGATTTCCCGCTTAAATCGCTCGGCCGACAGCGATGCGACCAATTCCGGCGCCAGCACTTTGATCACGACGCGTCGGCGCAACGCGTCCTCTGTGGCGACGAACACGCGCGACATCCCGCCGCGCGGCAGCTCTCGCTCGAGCGAATACTGCTGCGCCAGCGCCAGCTGTAGTTCCGCCAGTAGCGTGCCGTTCATCGTGGGTGCACCTCGCGCCGGAGACGTTGGCAATGTACGTGCGCCTGAGCCACTCCGTCAGCGCCGGTGGGTGCCGCACTGGGCAAGTGAGACGGCAGGCAGGCAGGCACGCGCGCCGTTCGTACTGCACGCATTTGTCACGTTCGCGGACGTTGCTCCCATGCGACCGCCCGTTGACGCGACGCGCCCAGCCCCTCAATCGACAGCTCAACCACGTCGCCGTGCACTAAGTACCGCGGTGGCTTGAAACCCAGTCCAACGCCACCTGGTGTACCGGTGGATATCACGTCGCCTGGCAACAGCGTCATGAAATGCGAGATGTAGCTGACGAGTTGTGGCACATTGAAGATCAATTGCGCGGTGTTGCTGCTTTGGAGACGCGCCCCGTTAACGCTGAGCCACAAGGTAAGCGCATGCGGATCGGGAATCTCGTCAACGGTGGCACACCACGGGCCGAGTGGGGCGAAGGTGTCCCAGCTCTTGCCTTTGATCCACTGCCCGCCGCGCTCGATCTGGTAGGCGCGCTCCGAATAGTCATTGTGCAATGCGTAGCCGGCCACATGCAGCATCGCCTCGGATTCCGGCACCAGCGTCGCGCGCTTGCCGATGATGATCGCCAACTCCACTTCCCAGTCGCATTTCGCGGCGCCTGGCGGCATCAACAAATCATCGAACGGACCAGCGAGTGCAGACGTCGCCTTGCCGAAGAGAATGGGCTCGGCTGGTATCGCCGCGCCAGTTTCCGCCGCGTGATCGCGGTAGTTGAGCCCTGCGCAGATGATCTTTGACGGACGCGCGACACAGGAGGCCCATCGAGCGTCGCCAGCAACGTCGGGCAGTGCGGCGCCGTGCGCGTCAAGCCACGTGGCAAGTCGGCGTATCCCGTCGGTGCCGAAGAATGCTTCGTTCCAGTCCTCGCCAAACGCCGATGCATCGCGTCTGACACCAACGGCATCGATGATGCCGGCCTTTTCGGCGCCGACGTCGCCAAAACGAATGAGTCGCATCCCGCCAACGTAACGTCGCCAAGCGATTCGCGCGAGGCGCTAGACGTGAGGCGATAGTCAACTGGTCGTGCACGTGACTGCGATGCGACTAGGTACTCGCGCCAAGAATGGCCGCCGCTTCCTCCGTCAGATGCTGCACACACGTCTCCATCTCCGCGAGACGCGTGCGAAAGCTGAGCACACAGATCCGCGCGAGGTAGCGACCGTCCAACATGCAGCCCGACAAGATCACTTTGCCGCGGGCCGTGACCCTTTCGACGAGCTCCTCGGTTGCGGCATTGCGGGCGGCCTGCGACGGGAGGGTTGGCCCCGCGAGATGAAACGCGAACAACGAGAGCTGCGGCGACGCGTCGATGTGAACGCCGGGAATCGCGGCGACGCGATCGTGCGCCCAGAGTGCGAGCGTTCGCTTTTCGGCGATCGCTGCACGGTAGCGTGCGGCGCCATACATCTTGAGGCACATCCACACGCGCAGTCCCGGAAATCCACGCGACAGTTCGGGACCGTGTTGTGCCGGGTCGTAAAACTCGTCCTGATTCTCCGGCAGATAACCAGCCGTCACAGAATGTACAGCACGCAATGCGGCACCCTCGCGAACCAGCAACGCACCTGTGCCATAGGGTAGAAACAATCCCTTGTGCGGATCGAGCGTGAGCGAATCCGCGCGCGACAGTCCGTTCAGTAGCGGGCGCAACTCGGGGCACATGTGAAAGAACGCACCGTACGCACCGTCGACATGATGCCAGAGCAGCTCCTCGGCGCACACATCTGCAATGTCGTCGAGCGGGTCAACGGCACCGGTGTTTGTCGTGCCGGCCGCAGACGCGACGAAGAAGGGTCGAAGGCCAAGCGCGCGATCCGCTGCAATCGCCTGGCGGAGTGCCGACACGTCCATGCGATAGTGCGCATCGACGGGAATCATACGCACGCGATCCGACGCGATCCCGGCCAGTTTCGCGGCTTTGTTGATACAGTGATGGCCCTGCGTGGACGTGTACAGCGTGCCCGAGCGGATATCCGTGCCCAGTGCCTGTTCACGCGCGCAGACAATGGCGTTGAAGGTGGCACCTGATCCACCGGTCGTGAGCAGGCCTGCCGTGCCCACGGGAAAGCCCATCCACTCGCGCATCCAGTCGAGCACATTGGCTTCCAATTGTACAAGCGCCGGCGCGGCCAGCCACACCCCGGTGTAGCGGTTGGTGGTATCGGCGATAAAGTCTGCGAGCGCGGCGGGATACACGCCGCCACCCGGGATGTACGCGAGATAGCCCGGACTCGGCGTCGTGAACGAACGCTGAATCAGTTCGTCGAACAAGAGATCGAGTAACGGCGCAACGTCGCTGCCCTGCTCTGGCGCCGCTTCGCGCAACGCCCGACAGAGGTCGGCGGCATTGACGTCACCGCGAGACGGTTGACTGTTGAGCGATGCAATATGCGCAACCGACCGCTCGAGCACTGCGTGCCCCATGGCGAGCATCTGCTCCGGCGTGAACTCCATCAACGCCGCGTCAGCTGACGTGAATACCGCGCTGGGGAAGTCGTCGTTCATTTGCGCACGGTGAGGCATAGACCGCTGAACAGTGGTGACGGGGCGGTGGCCGCGCGATGCTACACACATCGACAGCCATTGAGCGCCGAGGTTAGCATGGGGACAGCACGGTGGCTACCGTGGCGACCTCGTGATAACGTGTTTACCTGTCGCAATGCGCGTCCGTGCAGGTCCGGTGTGCCGCGCTCCCCCATTCTTGGAATTCGTCAGATGTGGCTCCGTTCGATCAGGCTTTCGGCGTTTGCCGTGATGCTGGTGGTGCCCTTGTCCCAGCTCCGACTGCTACTCGATCCATCGCACCGCGAGTGGACGACCCCTGCACCACCGCGATCGCAGCTGCGATTCGAAACGAGCAAGGGCGTGTTCGTGCTGGAACTCGTGCGCGCCAACGGCCCGATCGGTGCTGACCGCCTCTACAATCTCGCGCGCCTTGGCTACTACACGGACACGCGTTTCCATCGCGTGCGCGCCAATTACATCGTGCAGTGGGGATTGCACGGCGACTCGGCGGTGAACGCGGCGTGGAAAGGGCGATACCTCACTGACGACCCGCCGCGTTCTGACAATCGCCGCGGGACGTATGCGTTTTCGTATGAAGGACCAGGACGATTGAATACCCGCAACACGCAGATCTATGTGAATCTCGCCGACAACGTGCGCAACGATGCAGAACCGTTCACCGTGCTGGGCACGGTACTTGAAGGGATGTCCGTGCTGGACAGTCTGTACAGCGGCTACGGCGAAGATTCCGGCAGCGGTGTGCGTCAGGGAAAACAGGGTCCGCTTGAGCGCGGTGGCAATGCGTTCATGGACGGCGAGTATCCGAAGCTCGACCGCATTGTCCGCGTGACAGTCACGGCGAAGTAGGCTGCTCGACGCTGACATGACGCTGGCGTGACACACACACTGCGCTACGTTGACGCTCCGCCGACGCGCGGCTCCTCGCTGAACTCCAGGACTACCACGGGCACCAGTGTACCTGGGCCGCGGTCCGGCAAGAGCACGTCGACGCCGCCAGCCGAGCGCGCGGTGGTGAGCCGCAACGACGGGTCTTCGCGCAGATAGGCGCGCGTGGGCAGCGTGCGCAGGGCGGGCAAGGTTAGCGCACCGCCGCGCCATGTATCGACGAACAGGTTAAGCCGCCGCGCCTGCGACGTCACGCGCACCGGCGCGTTCACGAATGGCGTACCGCGCGACCCATAGATCGCGCTGCCGTTCACTCGCATCCACGCGCCGACCCCACGCAGGCCATCGATGCTTTCCTGCGGGAATCGACCATCACCCATCGGGCCGACGTTGAGCAGCAGGTTGCCACCTTTCGACGCCGTCTCGACGAGCAGCTTCACCAACGTGGGGACCGACTTGAAGTTGTGATCGAATTTGGAATATCCCCAATTCTCGTTCATCGTCATACACGTTTCCCAATCCTCACCCGGCATGCCCGTGTCCGGCACTTTGAGCTCAGGCGTGGTGTAGTCGCCCGCTTTGCGATAGAGCGGATCCAACTTGGGATCTTTCGGTGCACCCGCGTCAACACGATCGTTGATGATGACGTTGGGCGCGATGGACCGGCAATACTCGACAAGGGACACCGCCAAGGCGTGATTCCACGTGCCCTCCCACTGTCCATCAAACCACAGCACGGAGATGTCGCCGTACTGCGTGAGCAACTCGCGCAACTGCGCGCGCATGAACTGCAGGTAACGTGTAAAGTCGGCGGCGGTCGCGTCGCGCGTTTCCCAATCGCGGCGCGGTAAATAATCGGGATGATACCAGTCCATGATGGAGTAATACCAGCCGATTCGCATGTCGTGTGTGCGACACGCCCGCGCGAGTTCACGGACGATGTCGCGCTTAAACGGCGTGGACATCACGTCGTAGGTGGTGACGCGAGAGTCGAAGAGCGAAAATCCTTCGTGGTGCTTCGTGGTCAGGACGATGTATTTCTGTCCTGCGTCCTTCGCGGCCTGGACCCAGGCGTTGGCGTCGAAGCCGGTCGGATTGAACTGCCCGACGAGCGGGACGTATTCCTCGTGCGGGATCTTCGCATTGTTGCGGATCCACTCATGCGACCCTGTCGCCATGCCCTTCCACTCGCCACCCAGTGTGGAGTAGAGTCCGAAGTGGATGAACATGCCGAAGCGTGCGTCGCGCCACCACACCATGCGATCCGCTCTCGGCGCGTCCGCGACACTCGGCTCGGCGCCATGTGGTAGTCGAGTGAGCGCGTCGAGCCGAGTGCTGAGCGCCAGCGCTGTACTCCCGGTACCAAGGTGTTGCAGAAAGTCTCGACGATGCATGTACGATGACGGTAGCAGGGTGGCGCGGTGATGCGGTGTGCCACCGCCGCGTCTACCGCATGTTGCCGGTATGGCCGAGTGAGTAGCGACCGGGGATGGGCCACACCGCCACACCATGCGGTTGTCGGCCCACCGGAATCCGCGCCCGCAGCGCACCAGTCTCCGTATCTATGGCGTAAACCTCGTCATCATAACGACCAGAAAACCAGACCGTCTTGCCATCGGCGCTGACGTTGC
>JANMKU010000352.1:0-3317 GCA_031372205.1 Gemmatimonadaceae bacterium | reverse complement strand
GCGGCTTCTTCTTCGAACCGACGATTTTCACCGGTGTGACGGCGGGCTCGCGTCTGGAGCAAGAGGAGATTTTTGGTCCGGTGCTGTCGGTGATTCGGGTGGCCAGTGCGGATGAAGCGTTTACGGTCAACAATGACGTGCGGTATGGGCTATCATCGTCCGTCTACACGAATGACGTCAACCTCGCTTTTCGCGCGCTGCAGGATCTCGACAACGGTATCACGTACATCAACGCGCCGACGATTGGTGCGGAAGCGCACATGCCGTTCGGCGGCGTGAAGGAAACAGGCAACGGGCACCGCGAGGGCGGGTGGGAAGTGTACAATTTCTATTCGGAGACGAAGGTGGGATACGTTGACTACTCTGGCGTGTTGCAGCGCGCACAGATCGACAACTACTGATGGTCGCCGAGCGCGATGAGTCGCAGCGGGCGGCGGCACTGCGTGCGGCCAATGGTGGCCGACGGCCCTCGCCGTCGCTTCGCCTGTCGTGGCTGTGGGAGTGGGCCAAGGTGTTCCCGGCGGCAGTGCTGCTGTTTCTGGTGATGCGTTCGTTTTTCGTCGAAGCGTATAAAATCCCGTCAGGCAGCATGGAGCACACGCTGCTGGTGGGCGATTTCTTGCTGGTGAACAAACTGCTCTACGGTGCGGAGATTCCATTCACCGGACGGCGACTGCCGGCGATTCGTGCACCGCGCCGCGGTGATGTCGTCGTGTTCGAATGGCCGGTCGATCCGAGCAAGAGTTTCGTCAAACGGCTGGTCGGATTGCCGGGTGACACGCTGTCGATGGTGGCTGGCACGCTGACGCGGAACGGGTCGACCCAAACCGAGACGTACGTCTCGCATACGGAACCGGGCGTTGATCCAACCAACGACGATTTTCGCTGGCAACGCGGATACATGGTCAACACGGCCGAGGCGGCCGACACGCCAATTCCCGGCGTGTATCGACCATCACGCGACAACTGGGGACCGATTGTCGTACCAGCCAAGCACATGTTTGTGCTGGGCGACAATCGCGACAATTCGCTCGACAGTCGCTACTGGGGCTTTGTCGCGGACAGCTTGCTCCGCGGGACGCCGATGCTCGTGTACTACAGTTTCACGCCGGATTCGTCTGCCGCCGCGCCCTGGCTCACCCGGATTCGTTGGACCCGCGTTGGCGATGTGGTGCGTTGACCCGTCCTACCTCACTAGTGCACCCTTAGTGCACGCTTAGTGCACCGTTAGACTTGTAGCACGTGGCGCCGGACTGGCGCGCCGATTGGTTGGTCCCGCACATCGCTTTCCGTCCTTGCGCCTCGCGGCGTCGCACGCGAGCCAAGGTTTGCCTCGTCTACCGTCCCACGAGTCGCTGTCCTCATGGCCGTTATCTCGTCGAAAAAGAAAGCGTCATCGTACGACGAAGGGTCGCTCGATCAGTACCTCCGGGATATCAGCGTCTATCCCTTGATTTCGCGCGAGGAAGAGGCGGAGCTGGCGCGACGGATTCGCGTCGGTGATCAAGAAGCGCTGGACAAGTTGGTGCGGTCCAACCTGCGCTTCGTCGTGTCGGTCGCCAAGAAGTATCAGAATCAGGGCGTGTCGCTCTCCGACCTGATCAACGAGGGCAACCTCGGGCTGATCCGTGCGGCACACAAGTTCGACGAGACGAAGGGGATCAAGTTCATTTCGTACGCCGTGTGGTGGATTCGCCAAGCCATCCTTCAGGCTTTGGCTGAACAGTCACGGATTGTGCGGGTGCCGCTCAATCGTGCGGGCACGCTGCATCGCATTGGCAAGCGCGCCAATACGCTGCTGCAGGAGCTCGGCCGCGAGGCGACGCACGCCGAAATCGCGGAAGGGATGGACATTACCGAGGAAGAAGTCGCCAAAACGATGTCGATCTCGCAGGTGCATCTGTCGCTGGATGCCCCGCTTACGCCGGGCGAGGATAATCGCCTGCTCGACTACCTCGCGGATACGGTCAACCCGACACCCGATGAACAAACCTTCGACAAGGCGCTGACCGAAGCGATTGAGGACTCCCTCGGCAGTCTGAAAGAGCGAGAGGCCAAGATTCTTCGGCTCTACTTCGGCATCGACGAAACCGAACCGATGACACTCGAAGAGATCGGTACTTTGCTCGGAATTACGCGTGAGCGCGTACGCCAGATCAAGGAGAAAGCCTTGTCGCGGTTGCGGCATGTCTCGCGCGCCAAATCCCTGGAAAGTTTCCTCGGCTGATCACCGTTATGGCCACCAATTCCTCATTCGATGTGACCACGGGTGTCGACCTGCAGGAAGTCGACAATGCGGTCAATCAGGCGCAGAAGGAGATCGCGCAGCGCTACGACTTCAAGGGGGCGACAGCCACCATCGAGTTCAAGCGCACCGAGGGCCAATTGTTGCTGGTGTCCGATAGCGACATGCGCATCGAGGCGATGTTCGACATCATCCAGTCGAAGCTGATCAAACGCGGCGTGCCAGTAAAAAATCTGGATATGGGCGACGTGAAGCCGGCCGGCGGTGATACCGTGCGGCGCGAGATCAAGCTCAAGATGGCGCTTGATGGTGACACGGCAAAGAAGGTCGCCGCCTATCTCAAGGACGCCAAACTCAAAAAGGTGCAGGCGTCGATTCAGGGCGATCAGGTGCGTGTCACCTCGCCGTCCAAGGACGATCTGCAGGAGGCCATGGCCTTGCTGCGCAAAGGTGACTTCGGCGTGGAGCTCCAGTTCGGCAATTTTCGCTAGCCGGGCCCAGCGTGCCGCCGAGGGTCGGCGGTTCACCGCTGCGTCGGCCGCCGTTACATTCCGGCGATGCTCAAGATCGGGTTGGTCACCCTCGGGTGCGACAAGAACACGGTAGACTCCGAGCGGTATCTCGCTGATCTCATCGCGCATGGCGCGGAGCAGGTGGCCAATCTGGCGGACGCCGAGGTGGTGATCGTCAACACGTGCGGGTTCATCGATGCGGCCAAGAAGGAATCCATCGATGCGATCCTCGACGCGACGCGGCTCAAAGACGGTGGCGCATGCCGCGCGGTGTTCGCGATTGGCTGCATGATTGAACGGCACAAGCACGAGTTGGAAGAGGCGTTGCCGGAAGTCGACGTGTTTCTCGGCACGTCAGAGACGGACCGCCTAGTGCCGGAGCTCATCGAGCGCGGCTTCATGGGTGGCGGCATTGTGGAGCATCCCGGTGTGCGCGTCTTTGGCGGTGAGACCGCACATGTGCGCTACCTCAAAGTGAGCGAGGGGTGCGACCACGGCTGCGCATTTTGTGCGATCCCGCTCATGCGCGGAAAGCATCGTTCGTTTGCGCTTGATGACCT
>JANMKU010000348.1:0-22303 GCA_031372205.1 Gemmatimonadaceae bacterium | reverse complement strand
TCTAGTTCATCCCCTGGGAACTTCCTCCGTCGTTTGTTCTTGATCATGGCGGACAGGTCGTTCCTCTATCCAGACCGTGTAATGATTTCTGTTGAACAATTCGACGCTGAATGGTAACAAACCTTTCACTGCGTCGTCTTAACCATGCAGAGGGAAACATGTTTGCACCAATTATTTTCATGAGCGCCATGCTTGCGCCAGGTTCAACTGAGATCACGATTTACAATCAAGGACTTGGTTTCGTCAAAGATATCCGAACGGTAAAGCTCCGAAAAGGACAACAAAAAGTAAACGTAGAAGATGTTGCCCAATTGATCGATGCGACCAGCGTTGGCTTCAAATGCCTCAATAACCCAGGTTCGATTTCAGTTTTGGAGCAGAACTATCAGTACGACCTTGTCTCTCCGCAGGCAATTCTCGAAAAGTCGGTTGGTAAGCGGGTTCGCTTTACTCGGAGCATGGGCAACATAAAGGAAACCGTTCAAGGAATCTTGATGAGTTCGCCAACTTCGGTTGTGAACACCGGTAACGGAAACCAGTACAGCTACAACGGTCTGGTGATTAAGGCGGATGATGGAAGGATTATCTTGTCGCCTCAGGGTGAAATTGATGTCATGGAGATGCCAGAGGGATTGATCTCTCGACCTTCACTTCTTTGGGAATTGGAGAGTGACAAGGATCAAAATGCCGAAATGGAGCTTAGCTACCTTACCGGAGGAATGAGTTGGACGGCAAACTACGTTTTGACTCTTGGAAGCACAGGTTTAAGCGACATGCAAGGTTGGGTCACCCTCAATAACCAGTCAGGGCTTTCGTTTCTCGATGCAAAGTTGACCCACGGCAACATCGGCGCCCCACTCACCGGGCGGTGTGAGCAGACATAACGCCAGCAGATCGGTCGCCACCGTGACCATCGCGTCGGCGGTATGCGCCTTTTCGCAGAGGGCGCGATAGTCGATCACGGCACCGTCGGTGCCCGGGTACTGCAAGAGCGCGCCAAAGACACTGTCATCGAAGAGAAAGTCATCGGCCGACTGCACCACCACATCGACACCACGAGCGGCAGCACGCGCGTGCACCACGGCGATCGTCTGCGGGTGGCAATCGGAAGCAATGAGATAGCGATTCCGCGATGCACTGCCCTTGGCCGCCAGCGACAACGCCATCGCTTCGGCGGCGGCCGTTCCCTCGTCAAGCAGCGACGCGTTGGCGATCCCCAGACCAGTCAGATCGACGACCATCGTCTGATAGTTGAGCAGTGCTTCCAGCCGACCTTGGGCGATCTCGGCCTGATACGGTGTATAGGCCGTATACCATGCCGGATTCTCCATCACATTGCGCAGCACCACCGTCGGCGTGTGCGTGCCGTAATAGCCCATGCCGATGTACGAGCGGTACACGCGATTCCGTGCCGACAACGTCTTGAGCGACGCGAGCACATCCGCCTCCGATCGCTCCGGTCCCGTTGCGAGTGTCCCGCGAAAACGAATGGATTCCGGCACCACCGCATCGATGAACGCCTCAAGCGACTGATACCCCAGCGTGGCGAGCATCTCCTGCTGCTCGGCCTCACTCGGGCCAATATGACGTGCGACGAACGAGTCTACCGGTGCAAGCGCCGTGTGGGCGGTACGAGTTGCCATGACCATCCTCAAGAATCGGGCGTGCGCCCGGGATTCGTAGCGAGAGCCGACGGTCGGCACATGGCTGCCGCCGGTGAGTAAGCCTAGGAGTACACCTGCGAGTAAACTTAACGCACGTGAAAACGAACTTCCCGCACCGCATTGCAGGAACGCCGTCGACCACACTGGCGTTACCGCTGCCGACTAAGACCGCGCATGATCCTCTGCCGTCGCAATGGCAGGTGCTCCGAAGCGCGCCGGCCAGCGGGTCGCGCAATATGGCCGTTGATGCCGCGTTGCTTGAGCACGCGCGAACGTCGAGCGATGGTGTCTGGCGCTGTTACGCATGGCAAAGACCGACCGTGTCGTTCGGTCGTCACGAGGTGACGCGCGGCCGGTTCGACGCACGATCGATTGCGCGGGCCGGTGTGGATGCGGTCCGACGCCCGACCGGCGGGCGCGCGCTGTTGCACGCACGCGAGGTGACATACAGTGTGACGCTCCCGCTGGCGGCGTCTATCCCGTGGAAGGTGGCGTACGGCGCGGTGAATGCGGTGCTGCTCGAGGTGCTGCGGTCGCTGGGCGTGGATGCGACAATTGTCGACCATGAGAGCGCGCCATTCGTGCGACCCGATGGTCCGGTGTGTTTCGATGCCCCCGCGCCCGGTGAGATTGTCGTGGGCGGCGCCAAGCTGGTAGGGAGCGCCGTGTGGCGCGATCGCGGGGCGTTTCTGCAGCATGGCAGTATCTTGCTGCACGACGATCAGTCGATGCTGGCTGACGCATCCTGCGCGACGCTGCCGATCCCCCCCGCTGCCGCATCGCTCGCCACATGCTGCGCCGAGGTGCCGTCGTGGTCCGATGTTGCCAACGCGCTCGAGGCGGTACTGCGACGACGCTGCGCCGTGCGACCGTTTGCGGAACCAACCGGATTTTCGGCACTCGTCGACACGCACGAAGCATCTATGGCGCGCGCAGATTGGCTCTGGCGCCGATGAGCCGCGGTCGTCATGCTATGGCTGTTCGGTGCGCCCCAGCTCGCTCTCATTCCGGACCCTCGATGAATCGCGCCATTTTGCGTTGCATACCGCTTGTCATTTTTCTCGCGACCGCCTGTCGTGGCGCCGATCGTCCGACGGCTTCTCCCAATGCAGAAGTTGGTGGCACGATGATTATCGTGCAGCCGGCCGAACCGAATTCGCTGTTCCCACCGAAGGTGTCCGACAGTCAGGGTCTCTCGGTGGTGAACGCGATCTTCGATCGGCTCGCCGAAATCGGACCGGAGCTTGAGACGAACGGCGATGCGGGATTCACACCACGCCTCGCGCAGTCCTGGACATGGTCGGCCGATTCGCTCTCCATCGCATTCGCCCTCAATCCGAAGGCGCGCTGGCACGACGGTGCAGCGGTGCGTGCCGAAGACGTGCGTTACACGTTTGCTGTCTACACGTCGGACACGGTGGCCTCGGACATCAAGTCCGCGATCCCCAATATCGATTCGGTGTCCGTGCGCGACTCGCTCACCGCCGTGGTCTGGTTCAAGCGTCGCCTGCCGTCGCAGTTTTTCGAGGCGACGTACAACATGTATATCCTGCCCTCGCATTTGCTCGCTGCCATACCAATGGGCGCTCTCGCCACGGCGCCGTTTGGCCGCAACCCCATTGGCACGGGTCGATTCCGCTTTGCGCGCTGGGAACCGAACGCCCGGCTCGAGATCGTCGCCGACACGGCGAATGCGCGCGGGCGCGCGAAGTTGGATCGCGTGCTCTGGACCTTTGTCGCGGACCCAGCTGCGGCAACCACGAAATTGTTCGCGGGCGACGCCGACTTTTACGAAGCGATACGGCCGGAGAACAAAGAGCAGATGCGGACCGCGACCCAACTGCGTCTTCACACAGTGCGTCCGCTCGAATACGGATATTTGCAATACAACCTGCACCGCCGCGGCAAGCCGTTGCGCCATGGCCCGCCACATCCCGTACTCGGTGATGCCGCGGTGCGCCGCGCGCTCGCCATGGCGGTTGATCGTGCCCGACTCGCGCGCAGCGTCTTCGATGCCACCGGCGACGCTGCCCTGGCCAACGCGCCGCGCGTGCTCATCCCGGACACCATCGCGGTGGTGCCGATTGCGTACGATCTTGCGCATGCGCGGGCGCTTCTCGACTCAGCCGGATGGAGGGTCAATCCCGCGGACAGTGTGCGGGTGCGCAACGGCGTTCGACTGTCGTTCGAGATGATGGCGCCGTCCTCAAGCGTACCTCGTACAACGTACCTCGCGTTGCTGCAGGATCAGTTCAAGTCCATCGGCGTGGAAGCAAAGACGCTGTCACTCGATGGCCCGAGCATGGGTACACGCGTCATGTCCGGTGACTTCGACGCGTTTATGAATGTGTGGGGCATGTCGCCGGGCCGACTGGGCATGCCGCAGACATGGGGCGCGACCGGCGATCTCAATTTGGGAGGCTATCAGAGCACCGCGTTTGATGTGCGTCTCGACAGTGCGCTCAGCGCATTCGGTACCTCCGAGGCACGGCGGCTCTGGACGGGAGCATTTCAACAGTTGATTGACGACGAGCCCGGACTCGTGCTGTACGAGCAGCGCAAGGCCGTAGCGATGCACGTGCGCATTCAGAATACACCCATGCGGCCCGACGCGTGGTACGCCGGACTCGCCGACTGGACCATCGACCCGGCGCAACGCATCCCGCGCGATCGCATCGGTCTCGGGGCGCCCCGCTGACCCAGCTCGGCGCACGCACGGCACGGCGGGCCGCACAAGGCGCGCTCGTCGTGTTCGTCGCGGCGACGTTCGCATTCGTTTTGCTCCACTTCGCACCGGGCGACGCGTACTCGTCGATCGGCGGTGGCATGACGGACGAGATACGCGCGACGCTGCGCGCACAGCGTGGCTACGACCTGCCGCTCGCGCGACAGTACGTGCGCTGGTTGCTCGCGCTGGCGAGCGGCGACTGGGGTTGGTCCACATCACAACAACGCTGGGTATCCGACGTCATCGCCGAAGCGATCCCGCGCACACTGGTCTTGATGTCGCTGGCGTTGTGCGCGAGTCTGGCGCTGGGCATGGGTATCGGTGCGTGGCAGGGCGCGCGCGCAGAGAGACATGTCGCCGCACGCGACACGGCAGATCGTGCGGTCTCTGTCGTCACGTTGTTCGTGTACTCCATGCCGCAGTTCTGGTTGGCACTGGCGCTCATGTTTTGCGGCGTGCGCTGGTTCGGCTTGCCATCCGGAGGCGCAGTCGACGATCTCCATGACCGCCTGTCCGCTGCAGACAGGCTCGTGGACCGTCTTCGCCATTTGTTGTTGCCGTGGCTGTCGCTGACGCTCGCCGGTGCAGCGCTCTTTACGCGTTTCCAGCGCTCGGCCATGCGCGATGCGATCCGTGAACCGTTTGTCCGCGCCGCCCGTGCGAAAGGCTCGCGCGAGCGCGATATCCGCTTTCAGGCGTGGCGAACGGCGCTTTCCCCGGTCATCACCATCGCTGGCCTGTTCTTCCCCGCACTGCTCGGCGGTGCCGTCTTCGTCGAGATTGTCTACGCATGGCCCGGCATCGGGAGTGCGGTGCTCAAAGGCGTTGACTATCGCGACTACGACCTTGTCGCAGCCGTGGTTGTTATCGGCAGTGCGATGACCGCCGCGGGCAGTTTTCTCGCCGATCTGACACGCGAGCTTGTAGACCCCCGCAATCGGCTGGAGCACTCGTGACCAGCGAAGTCACGCTGTCGAGGCAGCGTACGCTGAACGCGCCCGCCACACTGCTGCCAATGCTCCTCATCGTCGCGCTGGCCGGTATCGCCATCGCGGCACCTGTTCTTGCACCATACGCGCCCAATACGCCGCTCGATATCGTGGCCAGCAAGAGCCTTCCGCCATCACGCATCCATTGGTTTGGCACCGACAATATTTCACGCGACGTCTTCAGTCGGGTACTTTTTGGCGCGCGCGTATCGCTGTCGGTCGCGGCGGCGTCGGTTGCGCTCTCCTTGGCCGTCGGAACGTCCGTTGGCGCTGTAGCAGCGTTCGCCGGTGGTGTATGGGACGCGGTCCTGATGCGGACGATCGACGTGCTACTTTCGATTCCGCGTGTGCTGCTCCTCCTCGCGATCAGTGCCATCGCTGCACCACTTCCGTTGGTCGCGCTGATCGCACTCATCGGTCTCACAGGCTGGTTCGATGTCGCACGTTTGGTGCGCGGGGAAGTGCAAAGCCTGCTCACGCGTGACTTCATTCTCGCCGCCCGCGCGAGCGGCGTGCGCGATAGCCGACTGCTGCGCAAACACATCGTGCCGCATCTCCTGCCAACGCTTGCTGTGAGCGCGACGCTGGGCATCGCATCGACGATTGCCCTCGAAGCAGGGCTCAGCTATCTCGGGTTGGGCGTACAGAATCCAACGGCCAGCTGGGGCAGCATTATTCAGCTGGGGAAGGGGCTCATCGACACCCAGTGGTGGCTGACCCTCTTCCCTGGTTTGGCCGCCCTCACTGCCGTCCTTGCCTGCAATGCGCTCGGCGACGCCTTGCGCGACCACTACGCGCCGTAGAAGGTTCCCGCGTGACTTCCAGCCATCATCAATCCGCGCCCGATGCCGAGGTGGTGCACAGCGAGCCGCTGCTGAGCGTGCAATCGCTGCGCGTCTTCTTCCGGGCGACAGATCGCTCCATCGCGCGTGCCGTTGACGGGATCAGCTTCAGTATCGATGCCGGTGAAACAGTCTGCCTCGTCGGCGAATCCGGGTGCGGCAAGTCGGTCACGGCCTTGTCGCTGCTGCGACTCGTTCCACCGCCAGGCCGCATTGAACCTGGCAGCACGATTCGATTCCGCGGCGAGGACCTCCTCACGCTCGCGGATGAGCCACTGCGACAGATCCGCGGACAACACATCGCGATGATCTTACAGGAACCCAGCACGGCGTTGAATCCCGTCCTGACGGTGGGCGATCAGGTCGCGGAGGTGGTGCGCGTGCACACCTCGGCATCAAAACGTGAGGCGTGGCAGCGCGCAGTGGACATGCTGACGCAGGTCGGTATTGCCGATCCCGCGGTGCGTGCCAGACAGTATCCGCATGAGCTCTCGGGCGGCATGCGTCAGCGGGTGATGATTGCGATGGCGCTCGTCATGCACCCGCAACTCGTGATTGCCGACGAACCGACCACAGCGCTTGACGTCACCATTCAGGCGCAGATCCTCGAACTGTTGCGCGAGATGCGCGCCAAGAGTGGCATGGCCTTGCTGCTCATCACGCATGATCTCGGCGTCGTGGCCGAAATGGCCTCCCGTGTTGTGGTCATGTACGCTGGCTGCGTCGTGGAGGAGGCGCCGGTGGAGGCGTTGTTTGCACGGCCATCGCATCCATACACGGAGGGGTTGCTGGCCGCTGTGCCGCGGCTCGGCGCTGAGCAAGAACGCCTCACCACAATCCCCGGTACGGTCCCTGCCGCCACTGACTGGCCGTCCGGATGCCGCTTCCGGGAGCGCTGCGCCTACGCATTCGATCGCTGTGTCACCGATGAACCGACGTTGGTGCACGTGGGTCCGGGGCACCGCGCCGCCTGTCACCTGGTGGATGCGCCAGAACGACGCTTATCGCATAGCGTTTCGCATAACGTGCCGCGCAGCGTGCCGCACAGCGCGCAACCGTCATGACCACGCCCGCGGAGTTCGCGCCGTCCGCATCACCACTGCTGCGGGTGCGCGGTCTCACCAAATATTTTCCGATTCGCAGTGGCCTGTTTGGTCGAGTCACTGGCCAAGTGAAGGCCGTCGACGGCGTATCATTCGATCTCGCGCGGGCAGAAACACTGGCGATCGTTGGTGAGTCAGGCTGCGGCAAGACAACCACCGGGCGCACGATTCTCCGACTGGTCGAGCCAACCGACGGCAGCATCCATTTCGATGGCGTGGACCTTCGTGGGCTCCGCGGTGAAGCGCTGCGTCGCATGCGACGACGTATGCAGATCGTTTTTCAGGATCCGTACGGCTCGCTCAACCCGCGCATGACCGTCGGCGCCGCGATCAGGGAAGGTCTGATCGTCCATCAACTCGCGGAAGGCGTCGAAGCAGATCGTCGGGTCGCTCGATTGCTTGATGAGGTCGGCCTTCGCGCCGAATACAGCGGTCGCTACCCGCATGAATTCTCCGGCGGACAACGACAGCGGATTGGCATCGCACGGGCGCTCGCCGTTGAACCATCGTTTGTGGTGTGCGATGAACCGGTGTCCGCCCTCGACGTGAGTGTGCAAGCGCAGGTCGTCAATCTGTTGCGTGACTTGCAGCGTGATCGGGGACTGGCCTACCTGTTCATCGCCCACGATCTGGCGGTGGTGGCGCACATGGCCGATCGCGTCGCCGTGATGTATCTCGGACGCATTGTCGAGCTGGCGCCACGGCGCGCCTTGTTCAGCATGCCGCTCATGCCGTACACGCAAGCGTTGTTGTCCGCGGTGCCAGTGCCAGATCCAACGGCACACCGTACCCGCATCTTGCTCCCGGGCGAACCACCGTCGCCGGCCAATCCACCCAGTGGCTGCGTCTTTCATCCACGATGTCTGCATCCGGCGAAGGATGCCGCGTGCACCACCATCGTTCCGCCACTCGAAGAGAAAGCGCCCGGCCACTTCGTCGCCTGTATCAAGCAACCTGTGCTCGCTCACCTCACTCCCCACGCCCCGTGAACCCGCTCGCTCCCGAGCCTGCCTCAGCTTCCGCGATGTCTGGCCGCGCTGCCTCCGCCGCCGACCGCTCGTTCTTCGGACATCCACGCGGACTCGGCATGCTGTTCATGACCGAAATGTGGGAACGCTTTTCGTACTACGGCATGCGCGCACTGTTGGTGCTCTACCTCGTCAACGAACTGCAGTGGGACAAAGCGCGCGCGGCGAGTTTGTACGGCACCTATACCATGCTGGTGTTTCTGACGCCGCTCGTCGGTGGCTACATCGCCGATCGGTTTATCGGCACGCATCGCTCGCTCTTGATTGGCGGAATCGTGATCGCGAGCGGGCACTTCGTGCTCGCCATTCCTGGGATGCAGGCGTTTTACATCGGCCTTGGTCTGGTGGTGATCGGTACGGGGTTCTTCAAAGCGAACGTATCGACCATGGTCGGCCAGTTGTATTCGACGGGCGACACGCGGCGCGACGCGGGATTCACGTTCTTTTACATGGGCATCAACACGGGCGCATTCCTCGGCCCGATTATCTGCGGATATTTGGCGCAAAGTCCCCGCTTTGGCTGGCATTGGGGATTCGCCGCCGCGGGTGTCGGCATGTTGGCGGGTCTGGTCTGGTATGCGCTCGGCAAACAGAAGTATCTCGCGGGCATTGGCGAGGCGCCGACCGCCGCGACACGGAAAGCCGACGCAGCGCTGGCCTCCGTTTCGAATGATGCGTCCACGCGCAATGGCATCATCGGTGCCGCCATCGGTGCCGGTGTTGCGTTGCTGCTCGCTGGCAGCGCCCTCGCGTTGCTGGTCGGCACAATTATCGGCGCCTCGTTGGCGATCACCATACTCGGCACGTCTGGCGAGGAGCGCAATCGCGTCATCGCCCTCTTCATCGTCGCGTTCTTCGTGGTGTTCTTCTGGGCGGCGTTTGAGCAGGCCGGCTCGTCGATGAATCTGTTCGCCGACAAATACACGGATATGAACCTGGGCAGTTTTGCCATACCGTCCACGTGGATGCAGTCGGTGAACTCATTCTTCATCATCGCGTTCGCGCCGATCTTCGCATCGATCTGGCTCGCCTTGGGACGCCGCAATGCCGAACCGAGTACGCCGCTTAAGATGGCGATTGGGCTGACGTTTATCGGACTCGGTTTCCTGTTCCTCGTGATCGGGGGCGGACGCGCTGACACGGGCGTCAAGGTGAGTCCGTTGTGGTTGGTCGCCGCCTACTTGTTTCACTCGTTTGGCGAGCTCTGTTTGTCGCCAGTTGGCTTGTCGTACGTTACCCGAGTTGCGCCAGCGCGCTTTGCATCCCTGATGATGGGGGTGTGGTTTCTGGCGAATGCCGTGGCCAACAAAACCGCTGGATTCCTGGCGGGCTACACGCCGCTGCCGGGCGACGCGCCTGCGGTGCTACAAACGGGCCTCGGTGGCTGGGTACAGCAGATGAGCGGCACGAATCGCGGCTTCTTTTCGATTTTCGTTGGCACATCGCTCGCCGCGTCAGCCGTGCTCTTTCTCTGCGTACCGCTCTTGCGCAGGCTGACGGCCTCGGTCAAGGCCTGACCCAACCTTGATCCTCGATGGCGACGTCGTTGCACGCCTCGCGACGTCGCCTGTTTATGGCCAGCTGAAGAGACTTGTCGGCACGGTGCGTTCGCGATACGCGGTGATGTCATCCGGTTCGCGCCAGAACGCGCGTGTGCGATCGTCACTCGTCACGCGAATCTCGAATCGTCGATTCGGATCGGTGCTCACGGGAAACGCGAAGTCAACACGCCACAAACGCCGAGAGCGCGGTGGCACGGCGGCGAGTACGGAGAAGCCCACGGCACCTCGCCAGGGCGTCGTAACGGAATACGGGACCGTGCGATCGCTCCACTGCTTGCCCGTCTCGGCGAACGCGGCGAGACCGACGTCGGCGACGTTGTAGCGGGTCGGCACAATGAGTCGCTGTTCTCCGCGGAAGACGAGCCGCGATGCGCCCGGTTCACGCGTGCGATGATGCCCGCGAATGCCACCGTCGTTGTCCGCCAGCGATAACTGAAACGGCACCTGCATATTGCGCCCGGCGCCCCACTCCATCTGCGCCAGTGTGAGCTGTTTGACGGCTGGTTTGAAGTACCAGGCCAGACGACCGCTGGTGATGATATTGTCCCAGGCGCGTGATGCGCGATCGTAGCGCGCTTCACCAATGGCCTGTGCGCCAGCGAACCAATGTTCGTTGCCATAGCCGCCATAGAGATTGCCCGCGACGAAGCGGTCGCGGTCTGTCGCATCGCCGATATTGAGCGACTGCCCGTACACCGCGTTCATCTGCATGCCCACGCGGACGTCTTGCGCGCCGTTGAGTGCATCGAAGCCCTGCACACGCGCAAAGCGCAATCGACGCAACCCGAATAGTCCGTTCAGTCGCGCGACATGCTGATCGCGAAATCGCAGCGGCAGCGGCCCCGCGGGGTCCGGGACAATGCCACGAGCCGTCAGCAGCACAGGCATCGAATCAGTGCTTACGAACTCGCGCGTCACAGACAAACCCAGGAGCTTGAGGCGACCCGCCGGACCAAAGCGCGTGATGGCGCCCACGTTGGCGAATTGACGCACCACGTTGACGGCATTTTCTTCGCGCTGCGGCCGACGGAACACGGCGTGGTCACGGGTTCCACCAATCGCACCAACCCAGGCAAATCGCTGTAGGTCGGTGTAGTACGGGCGAATCAGCTCGGCGCGAAGCTCCTGGCCATGTTCATTGCGTTGAGCAAGCAGACGGAGTTCATCACGCTTCCCGGCGAACTGGTAGTCTGTAAGTCGCAGACCGATCACGTCGTTGAACGGTCCTCCCTCGCGCCAGGTCGCGGCCGCGAGCATCGCCAGTCCACCAAAATTCGCGTCGCCGAGCCGAATGGCTTTGAGCACCGGCACAGCAAATCTCAGGTTCGGTTCGGCAATCAGACTGAATTCATCACGCGTCTGCACTTCCAACCGTACACCGCCGGCCTCGTCATCATAGACATCAATGCGCGCATCGACCAAGAACGGCTGTGCGCGCAGAATACGTTCCGATTCAGCACGGCGGATCTGGTTGCACGGATCGCCCACGTCGAGCAGCAAGAAGCGCCGCACGACATTCGTTCGAGTCGTCGCGTGCAGTGCGCGCGCTGTGTGCCCGAGAAACTCTGCCCGCCTCGGCAGTTTGTCGGTGTACGGTTGCTGCGTGACGACCACAATGTCGCTGATGATTTGTCCCGCGCAGCCTGCGCGCGGTAACACACCGCGACTGGAGACTGGCGCTACGCGCGGAGCCTGGCCTTGCGCTCGTAGCACCCCAAATGGACACAGCGTGAACACGATGACCGCCATACGGCGGCGACCATACGTCATTTGCCCATGCGGCGCTTCAAGGCAGCGAGGCGTTCATCCGCGTCGGCCTCACGTTCGGCGCGCGAGCGGCGGATCGGTGCGGCATCGGCGGTGGCGCGCAGTGCATCGACCGCCGCCGGATCGTCGGACAGGATCGCGTCGACCTCGCGCTGCGCCGCAACGTCGGCGGATACACCGCCCGGCGCAATGCCGGACATCGCCATCCGCAACTGCGATGACATGTCGTCCAGCTCGCGCTCGGCCAGCGACAGTTCTTGCTGTTGCACCAGCAGTTTCGACTCGAGCACCGCCACGCGCTCGGCGTGCTGCGCCGCGAAACGTTCGGCAATGGTGACGGTTTCCTGATCACCAATTTGCGCCGCCAACCCCTGACGACGCTGCACCGTATCAAGTTCAGCACGCTCGAGCACAAGGCGTTCCCGCGTCTTGACGACGCCTTCGCGCAGATCCTGGATCGCCAGCTTCGCATGCACCATCGCGTCCCGCATGGAGAAGGTCACGCGACGTCGCTCCTCAGGGGCAAGGCGATCTGACAACGCGCGGATCGAATCACGAAGCTGGTCGAACATGAGGCGTCCACTGAAGCGAAAGGGTCGTACCGGGGCTCAAGGGGTCCACGGCGTTATTCGGCGGGCACGAGTGCAGTGGTGCTACACCGCTCTGGGCAGGCAGGATACGCGCCGAACGCTCTGAAGCGCCAGTCGGCGGGCTGCTCCCGGTCGATGCCACCGACGCGCCGCACTCGCCGCCAGCGTCGCCCCGTTATGACGCGAGACGCCACCGCGCCTCATCGCGCACCTGTCGCATGAGCCGTTCTGGCGTGTGCACATTCGGGAAAAAGAGCCGATCGCTGACGCGGTTGAGCGCGAGTCGCAGCGTAGGAAATCGATCTCCGGCCAGCAGCAGGACCGGGCCGAGCCCGCGTGCACGCGCCACGTGGTGCTCCGCTGCCAATCGGAAGCCACGCTGTCCCATCTCCTCGAAGTAGTCCAGGTCTGGTCCCCCACGCCGCCAGCGACGGCGCTCAATCGCGTCCGGAAAGAGCCCGCTCATCCACAGGGCGTAATTGCCCAGGTGTGCGCATGCCAGAAATCCACGCTCCGTCGCGTGGTCGTCGACCTCGTCGGCAATCGACGCCAGCGTGTCATACGTCGCGTCGTCATGCGTGCGGAGCTGTTGGGCGCGCTGCCGCAGGCCGAACTGCAAAATGATCGCCGAGACGTAGTCGGCCAGTACGCGATCGTCTTCGCCAGCGGACCGCATGGCTTGACGCACGACCACGTAGCAGAAGAGTGGCAGTGACGCATGCATGCCTTGCCTGGAATCCATCAATGCATCAAGGAGACGCGGGTCATCCAGCAGCGCGTCAACGCCCTCGTCACGCAGTCGCTCCTCCGCCTTGTCGATGGCATGCCCCGAACCGCGTGCCACAAGGCGCACAGCGAGTTGCGCATCTTCCCGGCTCAGCCGGGCCCGAACGTTTGCGGTAATCACGGGCGTCTCCTGTCAGTCGGTGCCGACGTGTCGAGGCCGCGAACACACACGGCCGCCCCCTGTCTGTTATTATCGGTCAGAGGGCCGCGCGACCGTAGCCGCCGCCCCGTATTCGCCGCTCTCCTCCTGAACCCGTCTGCTTCCGTGCTCTACCTCGCTATTCCCGCGCACAACGAGGTCGCCACTATTGGCGTCCTGCTTTGGCGGCTCCGTTCGGTGCTCGCCGAGTTTCCGCGTGAGTACGAAGTCGTGGTCTATGACGATGCCAGCAGCGACGAAACCGCAGACGTCGCCGAGCAATACGTCCAGTCGATGCCGGTGACCGTGCTCCGGGGCACCAAATCCGTGGGGTATGCCGGCGCGGTCGACGCACTGATCCGCCACGTCTCCGGGCACACACGCTACCCGCGACGCGACGCCATGCTGCTGTTGCAGGGTGACTTCACCGATCCACCAGGGATTGTGCCGGAGTTCGCGCGTCGCTTTGAAGGTGGAGCGGATCTGGTGATCGGCGAGCGAACCGCGGTGGTCGACGCGCCATCGCCGGTGCGTCGCCTGTTCACTGCCGCCGGCTGGGCACTCCGCCCATTTGTGCGCGTTGACGGCGTCCGTGACTTGACGGGGTCCATGCGTCTCATTCGCGTCTCCGTATTGCGTGACGCGCTGCGCAACGCGGGCGACACGTCGATTTGTGAAGGGGATTCGTGGACAGCGAACGCCGACCTGTTGCTCCGACTGGTGCCGCACGCACGACGCGTTGAGTCCGTACCGATGGAGCCGACGTACGGCGTGCGTATGCGCGACTCTCGGCGCGTGATCATGCGCGATGCGCTTGCCGCGTTGCGTTGGGGCTGGAGAGCACGCGGTCGTCGTGCCGCACCAACAAGCGCGCCCGAGTCCACGGTCGAACCAGCGCCGCGCAATGCGCGTGGCACTCCACCCACGTCGCGTCGCCGCGAGGAACCCGAGCTCTCAGTCGATCGCCTGCGCGAGCGTACGCGCGACCGCGGTCGCGGTGATTCCAGTCTTGAAGAAGCGCCGGTCCCGGGTCGGCGCGATGGCCGACGAACACGCGACGCCGCATCCGAGCAGCGTGGCGCGCGTCCGTCCTCCGATGAACCGATCAGTGCACGCAGCAAGCGATCAGACAACCCAACGCGAACAAGCGCGACGATTGCGCCAGCGTCAGAGTCAGTGAAAAAACCTGAGCCAGAGTCTTTGCGTGTGCCGCGCGAAGGACGGAATTCTCGTCAACGGCCCAAGGATGTGTCGCCTGCCATCGAGTCGTCGGTTGGTCTGACCGACCCATTCGCCGCGCCAGCCAACTCCGCGCGGCAGCGCGCACCACGCGCTGTTCCGAAGGCCACGCCAGCTCCCGCAACTCCCCCTACAGAGCCACGTACGGAACCGCGTGCCGAATCACCCTATGCCGATGAACCAGCGCGTGAGCGGCGCATGGACGTCGACGATGCAGCATCGCGTATCGAGATCGGTGAGAACGCCATCGAATCACAAGCGAGCGCCGACGAAGGTGACGACGCCGCCGAAACATCCGATTCGGCGGTTGGTGCAGACGACATGGACGCGCGCGAGCGGAAGCGTCGTCGCAATCGCCGGTCACGTCGACGGAAATCCAAATCACGTGCTGGCGGCGTTGTGGATGCCGGACCGGATGATGCCGCGCCGAGCGCCGCGTCAACGAACGACGCGGAGCGAACACTGGAGCACCCGCTCCCCGGTGAACAACAAGAGTCGCGCCGTCCGGAGCGCAATCGTGACGAGAATAGCGACGACACGGGAGTTGTTGCCGGGGACGATGCGACCGATAGCGTCGCCGACGACGGTGTGGACGCACAGACGCGATCCCGCCGACGCGGCCGTCGTGGACGGCGTGGTGGGGCACGACGTGCGCGTGGTCGAGGTCGCGACGCCGACGGCAGTGACCCGGCAGCACCCGAAGCCTCAAGTGCGGATACCTCACCAAAAGCGGATGCCTCAAGCGCGGATACCTCAACCGCGGACGCCGCGTCGAACGAGGGCACGCGCAGACCGCCGCACAGCGACGATAGCGCGTGAACAGCGATAGCGCGACACCGATGACGTATCGTGAAGCCCCGCTCGAGCGTGTCCGCACGGTGCCGGTGCTCACGCGCCCCAACAAGGTGCGCGCTGCGGAGTTCGCGGTGCCGCCGGGGGATGCACCAGCATCGCGATCGTTCGCCGCGTTTCTTGACTCGCTCCCCGATATTCTGGTCGCGCGCGACTTCCTCGCGGTGGTCGATGCGGTGATCACAGCGCGCCAGCGCAATCGCGGCGTGCTGCTCATGCTGGGCGGCCACGTTGTGAAGACTGGACTCGCCAGTGTGCTGATCGACCTCGTGCGTCGCGGTGTGTTCACGCACGTCGCGATGAATGGATCGGCGGCGATTCACGACTACGAAATCGCCCGCTTCGGTGGCACATCGGAAGACGTCGCGGCGGGCTTGCGCGATGGTACGTTTGGCATGGCCGACGAGACCGGTCGTGGCCTCAACGGCGCGTTCGTGGCCGGTATGACCAATGGATGGGGCATGGGCGAAGCCGTCGCGCGCGATCTCGCCCACCACGAACCGCTCCTGCATCCGGAGTTGTCACTCACGTACCAGTGTTGGCGACACCATGTACCGGCGACGATTCATGCCGCACTCGGTGCTGAAATCGTCCATCAGCATCCGACGGCGAACGGTGCGGCCATTGGCGACACCAGTCATCGCGACTTTCGACGGCTTGCCGCGTCCATCGAGACACTACACGACGGCGGTGTCGTGCTCAATGTTGGCAGTGCCGTGATCATGCCCGAGGTGTTCCTGAAGGCGCTCACCATCGCGCGCAACGTGGGCGACGGGCAACCCACGGGGTTCGTGACCTGTGACGTGGATATGCAACGACATTACCGGCCGCGCATGAACGTCGTGCGTCGCCCCACGCAGGACAGCGGCAAAGGCTACGAGATCACGGGACACCACGAGATCATGGTTCCGCTATTGGCCTGGGCGATCGTCGAGCGCATGGGGAACGGCGCCTAGTCACTCGAACGCGAGGTCACCAGCGCGACTCGACAGCGCCTCCGCCAATGCGCTACCCCGCACTACCTCCGAAAGACTCCGGTAATGCGCTTCGCTGTGTCCGGGCTAATGACGCGAACCGCGACGTAGACCACGCCGCCTATCAGGGCGACCTTGGCCGCGAATCCCAGCAGCATCAGGAGCAGTGCCACGAGCGGGCCGAGCAACCCGAATACGACCTTCAGGGCAAAGAGCCCGAGGACGGCGACGAGGCCGATCTTGAAGAGGTTGCGCAGCATGAACGGGAATCCTCGCAGAAGTGGTGATCGCTCTGTCTCTCTACGTTACTCATCGGGGCCGGTTTCGGCACCGCCGCAAAATCATGGAATGGGCAAAAACAGTTTAGACGGTTAGGCCCTCATAGCCCATTGGGTGTCACCGAACTAGCTTCAGGATTCGTTCCGGCTGGCCGCCGGGTTACCCATTCTTCCCCTCGCCCAACTCATGGCCGAGCAGCTGCACCAGATCATGGGACGTCACCGCCGCGAGCCGCTCCCCGAGCGCAAGCCGCAATGGCTCAAGGTGAAGGCGCCTGGTGGTGAGAACTACCTGCGCCTCAAACAGCTCATGCATGACCTTGACCTGCACACCGTGTGTCAGGAAGCGCACTGCCCCAACATCGGCGAGTGCTGGGAGCACGGCACCGCGACGTTCATGATCCTGGGCGATGTGTGCACGAGAAATTGCGCGTACTGCGCGGTGTCCCACGGCCGGCCGCCGTCGTACGACATCGAGGAGCCATCGCGCGTGGCGCAGGCTATTGCCGAGTTGAAGCTGCGCCACGCCGTCATCACGTCAGTGGACCGCGACGATCTCCCGGACTTCGGTGCATACATCTTCGCCGAAACCATCCGGCAGATTCGCGCGCAGCTGCCCGCGTGTTCCATCGAGGTGCTCGTACCAGACTTCCAAGGCAACGTCGACTCGATTCACGCCGTGCTCGACGCGCGGCCGGACATTTACAACCACAATACGGAAACGGTGCCGCGGCTGTACAAACGCGCTCGGCCCGGCGGACGGTACGAACGCCTCCTCGAGATTTTCCGCATTGCCAAGCGACATGCGCCAAGTATTCCCACCAAGACCGGCATCATTCTCGGTCTGGGTGAGACCAATGCAGAAGTCATCGAGGTGATGAAGGACCTGCGCGACGTCGACGTGGATATCCTGACGCTTGGCCAGTACCTCCGTCCGTCGGACGGCCACATACCGCTCGATCGCTACGTGACACCCGACGAATTTCGTGAGCTGTACACCGTCGGCATGCACATGGGCTTCCGACACGTCGAAAGCGGTCCCCTCGTTCGTTCCAGTTACCACGCGTGGGAGCAAGTGCAAGCCGCCGGCGTCTGACGCATCACGCGCACGTGCATCCGTCCACTTCTCGTCTACTTCCCGTCCACTCTCCTCGGATCCTCATCAGATCATGAGTCACGCATGAGCGCCACGAAAACGCGCAAGAAGGAACCCGCTCGCCCGAGCGCACCGAGCGCCGCGAAAGCGAAGGCCTCGGGGCAGTCGGCGCAGGACGCAGCGGCACTCAACCGCGAGTTGCTCTACTCGATGCTGATGCAGCGCCGTTTCGAAGAGCGCACCGCCGAGATGTACGCCATCGGACGGATCGGCGGCTTCTGTCATCTGTACATCGGGCAAGAAGCCGTCTCCACCGGATTTAACTCGTTGCTGCGACCCGACGACTATCTGATTACGACGTATCGCGATCACGGACAGGCGCTGGCACGCGGCATGACACCTCGCGCCGTGATGGCCGAACTGTTTGGTCGCCAGGACGGGTGCGCGAAGGGCAAGGGCGGCTCCATGCACATGTTCGACAAGCAGCTTGGATTTCTTGGCGGACACGGCATCGTGGGCGGACACATTCCGATCGCCGCGGGCGTGGGCTTCGCGATCAAGTACCGCGGTGGCGATCAGGTGATCGTCTGCTTCATGGGTGAAGCGGCCGTCAACAACGGGGCATTCCACGAAGCGCTGAACATGGCGGGCCTCTGGAAGCTGCCGTGCCTGTTCGTCATTGAGAACAACCGCTACGGCATGGGCACGGCGATCGAACGGGCGTCGGCGATCAACGACATCTACAAGCGCGGCGCCTCGTATGACATGCCACGCGACGTGGTGGACGGACAAGACGTGCATGCCGTGCGCGCCGCAGCGGCCGAAGCGATCGATCGGGCCCGTCGTGACAGCACGCCGACACTGCTCGAAATCCGCACGTACCGTTTTATGGGACACTCCATGTCCGATGCGGTCAGCGGAACCTATCGCACTAAAGAAGAACTGGAGCAGTACCTCAAGCGCGACCCCATCGCCTTGCTGCGACAGCGCATGGAAGAAGCGAAGGAGATCACCGCAGTGGACGTCACGGCGATGGACGAGGAGATCAAACGCATCGTGCAGGATTCCATCGATTTTGCTGAGCAGAGCCCAGAACTTCCGCTCGAAGCGCTCATGGAAGACATTCTCGTCGAAACCACGAGCTGAGAGCAATATCAACTATGGCCGTCATCACATACCGCGACGCCCTGAACATGGCGCTCCGCGAAGAAATGCATCGCGACGATCGGGTCTTCCTCATGGGCGAGGAAGTCGCCGTCTATCAGGGTGCGTACAAAGTATCGAAGGGCTTGTTGCAGGAGTTCGGAGAAATGCGCGTGGTGGACACGCCCATTACTGAGCTTGGGTTCGCCGGTGTCGGTGTGGGTGCGGCCATGGTCGGGTTGCGTCCGATCATCGAGTTCATGACGTGGAACTTCGCGCTACTGGCTATCGATCAAGTGGTGAACGCGGCTGCGAAAATGCTGTATATGTCCGGCGGACAGTTCCCCATGCCTATCGTCTTCCGCGGCCCGAACGGCGCGGCGCTGCAGCTCGGCGCGCAACATTCACAGGCGTGGGAGTCATGGCTCGCGCACATCCCTGGGCTCAAGGTGGTCGCGCCCGCAACGCCGTATGACGCGAAAGGCCTGCTCAAGGCGGCGATTCGCGACGACAATCCGGTGTGCTTTCTTGAAGGCGAGATGCTGTACAACACCAAAGGCGAAGTACCGGACACCGACTACGTGATTCCACTCGGCAAGGCCGAGGTGAAGCACGAAGGCGAACACGTGTCGCTCATTTCGCACGGCAAGATGGTTCTCGTGGCCCTGCAAGTCGCAGAGCTCATGGCCAAGGATGGCGTCAGCTGTGAAGTGGTAGACCTCCGCACCATTCGACCGATGGACGTCGAAACGATTACAGCGTCGGTGAACAAGACGAATCGGTGCGTTGTGGTGGAAGAGGGATGGGAAGTGTGCGGCGTGGGCGCGCAGGTTGTCGACTACGTGCAACGTCACTGTTTCGATATTCTCGATGCGCCGGTATTGCGCGTGCACCAGGCCGATGCGCCCATGCCGTACACGAAGAGTCTCGAGAAAGCCGCAAAGCCCGATGTCGCCAAGACGATCGCGGCGGTGAAAAACGTTCTCTATTTGGATTGAGCCATGGCGACCAAAGTGATGATGGAGGCGCTCTCTCCAACAATGGAAGAGGGCCGTCTGGTGAAGTGGCTCAAGAACGTTGGCGATCCTGTGAAAAGCGGCGAGACGATCGCGGAAGTCGAGACAGACAAAGCGATCATGGAACTCGTCGCACGCGGCGATGGTGTACTGCGTGTGCGTCTGGTTGAAGAGGGCACGACCAGCGCGATCGGCGACACGCTGGCGGTCATTGCCACGCCCGATGAGGACATCTCTAAACTCACCGGCGGCGGCGCTGCGACAACGCCCGCACCGACAACAGCAACAACAACAGCAGGTTCACGCGGAGGCGCGGAGAACGCGGAGACAACAACTATTAAAAATGTTGTTCCCTCCGCGCCCTCCGCGCCTCCGCGTGCAAATGCAGTTGCAGTTGCCGTTCCGGCCCCCACTGGCCCCGTTCGCTCCTCACCACTCGCCCGCCGACTCGCCTCCGAACACGGCATCGCGCTCAACGCCATTGTTGGCTCCGGCCCAAACGGTCGTATCATCCGACGTGACATTGAAGCCGTCGCAACCAATGCACCAGCCGCCGCGTCCGTGGCTCCGCGCGACACCGCCGTGCCGTCGCTCGCAACAAAACCAACCACCGCCGTCGCCGCTTCCATCGTCTTCGACGGCGACTTCAAGGACGTCGCGCTCACACAGATTCGCAAAACGATCGCGCGTCGCCTCAGCGAATCCATCGGCCCCATTCCCACGTTCTACCTGACGTCAGAAATCGACATGACGCAGGTCGGAAAACTGCGCGAGCAAATGGTGGCCGCCGGTGATCAGTTCAAGGTGTCCGTCAACGACATCGTCCTCAAAGCCGTTGCCATCGCGCTCACTCGGCATCCGGAGTGCAATGCGCACTGGCTCAACGATCACATCCGCTACTTTGCGCGCGTGCATCTCGGTATGGCTGTCGCTACCGACGATGGGCTGATCGTGCCCGTCATCACCGATGCACAGGCCAAGGGGCTCGGACAAATCGGTCGCGACGCGCGTGACTTTGCCAAGCGGGCCCGCGAACGCAAGCTGCAGCCCGCCGAGTACACCGGCAGCACATTCTCGGTGTCCAACCTCGGCATGCTGGGCATCGACCAGTTCACGGCCATTATCAATCCGCCCGAAGCGGCGATCTTGGCCGTTGGTGCGACAGAAACGAAACCGGTGTGGGAGAATGGTGCGTTTGTCCCCAGGCAGCGCATGCGGGTCACCCTGAGCTGTGACCATCGGGTAATCGACGGCGCTGTGGGTGCCAAGTTCTTGCAGACCCTGCGGCAACTGCTTGAGGCCCCGATGATGATGTTGTTCTGAGCAGCAAACGCGTGGTTGATTTCAGTGCGGCCCGGAACCGTCACACCACGGGCACAATGCGAATCGATGGCGCTGGCCGGTCGTCCGCAGTGAGATGCGTTGTCTTCGGCTCTCATACGACCGCCCGCCATGCACTACCAGATAGCACGCGCCGTTCGGATTACGTCGACGCTCATCCTGAGTGCGGGCCTGCTCAATGCATGTGGGGGCAGCGATGCGCCAACCACACCCGGTGTCACAACGCCGCCGGCCGGTGATCCGACACAGCCACCGCCGGTCCAGGTCGGGGCCTTGATTGTCACCGTTACTGGCCTGACCCCGGGGACATCTGCGGACGTCGTCGTCACTGGTCCGAACGGTTTTTCGCGTGCGCTCTCGAATACCGGCGTTGTCGTCTCACTCGTACCTGGTCGCTACACGGTGGTCGCTCGCGCCGTTCGTGGCACCGACGGTCGTTTTGCTGCGACGTCCGCCGAGCAGTCTGTCGATGTCGCCGCGGGCAGTACCGCCGCTTCGGTCACCGTTGCGTACGCCGCGCTTCCAACGCAGGTCGATATCGACGTGGGAGGCTTGCCGCAGGGTGTTGATGGTGCGGTGAATGTCACGTCACCAAGTGGCGAAGAGCTCATGGTCAAGGCGACACGACGGATCGCCGCAGCACCGGCCGGACGTTGGCGTCTCGCCGCGAGCGTCGTCCGGAACGGCGGCTACAGCTACACGCCTACACCAACCTTTCGCGACACAACGGTCCTGAGCGGCGATACACTGCGGCTTCCCGTGCAATACGCGATCTCCTCCGGTGCGATGGCTATCGCAGTGCTCGGACTGCCGTCGACTGTTGAGCCGACCGTACTAGTGACAGGACCAAACGGGTTTACCCGCACCATTCGCGGCACCACCACGATCACTGACCTCGCACCCGGTGCTTACGTCGTCACGACGAGCACCGTGTCGGTTGCACCCTACACGTACGCGCCGTCTGCCATCACGCAGCCCGTGACAGTGACTGCATCGCTCGTCGCGACGCCGGTGACGGTCACCTTTGCCGCACAGATTGGTCGCGCCACGCTGACGTTTAGCGGATTGCCCACCGGAATCTTCCCGTCGTTCAGCATTGCGAGCTCGGGGTTTTCGCGCACCGTGGTGGGTACCAGCGCTGGCACCGTGGACAGCACTTCCTGGGC
>JANMKU010000316.1:0-3754 GCA_031372205.1 Gemmatimonadaceae bacterium | reverse complement strand
ATTTCGGCCAGTTTCCGCGCGTCACGCGCAATCAAGTCGCCGAGCGTGCGCATCAACGCGCCACGCTGACTGGCGGTCAGTTGTGACCAGGGCCCAGTGGTGAACGCCCGATGCGCGGCGTCGACCGCCCGATCAACGTCGGTCGCGTCACCCTGCGCAATTTGCCCCCAGACGTCGCCGGTGAAGGGATTGTAGCTGTCAAACCACTGACCACTCGCTGCGTCCGTGAAGTGGCCATCGATGTACATCTGGTAGCGAAGCATGGTAGAAAGTATCGCCTCTGAACGGCCGCGCTGCCATCTTTGGCGTTCACAAGAGCTCCCTCCTACATTCATTCCATGTCGCCACGTGCGTTGGATGGCATCACGGTGCTGGCGCTGGAACACGCCGTCGCGGGGCCCATCTGCACGCGCAATCTGGCGGATCAGGGCGCTCGCGTCATCAAGATCGAACGACCAGGGGTCGGCGATTTCGCGCGTGGCTATGACACGCGGGTGCTCGGACAATCCTCCTACTTCGTGTGGGCCAATCGCTCGAAGGAGAGCCTCACGCTCAACCTCAAGCACGACGATGCGCAGCCGCTCTTGCATGCGCTGCTCGAGCGCTCCGACGTTCTCGTACAGAATCTCGCGCCGGGTGCCACCGCACGACTGGGGCTGTCGTTCGACTACTTGTCCGCACGCTATCCGGCGTTGATCGTCTGCGATATTTCCGGCTACGGGGACGACGGGCCGTATCGCGACCGGAAGGCTTACGACCTCTTGGTGCAAGCGGAGGCAGGGCTCGTGGCCGCCACGGGGGACGGCGACATGATGGCGCGCGCGGGGTTTTCTGCCGCCGACGTGAGCGCCGGCATGTACGCATACGCCGGCGTGTTGAATGCGCTGTTGCTGCGCGCGCGCACGGGGCGTGGTTCGCGCGTGGACGTGTCGATGCTTGAGACCCTCGCCGAGTGGATGGGCAATCCGATGTACTTCACGCATGCAGGACAGTCACCAGCGCCGCGCAGTGGTGCCTCGCACCCAAGCATTGCGCCGTACGGACCTGTCGTTGCTGGTGACGGCCAGCGACTGCTGCTCAGCGTGCAGAACGAACGCGAGTGGCGGCGGCTGTGCACCGAGGTACTGCACGATCCAGCGCTGGCAGATGACGTCCGGTTTTCGACCAACACGCTGCGCACCGCAAACCGCGAGTTGCTCGACGCAGCAGTCACTGCGTGTTTTGCCAGGCTCACCGGCGAGCAAGCGGAAGCACTGCTATTGGCCGCGGGCATTGCGACCGCGCGCATCAACAGCCCGGCCGATCTGTGGCATCACCCGCAATTGCAGGCGCGCGCTCGCTGGACCACGGTGCACACGCCAGCCGGCCCCATCTCAGCGCTGCGTCCGCCAGCGCAAAACAGCGAATACGACACGCGCATGGACCCTGTACCGGCCGTGGGCGAACACACCGATGCGCTGTTGGCCGAACTTGGATGCGATCCCGCGCGTATTGCGGCGTTACGCGCTGCCGGTGTGGTGTGACCGTATGAATGATCACGAGGTGAACCTGCGCGACTGGATCGGGCGCGAGCGCGTGCAACACGACCAGATCACTGCCGCGCCACTGGCGGGATTGTCCGCAACGCTTGATCGCGACGATCCTGCTCCCCACGTCGGCGATGCTCTGCCAGCGTGCTGGCATTGGCTGTTCTTTCTTCCGCGCATCCCGACCAACGCGCTTGCCGCCGACGGTCATGCAACGCAAGGTGGGTTCATGCCACCGACGGGGCTCCCGCGTCGTATGTGGGCAGGCAGTCGCGTGACGTTCGCGCACGCGCCGCGAATTGGCGACGAGGTCCGGCGCGTGTCGCGTATTGCGGATGTGACGGAGAAACACGGCGCCTCTGGGCGCTTGGTGTTTGTCACCGTGCAGCATGAGATTCACACGCCGCGCGGCCTGGCGATCCAGGAGGCGCAGGACCTCGTCTACCGCGAAGTACCGAAGGCGCAAGGCGGTGTGACGGCGCGCAACCCGGACGTGCCTGAGGCAGTGTTCAGCCGTACGATCACGCCCGATCCCGTGCTATTGTTTCGCTATTCGGCGTTGACGTTCAACAGTCATCGCATTCACTTCGACCGGCGTTATGTCACCGATGTCGAAGGGTATCCCGGGCTGTTGGTGCACGGTCCGTTGATCGCGACGCTATTGCTGGACTTGCTACGCCGCGAGACGGGCGACGCCACAGTGTGCAGTTTCAGTTTCAAAGCGGAGCGGCCACTGTTTGACACAGCAGCGTTCAGCATTCACGGTCGAGCGGAGAGCGCAACGCACGTTAGCCTGTGGGCGCTCGACGCCGATGGGCAGCGCGCGGTGCAGGCGTCGGCCACCATCGCTTGATGAGAACCATGTGACCCACTTCGACAGCCATCAGGAAATACGCGAGGCCGTGCGTGCGCTATGCGCGGAATTTCCCGACTCATACCATCGGCAGGTAGACGAAGATCGCGCGTACCCGCAAGCCTTTGTTGATGCGCTCACCAAGGCAGGCTGGTTGGCCGCGCTCATTCCACAGGAGTACGGCGGCTCGGGACTGGGCTTGGCGGAAGCATCGGTCATCATGGAAGAGATCAACCGCTGCGGTGGCAATTCCGGCGCGTGTCACGGTCAGATGTACAACATGGGCACGCTGCTGCGGCACGGCAGTGCAGCACAGCAACAACACTACCTGCCGCGCATCGCCTCGGGGGAGTGGCGCCTGCAATCCATGGCGGTCTCTGAACCAACCACGGGCACCGACACGACGCGCATCAAGACCACCGCTGTACGACGTGGCGATCGCTACATCGTGAACGGACAAAAGGTGTGGATTTCGCGCGTGCAGCACTCGGACTTCATGATCCTGCTGGCGCGCACAACGCCACTCGCAGACGTGTCAAGGAAAAGCGAGGGCATGTCGATCTTCCTGGTGGACCTAAAGGCATCGATCAATCATGGCATGACAGTCCGGCCAATCCGCAACATGGTCAATCATGAAACCAACGAACTGTTTTTCGACAACCTCGAAATTCCTGTCGAGAATCTGATTGGCGTGGAGGGGCAGGGCTTCAAGTACATCATGGACGGACTCAACGCCGAGCGAACGTTGATTGCCGCGGAGTGCATTGGCGATGGCTACTGGTTTATCGATCGCATCACCAAGTACGCGAAGGAGCGCGTGGTATTCGGCCGACCTATCGGGCAGAATCAGGGCGTACAGTTCCCAATCGCCGAGGCGCACATCGAAGTGGAAGCGGCGAGTCTCATGCGCTGGGAGGCATGCCGCTTGTATGACGCGCATCTGCCGTGCGGTGCACAGGCGAACATGGCCAAGTACCTGGCGGCGAAGGCGAGTTGGGAGGCAGCGAACGCCTGTTTGCAGTTCCACGGCGGCTACGGTTTCGCTTGCGAGTACGATGTGGAACGCAAGTTTCGCGAAACGCGATTGTATCAGGTGGCGCCGATTTCGACCAACCTCATTCTCAGTTACGTTGCCGAGCACGTGCTGGGCTTACCACGCTCATACTGACTGGTGACATGATGAACGACGTGTCTCCGACCGCTGAACTGGCGACGTTTGCGTCCACACTGGAGTTCGAACGGATCCCAGCGCCCGTCGTTCGTCGCGCGGAGGAATTGTTTCTGGATTGGTTTGGCTCGGCACTCGCCGGCCGGGGCGCACGTGCCGTTGAGAGCATCGCGCGGTTTGCGTCAGGCATGGGGCCGCCAGATGGCG
>JANMKU010000270.1:0-2642 GCA_031372205.1 Gemmatimonadaceae bacterium | reverse complement strand
AGCCCGGATCCGATTTGGGTAGACAAGCGGATGCGCTGCGATTCGCCGCCAGACAGCGTCCCCGAACGTCGGTTGAAACTCAAGTAGTCGAGACCGATGCCGAGCAGAAGCGACAGACGCCCGCGAATCTCGCCAAGCACTTGTTTGCCCGCTCCCGCGCCGCGCCCGCTTGGCGTGACCGTGCCGAGGAACGCATACAGCGTGTCGAAGTTGAGCGCACCGACGTCGTGCACCGACTTGCCGCCCACCGTGAACAACAGCCGCGTCGCCTTGAGACGAGCACCGTGACAATCGGGACAAGTGCGTTCGACCATCACCTTGTCCAACCACGCTTCCATGCGCGAATCACCTTCGCCCCGCTGGCGATAGCGCCGGTACTGCCGTTCAATACGTCGCGCGATCCCGCCGAATCCAACTTCATGTCGATCCCACTCAGCGCGCTGATTGGTGGAATCTGGCGCGGCCACCGTGCGAAATTTGTGGTCCACGCCGTACAGCAACGCATGCCGCGTCGCGTCACCGAGGTCTTGCCATGGTGTATCGATGGAAAAGCCAAGTGTCTGCGACAGCGCCCACATAATGCGACCGTCCCACGTATCCGGATTGTAGCGATACGCTTCGCGAACGAAGCAGCCCGTGCGTATGGAGCGGCGTGGATCAGGGATGAGCAGTTCCGGATGCGTGAGCTTGTCGACGCCAAGGCCACCGCAGGTTACACACGCCGATTCCGGATTGTTGAACTGGAAGTACTCCGGCAGAATGTCACCGTAAATGAAATGCTCCGTCGCGCTGCAGGTGACGTGAAAGAACTTGGCCAGGGCCGGCTTCGGCACACCGCCGGTCACGTGCAGCTGCAACAGTCCGTCGCCCACCAGCAGTGCTGCGGCAATGGCCGCCTTTACCGCCTTCTCGTTCTTGCGTTGAATGACCACGCGGTCAACGATCGCGTCGATGGATCGCACCTTCGTGTCGTCCAGCTCAAGGTGCTCGGCGAGATCAAGCAGCACGCCGTCCACGACGACGCGACGACAGCCTTTCTTGCGCACATCGGTGAGAATCACGTCGAGTTCTTCGCCGTATACCGGAAACACCGGCGCGCGCAGCTCCACTTCCGCGCCTACCGGCAATGCGAACAGCGCTTCGAGAATCTGCGACGACGTGCGCGACGGCACGACTTCGCCAGTGCGCGGGCAGTGCGGTTCGCCGATCGTCGCATACAGCAGGTTCATGTAGCTCGCCACGTCGGTCATCGTGCCGACCGTTGAGCGCGGATTGCTGGCAATCGTCTTCTGTTCGATGGAAATGACCGGTGACAAGCCGAACACGAAATCGACATCCGGCTTCGTCACCTGCGAGACGAATCGCTTGGCAAACGATGACAGCGATTCCATATAGCGCCGTTGTCCTTCGGCGTAGATCGTGTCGAACGCGAGCGACGATTTTCCGGACCCAGAAAGACCCGTGACGACCACCAGCCGATCGCGCGGGATCTCCACCGAGATGTTACGCAGGTTGTGCACGCGTGCACCCTGGACCGCGATCGTCGTGCGCGGCACGACGCGTGCCGCCTTGCGTATGTTCGGCGATTTCTTCGCACTCATTTAAAACTCATGCGGAGGTGCACTAAGAGAGTAGAAGGCGAGCTCCTGCACGTCGGCCGTGCTCTTCTTGGTAAGCCTGGCGGTGACCGATGCCCGGCCGATGATCCCCTGATCGGCGAGGTATTCGCACGTACTGCTCACGTGTCCGACACCTAACGTGCGCGCGAAGTGCGCATCGATTTCTGTGCACGATCGCGCTTCGCCCTCGGACTGCAGCCACGCGATAATCGGGGCACTGAACACCGGGATCCTGGCGGTCACATACGCATCGGCGAGCGACAACGCCACGGCCACGGCGTCATGCGTCTTGGCGCCATTGAGCATGCCCACATAGATGCGGCCAAACAGATCGGGGTTGAGCTTGAGCGCGTTTGGCAGTACTTCGCGATCGGCCAACATGTCGTGCGTCATGACTTCGATGCGCGCCAGTGGCGACGCTGCAGCGAGGATCCAGAGTGCGGTGTATTCAAGGTCACCGCGGGTGACAAGCCACTTGTGCGCCTTGTACAAGCACGACAGCGCCTCCGTGGCCGCACCAAGCATGAGCAGCTGTGTATCACGATCGCCAAGTATGCGCATACGCTCGAGCAGCGGCGCGATGGACTCGTCATGCGAATACAACAGCTGGCCCTTGGCTAACAAGGAGTGCATGAAGGAGTGCGTCACCGCCCCATCGGCCAATCGCTTGAACTGTGCCCGCGGCATGAGGCTGGCGTGCACGTTCACGCCGTTGGTGTCGAGCGCGCGGGTTTCGGCGGTAACGAGCTTATCGTCGATCGTGATGAGGACGAGGTCAATGTCCGACTTGGCCCAGACGGTATCGTGCGCGAGACTGCCACATAGCAGCGTCGCGAGGATTGCGCGATCCTGGCGCAACTGTACAACCAGCTCGTCGAGCGCCCGACGGAAGTGCTCGGCTGCCGTCATTCAATGCGTGAGCGCATAGACGAAATAGTTCACCCACAGCTTGTACGCCTCGTTGGCCGGCACCACGTTGAATCCCTCATCAGAAAACTCGATCAGTTCCCCAACATCCGCAAA
>JANMKU010000265.1:0-13263 GCA_031372205.1 Gemmatimonadaceae bacterium | reverse complement strand
CACCCACACGACGACCGCGACTCACGAGTGTCGAGCCACGGTCGCGGCGAGCATAGGCACTACACCGCGCGCCCTACGGCTTTTTGGGCCCGTCGACTTTGACGCCAGTCTTTGGTGCCGCACCGGCGGCGGATGGCGTTGCAACGGGTGCGACACCTGCGGCGAGGCGCATAGAATCAATCACCGCTTTGATCGCGTCGTACCCCATCATGCCTGAGTAGAGCTTGTTGCCAATCAGCAACGTGGGGGTTGAGGCGACGCCGCGCTCATTGCCGGCGTTACGATTGGCCTCAATGCGCGGAAGGTTTTTCTGCGAATCGAAGCACTGCGCGTAGACAGCCTTGTCGAGCCCCAGCGCGGCGGCATACTTGTCGAAGAACTTGCGCGGATTGCTCGTTTGCTGGGTATTCCAGTCCGGCTGACCGGCGAAGATGACGTCATGCATCTCCCAGAATTTGCCCTGATCTGCCGCACACGAAGCAGCGAGCGATGCGGCCATCGTGTTCGCGTGCATGGACAACGGGAAGTCGTAGTAGCGGAAGTTGGCGAGCCCCGCGTCGACGATACGCGACCGAATATCAGGCTCCGTGACCGTCGCGAACTGGCCACAGCCAGGGCACTCGAAGTCCGCGAACTCGATGATCGTAATGGCTGCGTTCGGGTCGCCACGAAGATAGCCCTCTGCCTTGGGCAGCGGCGTGCCCTTGGGCAGCTCGATGGGCTTTGGCTTGCCACTGGTCACCGAATAGTAGATGCCGCCGGCGCCAGCGACGGCCAATAGCAACAGAATGCCGTAAAACGGCGCCCGCGATCTGGTTGGAGTTGCCTTTACCACTCGTTCTCCTCGTCGTCAGCCGGCCACCTGCCGGTCGGTTCCCAGAAACTATCGTCCCAGCCTCGAGGTGAAAGCTACGCCACGCACCGCGTTGGGCGCCATCCTGGCCATGCACCGCGGCGCCCGCCCAACCATGCCGGAACAATTCGCGCGGCTCGGCCCGGTTCGACCAGAAACTCCAGTCAGCACTGGAAAACAGGTTGTCTCATCGGTTAGGTTGTTGGCTTGTCCGTAGTGTTCCGCAACGCAGTCGAGTATCGACGCATTACCCAGAGGAAATGGTTAAGCCAAAGCTTCGTCCACGTCGTGACGCCACGGTCGCCTCGCCCTACCAAGAGGCTCGTGACGAGCTGTTCCAGCAGATCATGCAGTGCGGTGTCATCGGCTGCCACGTCGACGACCAAAAGGAGTGGTTCGACAACACCCTTTCGTACCTCGCCGGGCGCTATTCGGAACTCAAGCCCGGTGAGCTCACGGAGCTCCGCACGCTTGGTGAGCGTTTCGCTCAGCCAACCAAGAAGCAAACGCAGGACGCCGAAACCGCCAACGTGTAAGCGCCGGCGTGCTGGCATGGTTGCCAGAATTGGTTGCAAGTGCCCGAACGCCTTCGCCCCTGCGAAGGCGTTCGTCGTAGTGTGCAGGTACGCGTAGCCGAAGGTATGTCAGCGCGCGTCACCATGCATCGGCCGCTAAGGAGCCGCGGATTCGGCACCGTCCGCGCGACGCGGTGCCCGCTCGCGCCACAACATCATCGTGTAGTCGGCGGTCGCCGCGCATCCGAGAGCCCCGACCACCACCACCAGCCAGCTCACCCACTGCGGCGTCAACAAGACGGCGAGGAACGTCACCAGTTGCGCCACCGTGACCGCCTTGCCGATGCGGCGCGCCTTGAAGGTGATGGGTCGCAGCCACGCGACGTTTCGTGCGACAAACCAGCCGATGATGGACATGATGTCCCGGAACATGACGGCAATGGCCTGCCACCAGGTGAATTGGCCGCCGATCACATAGGCAACGACCACACCGAGCGCAAAAAAACGGTCCGCTACCGGGTCGATCAACGCACCAATACGTGAGATGGTCTGCGTTCGGCGTGCAAGCCAACCATCGAGGAAGTCGGTCATCGAGGCAATGGCGATCAACGCCAGCCGCGTCGACACGCCATCGAACGCAACGAAACCAATCGCCAGCGCAACGCGCGACGTGGACATCAAATTCGGCAGTGTCACGAATGTCGCGTGCTCCATGACGGAAACTACGTGACCGACGCAGAGAGGTGCCAGCACGCGGTCAATCGCGTTAACGTCCTCCGATGAGAGAGCAGCTCGCCGTTGTGCCGTTGGTGATCGCTGTCGCAGTGCTGGCGTGGAATATCGCGCTGTCAGGGTGGACCGCGTCACGACGCGAAGCCCCTCGGCTCTTTTCGCAGCTCACAGGATTCTGTGGACTCATGATTGCGCCGGTCCTCGTTGTCGCCATTGCCACGGGCACCGAAGCGGGTTCGCGCACGGTGTCGGGCGTCGCCTGGCTCCTGCCGCTGGTTGTCTCCGCCTTCGCGCTACAGGTGGCGTACGCGGTGGCCACCGGTCTGGTGTCGGTCGTGGTCGGCATACCCATCCTGCTCTATAATGTGGCGCTCGCCGCCGTCGCACTTGGTGATTTCCTCGTCGGATGGCGCGGGTCTGCACCACTTGGACTGCAAGCAGCGGTCGCCGCACGCGACGCCGTGATCGGCATGACGGTAGGACGCGCTGCCCTGTTAACGCCGCTCGCGTTGCTCGTGCCGATGGTGGCGCCCGCGTATCCCGCGCGATGGAAACTTTCCGCCGTGGCGCGAGCGGTGCTCGTCCTCATCGCGACCGTGATGACGACGCTGCTTGTGCTGCAATGGCCGCGTGGTATCGGTGCCGTACGGAGCTACGCCGCAGCGCAACACCAGACGTTGCAAACTCGACGGCCGGATGATTTTCGCATCGGCATGCGATTGTTTCCGGAGTTGCATGGGCCGCCACCAGCGCGCGCAGTGGCTATGGACCGTCGGCTCGCGGCCAGCTTCGCACCTGAAGTGGCGCTAATTGTCATTGACGATGACGGGGCAACCGGCGCGGCGCTCGACTCTCTTGCCCGCGTGCTCGAACCGCTCGTTAGCCATGGCGTGCGGATCGCCATCGCGATGACCGGCGTTCCACCGTCGCCCGATGACATCGTACATCTCGCGGCGATCGAACGTGTGCTGCGTCGCGTGCAACCAGCCGTGCTTTTTCCAGCGATGCTCGACCCGGTGCCCACGTTACAGTCCCGACAGAACATGCCGGCCGTGTGGTGGCAAGCAACCATCGAGAGCGCCGCGCGTGTGGTCGCGCGCGTGCGTCCGGAGACATCGCTGGCGTGGTCGGCGTCGCGCAGTGACGACGTCGACAGCGCTGTCTACGTGTGGGCATCGCAGCCCGCATCCCCTCTGCGTGTGCTCGGTACCGTCTCGTATCCGTCGTTCTCTGGACTTGCTGGAGTTGACGCGCGGCTGCGGGCCTTCGCACGCTGGCACACCCTGGCGGTAGCGCGCGGTGGCGCAGCGCAGGAGCACTGGCTGACGAATGTCGGCGGACTGCCGCATGCGCATGGCGATGCCGCGCAGCTCGCCGCGATTCAACAAGCGCTGGCCTGGGGGTCGCGCCAGAGTTGGATTACGACCGCCATCATCGGTGAACCGGCGGACTACGCAGGTTGGCTTGGGCTTCGTGCGGCCAACGGTCGCATCCGCGATGGCGTCAGCGTGCTTGCCGCGACTGTGAAGTCCGCACGCGAGGCTCGCACCACGCGCTAACGCGTGCGAACAACGCGGTCGTGGCTGTCGTTCGGTGGCGCAGACACGCCGCGGACGATCCCTTCCACGCAGCGCGCGGGGTCGAAGTATCGTTGCGACAGGGTCAGAATATCAGCCGCGGACACGCTGCGAATACGCTGTTCAAATTCGCCGAGTTCGTGGAGTCCTTCGCCGAGCAACCAGGCGTCGACCATCGCCCCTAGCACGCTCGCACCCGACTGCTGGGCGATTTGATGGGCGCCAACCAGATAGCGACGCGCGCGTTCGACTTCGTCCTCGGTCGGCGCCGCCTCGCACAACTTCGCGAACTCGCGCAGCAGACCAGCGCGCGCTTCGTCCTCGCGCGCTGGCGACGTCGCAATGTAGGCCGCAAAGGCTCCGGCATCGCGTCGCTCGATGGAGTACGCCATGACCGTGTACGCTAACGACTGCTTGTCCCGAAGTTGTTCAAAGAATCGCCCGCCGAGGCCACTCGCGATGGCGGACAAGACCTGCGTGGTGAAGCGCCCGGCATCTGTGCGGTCCGGGCCCGGAAACAATAGTGCCATGGCGGTCTGCTGTTTCTCACGAACATCCTGGCGGGTTATGGCTTCAGTCGGCCAAGCGAACTCGCCGCCAATCTCATGCGCCTTCCAGCGCAACGACCGAAAGTTGTGCGCGAGCAGTTCCGCAACAGCGAGCGGTTGCACGTCTCCGACCACGGCAATCACAACGTCGCCGACCGCAACCTGGGCGCGATGAAAAGTCCGGAGTGCGGCCGCATCGATTTGCGTCAGGGACTGCTCAGTGCCAAGCACCGAACGCGCGTACGGATGTCCCGCGAACGCGGCCTCGCTGGCAAGTCGCATCGGCCATCGAAACATGTCATCGCGAAGTCGCACCAGCTCGGCGATCGCGAGTGCGCGTTCTGTCAACACATCGTCATCTGGGAATACCGGATGTTGCAGAACGTCGGCGAGCAACGCCGCCGCGCGACCCAGTCGTCGGGTGGGCACCGACAACGTCCAACCGAGACTCTCAAGCGCGGCGCTCACCGAAATGCTCGATCCAAGTTCCTCGGCATCTTCGGCGATGCAAGCCCCGCTGCGGGACAGCGTACCCTTCAGCATCGAATGCGCGGTGAGTCGCGCCATTCCCTCCTGGCCCTCGGCTTCCGACAGGCTGCCACCACGCAGAAAGACACCGATGGTGCTGAGCAACGCGCCCGGTCGTGGCAGAATCAGTATCGGCACACCGTGCGCGGTGCGATATACGTGTACGCCTTGCTGGATGCTGTCGAACGCAACACCCGCGTGGACGGCAGGCGCTTGCTCACTCGGCGACGTTACCGATGTCGGCACCGACGGCGCGGGCACCACGCTGCTGGCACTTCCCTCGACAGCGCGCAACAGCATGCGCAGCGACTCGCTGTCGGGAGCAAGCATCGCTGATCCGTTCGGTCGGTATGAGAGGACGGACACCTCCGACGGATCGAGCCGACGACGGAGCACGTCCTGCATGCCGTCGGCGCGCAACGAGAGGACGCGATCGTAGTACGCGCTCGCGAGATCGAGCCCGCCGTCGGCCTCCCACATGGCCAGATACGACGCTTGCCCTTCCATCGTTTCGAGTCGCCGCAGCCATCGCGTTTCGAAGAACCGCTGCGCACGCAACACCTCACTCGCACGAAGGCCATGCAATCGTGCGGCCTGCACCTCCCGCCACATCGCCGTAGCGGCGTCGGCTGCGTGCGGCGACGGGGATTCCGCGTGCACCACAAAAACCCCAACGTCGCCGCTGGTGAAGTTCCACGCAGCAACCGACGACGCCCACTGGTGTTCGCGAACGGCACGATACAACCGCGACGCGCGTCCCGAGCCGAGCGCGAGGCCGGCGAGGTCGAGCGCCGGTGTGTCCGAACTTGTCAGCGCGGGCGTACGCCATCCGAATGCAATCTGCTGCTGCGCGATGTCACCACTCCATTCCCGCGTACGAAAACCGGACGACCCGAGCTCAGTGGGCCCATCCGCGCGCACGGGGGCACCAGCATCGAGCGTACCATGGCGCGCGTATACGTCGCGCCGCACTTGATCCGGGTCGACGTCCCCCACAATCGACAGAATGGTGTTGGACGGGCGATACCAGTTGCGGTAGAAGGCGAGCACCTGATCGCGAGACAACATGCGCAACGCCGCTTCCTCGCCCATGCGCCATCGTCGAATACGGTGGCGGTCATGGAGCAGCGCATAGAGCGACTCGACGGCGACGGCGTACGGTGAGTCGCGTTTCCGCTTCACCTCCTGCGCGATGACTTCCACTTCGCGTATCAGCTCACCAGCGTCAACGGTCGAGCGAGCATACGCGTCAAATTGAATCTCGAGCCCCTGCGCAAACGCGGCCGACGGCAGCACCGTGAAGTAGCTCGTGTGATCGTAGATCGTATGCGCGTTCAGGTACCCGCCGTTCGCCTTCGTCTCCTGCGCGATCTGCCCCACACCACGCGTTGGCGTGCCCTTGAAGTACATGTGTTCAAGTACGTGGGCGATACCAACCACGTCGTCAGTCTCGTCGAAGTAGCCGGTCTTGACGTGCGTGACGATGGCCACGACGGGTGCAGATCGATCGCGCCGAACGAGCAGTGTCAACCCATTCGGTAAGACCTCGCGTTCAGTCTCGGCGTGCAACGCGAATGCGGCGGCGGCATTCGTGGCCGTCGGCGCCTTCATCGCGCGGGCGATGCGGTGGGTCGCACAGGGTCGACGACGCAGGCCGTCCAGTCGCCCGCGCCCGCGCGATCCAACCAGCGTCGCGCTTCCTCGGCGCGGCCTAGTCGAGACAACGCGCAACCGAGAAAGCCTTGCGACAAGTGATCGGAGGGATCTACCTGCAACGCACGAACGTAGAAGCGGCGCGCCACCTCAGCGTCTCCGTCCGCGAGTATGCTCGACGCGAGTTCGCGGTTTGCGAGGGCGCTCGTTGGCGACAGGCGAACCGCCGCGTCGAGAAATCGGCGGGACGCCGCGATGTTGCCGTCCTCGCGGGCGATGCGGCCGAGAAATATCCACGGTGTGACATCGCGTGGTTGCTCACGCGCCGCGCGGGCGAAGGCGATGCGCGCCGTCTCACGCGAACCGCGTGCGTAAGCTGCGATCGCCTCGGACAGCGGCGTTGGTTGGCGTGCCTTGAGCGCGTACCATGCGGCCACACCACCAACGGCCAGCAGCAGTAACGCGGTCGCGAGTACGATCATCGGCCGCCGCCTGTTGGTGGACGGCGGGAGTGCAGCAGCCGGTTGCGCAATGGTTGCCGCAGGCATCGCACGCGACACGTGCGGTGTGGTCGGTGGCACATCGGCCTGGCGCGAAGTCGTCGCACGAGCGACAACGTCCATGGTCGCGACTGCATGTGCGAGCGCGCCAAACGCCGCCGTCGTCAGTGCGCGTTCCATCGTCGAGGGCGACGTTCGTTCGGCCGACGAGCCTGGTGGTTCGAACAGGAATTGTTCACGCCACCCGCGCAGCGCCACGAGCGCATGGGCATCGTCGAGGCGCAGTCGCTGCTGACTGCTCGCCTCGCGAATTAATGACTGACCGCGTAGGTCGTCGCGCTGCGTGACTTCGCGCAGCACCGATTCTGCACTGTCCCACAGTGCGGTAGCGCGCGCCGCCGGGGTCGCGAGCGCGAGGTCGTCCGTCACCAACACGTCCGCGCGTACAAACACGACCCGCGCCGCTTCCAGCGCGGCGCGAGCTGATGCCCCCGCGGCGGCTGTCACGCGCGACGCAAGCGACGCTGGCGGATCATCGAACGATGCGCAGGAGACCAGCGTCGGCGCTGGCGCGAAGGAACGGTTCCGCCGCGTGTGATGCGATATGGAGGCCAGTAGCACCGTAGTATCGACGCGCTTCCGAGGCCATGAACTCGGTGAGCGGACGGCTGTCGCTCCGCGCATCACGCAACGCCTGCACGATCTCTTCCCAGGAACCTTCGAACGTCCCACCGTCCCGCGTGATGACTCGATGTGAGGTGTCGCTCGCCATCACGTCAGATGCCACGCGCTCCGCTTGCTGTAGATGCGCCAGACCGGACAACAGCGACCCGAGCGTCTCCAACTGGCCTTGCGCCACAGCGGAATCCGCACTCTCCTGTTCGGCGAATGCCTGTTCGACCTCGGCCAGCAGTTCATCGACAGCATCCGGATCGCCACTCAGTTCCACCAGTCTTGCTTCCCAAGGACGGAGTTCGGGATCTTCATCGGCCAACTTGTAGACCGTCTTCTTGAGTTCCATTAGCCGCCAGATGCCCAGCTCGTCCCAATGGTCTTCCGGAGCTGTGCGGTCAAACTCGGCGATCGCTGCGTCGGTCTCGCCGCCGTCATACAGCAAGTTGGCCAGGTACACCCGCGCTTCGGCAAAGTCCGGATCCAGCGACAAGGCGCGACGCAACGCGACCATCGCGTCCATATCATGTCCAAGCCGATGTTGGGCATAGCCGACGCACGCCACCGCTTCCGCTGAATCCGCGGCCTGCGCGACGCTTCGCTCAAAAAACACCAACGCATTGTCGACAAAGCCCTCGCGGAACAGCGCGCGACCGATTTGCAGCATCAAGTCCACGTCGTCTTCGTAGCCGAGTTCGATCGTGCGCTCAAACTGGCGCAGTCCCTCGTCCACTTGCCCGAACTTGAGCAAGACCTCGCCAAGTCCGGCCAGCGCGTCCTCGTGCTCCGCGTCCAAGGCAAGCCCGCGTTCAAAACTGCGGCGCGCCCACGCGTACTCGTCGCGCGCCAAACGAGCATATCCAGCACCGACATGCAACTCGACGGAATCCGGATATCGCACCAGGCCCTCGCGCAGCATGTCGAGCGCCGCATCGTACTCTCCCTCGTTGTAGAGGGCGTGCGCGCGCTCGTCGTACTCCTCGGAACTCAGGAACGGTGTGGACATGCTTCGCAAACCTCCGGAGCTGACGGGTTACCGGATGATACCGTGCGAGTGCACAACAAGTTCATGTCGAACTCCACGCGCTCTGCGCGTTGGTCCGCAGTGCGACCAAGGCCGTTGCAATCTGACCCGCTAGTGCGGCGTTCGCTTCCAGCAAATCCAAATTTGTGTGTACCGATGCTCCTCCCGTTTGACGCTGGACCTCGGCGAGGAGATACGGGGTGACGGCGCCACCTCGCACACCCGACTTTCTGGCCTTCGTGAGCGCGACCGACGTCGCCGCATCCACAAGATCACTCGGCAGTGCGCTGTGTGCCGGTGGTGGCTGTACGATGAGCAGCGCCGAACGGCGGCCGAGGGCGCCGTGTGCACGCCAGATCCGCGCGATGTGCTCCGGACTATCGGCCCGCGCGTTCAGTGCGAACCCGGTGGTCGTGGTGAAGAACCCCGGCAATTCGTTGGTCCGGTAACCGACCACGGACACACCCAGCGTCTCGAGGCGCTCGAGCGTGGCGGGTAGGTCGAGGATCGACTTCGCTCCAGCGCACACCACGATGACCGGTGTCCGAGCCAACTCGATCAGGTCGGCCGACTCGTCGAAAGCCGCGTCGCGGTGAACTCCGCCGATCCCACCCGTGGCGAACACGTCAATGCCACCCAATGCACACAGCGCGAGTGTGCCCGCGACGGTCGTTGCGCCGTCCGCGCCGTCGGCAATCGCGACCGCCAGATCTCGCGATGACACCTTGCGCACGCCGTCTCGGTTGAGAAAACGCTCCAGATCGACGGGGTCCAGTCCAAGCACAGGCACCCCGCGTACGATCGCCGTGATGGCCGGCGTCGCTGACGCGTCGCGTACCGCCTCCGTCATTCGAACAGCCGCATGCCGGTTGTGCGGCGGCTCGAGGCCCTGGGCGAGGACCGAGCTTTCAAGGGCGACGACAGCATCGCCGCGCCGAAGCGCGGCATCAACAACATCAGTGCACCGAGGGCGCATCAAACGCGTTGGTCGGCGCCGCTAGGCAGCGGCCTCGTCAAACGCGTCACTCTTGCGTGCTTCGACGAGCTCCCACTCCTTCGACGTTGGATCATAAACGGCCATGATTTTGATGGTCTCTCCCGACCACGCATCGAAGACCTTGCCGGCGTTTTGATAGATCTTGATCTCGTGTCCATCCTCAAACTTCAGCACGACCAGGGGATACGTGCTGTTGGTATACTGTCGGCGCAGCTTCTTCGGCGGTTGGTTCGTCGGCGCGTTCATGCGTTTCTCTGGCAAGGGTCGAAGGGGTGCATTCGCAACTTGGTGACGCTGACGCCGGAGCGCCAGCGGGTACCGCGATAGGCCAGTCAAGTAACGGTCGACGTGACGCTGCGGTAGGGCCGCCACGCTCCGCTCGACAGAATTTCGTCGATCTCGCCGACACACGTCGTGATTTCGTCGTCGGTCGTGTAGAAATGTGGTGCGACCCGAATGCCGGCGCCGGGTCGGTAGTCAATGACCACGTTCCGTGCGAGCAACGCCCGCGCCACCGAAGCCGCCTCCGGCACGTCAAAGGCCACCGTACCGCCGCGTCGTTCTGGGTCCCGTGGCGCGGTGACTTTCCATTCGCGGGCGTCTGCCTCGGCAATCAGTCTGGCCGTTTGCCGCATGCTCTTCTCGCGAATGGCCGGCAAGCCTGCATCGGCGATAATCCGCGGCCCGTCGAGCCCTGCGAACAGTGCCGGTATTGCCGGGGTGCCACCAAGCCAACGCCAGGCTCCGGCCGCATAGTCCATGCCGTCGGCAAAGGCAAACGGCGCGCGATGCGCTTGCCAGCCCGTAAGTGCCGGCGCGAACTGTTCGCTCATTGCCGGCGACGCGTAGAGAAACGCACCGCCGGGGCCACCGCACAGCCACTTGAGCACCCCGCCGCACAAAAAGTCTACGCCGATCGCGTGCACATCCACCGGAATGACCCCGATGCTGTGGTATCCGTCCAGCGCAACGACTGCTCCCATCGCATGCGCATGCGCGCAGACCGCCGCGACGTCCATGATGTAGGCGGACCGAAAGAAAACGTGGGAGATGGCAACGAGCCGCGTACGATCCGTGATTGCCGCCAGCAAACGTTCCGTCTCAATCCCGACACCGTCGTCGCTCGGCACCACGCGGACGCGCGCACCCAGCCGCGGCGCCAACGCATCGTAGGCGTAGCGGACCGACGGAAAGTCGAGTGCGGTCATCACGATCTCGTTGCGATCAGCTGGATATTCCAGCGCCGTGAGGATCGAACTCATCGCGTGGGTGACGGTCGGCACCATCACGACTTCACCCGTCAACGCACCCATCAGCGGCGCAACAACCGATCCCACCGTCACCGGCATCTCCCACCATCCATCGGCCCACGCACGAACGCCGCGTGTCTCCCATTGCGCCGCGTACTCACCCAAACGCGCTGGCACCGTCCGCGGCATCGCCCCAAGCGAGTGGGAGACGAGATAAGTGGACGTCGACAGTATCGGAAACTCGTCGCGATAGTGAAGCAGCGGATCTGGTGCTGACACAGCAAAGACCTCGGGAAAACATGACGGGTTTGTGCCCAACGGAACTTTAGCATCACGTGCGCATCAATGTCGCGGCCGCGTGGGCGTTTCGCACGCGGCCCGTGTGTCACCATTGGCTGGCGTTTTCATTGTTGCAACGTGCTCTCCGTTGTTTCGTGATCAAGATCCAGCCCGCAACAGCCGAAAGAGCAGTGCAGCGGATGTCGCGTCACCGATCGACGGATGACCATATGTACTCTTCCCCGGATTCTCTCGTGCCTGCATATCCCACGCCTGCCGCAGCGATCGCGCCCATCACGTCCGACCGCACGGAGGTCGATCCACTCGGGCGGATCGTTCGAGCGTATGATCGGGCGATCCTTGCCTGCGAGTCCTTTGACGAGGTGTCTGCACGCCGTGCGATCCGGCTCTTGCGGGCAGCGCTTGATCTCGACACGCCAGCCGCCCGAAGCTTTGATGCCTTGTACGCATGGTGCGAGACGACCGTCACCTCGCACGACTTCGTCGGGCCTGCCCGATGCCTTCGGTCGCTGCGCATGGCGTGGTGTCGTGCCGAACAACCGCGCGCCCTCGTACCGCGCTCCGATTTGCCTGTGTCCTGACGCCGGCGTACCATCCACGTCCGCGCCCCACCGTTGTGACCCGCTGCTCGAGACCACTGCCGTTCCTACCGCCCCAGTGACACCGCGCATTGGCATCGTCCTCGGTGGCGGTGCACTGAAAGGCCTCGCGCACATCGGTGCGCTCCGTGCCGTCGCCGAAGCGGGGCTCACGCCGACGTTGTACGCGGGCTCCAGCATCGGCGCGATGATCGCTGCCGCCGCGGCGTCCGGGTCGTCGCCGGATGTGCTGACCGAGCGCGCCCTGCGGTTCCGGCGACGCGATCTCTTCCGCATCAACCATCTCGGCATGCTGCTCGAGCGCATGTTGTCGCGGTCGATCTATCTCGAGGCGCCGCTGCGTGCGCTGTGCGAGGAACTCGTCGCCGACGGCACGTTCGACGATTTCGCCACACCGCTCCTGGTGACGGCGATGGATATTGATCGCGCGACGCCCCTGGTGTTCGGGCGTCCCGGGCTCCGCGATGTGAAGGTGCGCGACGCTGTCTATGCCTCCTGCGCACTCCCGGGGTTTTTCCCGCCGGGCATTGTCGGATCACGGACCTGTATCGACGGCGGCACCACCAACAACCTGCCGGTGGACGTCGCGGCGCTTGGGGTCGACGCCCTGATTGCCGTTGACGTGGGCATCGCCGATGTGCCCGTGACAACCGGTGTCGCGATGCAGGGATTCGCTTCGATTTTCATGCGCGCCGCCTCGATGATGATGCACGCGCAGCAGCAGGATGTGCTCGAGCGGTGGTCATCCCCGCCGCTCCTGCTCGTGCGTCCGAAAGTGTCGCACATCGGCTGGTTCAGCTTCACGCACGTCGAGGAGTTGCTGCTGGCCGGCTACGACGCGACGAAGGCCGCGTTGAACGATCTGCCGAACCTGCTGCGAGCGCCCTCCGGCATTTTTCCACGTCGTCAGGTCCGCATCTCGGTCGACCGCGCGGCCTGTACCGGGTGCGCGCTGTGCGTGGTACGAGCCCCCAACATGATGGCGCTCGACGACGTGAGCAAAGCGTTCCCGATCGCGCCGAATCAGGACTGGTCTCCGGCGGACGGCGCGTTTGTTCGCTGCTGCCCGGAGGATGCGATTCACGTCGAGCCAGTGCCCGCGCAACGGCTCACGCCGAGGCGTTCGCCATCCGTGCGTTCAAATGAAAGCGTTGAAGTAGCGCGCTGACGCGTGGGCGTGTGGCGATCCGCAGCGCATCGCCCGATATTACCCACTAGCCTCGTCGATACCGGGGTCTTTCCCACGGCGCGATGAGTGGCTCTGTCCCGAACGCGTGTGACCATCCACGGGATGCGTTGCGCGCCGGACCCCAGCTCACCAAATGTCTCATCCAAATTCGTTCGGCAGCCGCGCCACACTCTCCGTGGGCGACCGCCAATACGCGTACTTCCGGCTCGCCTCGCTCGACGCCCTGCCCGGCAGCACCGCGGCCACCCTGCCGTTCTCGCTGCGCGTGTTGTTGGAGAATCTCCTCCGGGGTGAAGACGGCGCCTTTGTGAAGCGCAGCGATGTCG
>JANMKU010000253.1:0-2265 GCA_031372205.1 Gemmatimonadaceae bacterium | reverse complement strand
GGTGACACGGCCAGGCTGCGACGCGACCCGGGCTGCGGGGAGTCCGCGACCGGAATACTCAACGATCCACCGGCCACGCGCAGATGGCGTGTCTGTCGATTCCCGATCGCCACTGGTGACACAACGGGGCCCGGCGTCGGGGATGGCGCGTCGCGTGTCATCGCAATCAAAGCCTCCTTGTCACGCAGATCCGCGAGCAGTGCGTCAAATGCCGCTGCAAGACCGGTCACTTCCATGCCGGCACGGGCCCCCAGCAACGCACTCGTGATGCTACTGCGATAGTCACCATCCGCCGCACGATGTACGATCTCGGCGAGTGAACGCACCGGTCGGGCGACGAAACGCGCCGCCACGTAGGCGACGGCCAACGCCAGCACGAATCCAATCAACCCTGCCAGTAAAATGGAGCGCTGCACGCCAGCGAGACTCGTTCGCTCACTGCTCCGCGAACGCAGCACGGCATAGCCGCCAACCACTTCACCGCCAGCCGTGGTCAATGATGCGCCCTGCGCCAGATACTCCGTGTTCATCACGTGGAGATCGGGTCGCGAGCGATCCGCGGCCCGACCGCGAATTGGCGATGCCGCGATCAGTCGAACGGCTGCGGCGAGTGCCGAGTCCCTGCCGAGTGTGGACGCCGCGATTCGCGCCGTGCCATCGAGCGCGCGCGTGTAGAACACGGCCTCGCTCGCGGTGGCCGCACTGACATCATGCGCCAGCAACGAGTCAACCAAACGCGTGGCCACGAGCACGCCAATCGGTACACCGCCGGGGATCACGATGGGCACGGCGACAGCTTGAAACAGGAGAGAGTCGCGCGACACGCCAAAGCCCGCCGTCACCTGACCGCGGAGCGCACCGGCAATGAGCGGCACGCCGCCGAGGTCGTCTCCATTCGCGCTCGGCTCGTCCGATTTCGCGAGCAGCACGCCGCGCGCGTCCGTAATGAACACCCACTGCGACTGCAGTTGCGACACCGCTTCGAACGTTTGGTCGAGGATATCGTCGCGACGACGTTCAGAGACGAGCGTGCGGAAGTAGGGTCGTTGCGCAAAGACACTCATGCCACCAGCAAGACTGCGTTCGCGACCGGAGAGGAACTGCGCAACCAAATCCGCGGACTGCTCGAGTCCGCGCCGAGCGCTGATCTCACTGTTTCGGCGCACTGACGCGGACGCAATGACTAACGCAATCGCGACCACCACGCCCACGAGGGTGCCCGTGACGAGAAATACGCGCCACGTAAACCCATGTGTCCGACGCAGGACGTCAGTACCGATCCGCACGCGTCGCCGTGTACGGCGCACCAAACTTGTTCGGATGCGGCTTCTCCTCGTAGCCGCGCGCGTCCATCGACACGTTGACATCAACGACGCCAGACATGGGCACATCGATCGTCTGTGTCACTTCCGCGGCCCGCTCGTGCCACACGCGTACGCGGTAGCTTCCCGCGGGTACGCCAGGGATCGAGAAGCGCCCATCTTTAGCCAAGCGCGCCACGTACGGAGTAGACACGGCCACGACGAAGCTGACCATGCGTGCATGAATGTTACAGTAGATGGCATACACACCGGGCCGCGTGAAACTTGTGCTCCGCGTGACACGGGATCGATACAAGCCGAGATCGAACGCACCCAAGGCACTGTTGGAAAACACGTTGTGGCTGAACGGGTCACTGTTCGGAAAACCAACCTTGCCTCCCACGCGGACGACTTGCACTCTCGGCACAAACTCCCGGGTGCGCATGTCGATGGCGGCGATCATCAGTGCATCGTTCCGATCGCGTCGAATCGCGTCGAGCGGTTCGAGCTGTACGACGCCGTTCATGAGGTCGCGCGACACGCTATTTGCCCGTTCCAATAGCACGACACGCCCTGCAACTGCGCCTTGTGCCTGCAGACGACCGCCCGTCCAAAGCGCAAGCACACAGACCACGACGAGGGCGCGCCAAGCGTACGCGCGGTTCGTCGACGGTCGCGCCAACGTGCTCACCATTCGAATCCCGCCGTGAGATTGAGCTGCGTGCCGCGTCGGGTCCCACTGGCGTAGCGCGTGGCCAGCGTTCGATACTCCACGCCAAACAGCACGGGCTGGGTTGGATGCCACCCAACGTTCGCGGCGCAACTCGCATTGCGCTGGCGATCCGGTCGATCCGCCACGTTGACCGCATCAACGCCGCAACCGACGGCCGTCGACATCGTCGGCCGCGGCTGAGCAATGAGTTGCAGCCAACCCGCCGCATTGCGCAACGGCGCACCGAGTGTT
>JANMKU010000238.1:0-3728 GCA_031372205.1 Gemmatimonadaceae bacterium | reverse complement strand
GGGGACACTGGATCAGCCGCATCGAGGCCGGTCACGCTGACGCGGGCGTCGCCTACGTCGCTGTGGATGCGCACCGTGACGGCATCTACGCGCCACTGCTGTATCGCACCGCCGATGGTGGCCGCACTTGGACCAGTATTGCCGCGAACATTCCGGCGTCGCATCCGGTCAAGGTGATTCGTGAAGACCCGAAGAATCGCGATCTGCTGTTTGTCGGCACGTCGATTGGCGCGTACGCATCGATTGATCGCGGCCGGAGCTGGTCCAAGTTCATGACGAATTTGCCCAGTGTTCCGGTATATGACCTGAAGATTCATCCGCGCGATCATGAGCTGATCGCGTCAACACACGGCCGCAGCTTTTGGATTGTCGACATCGCGCCGCTGGAACAGCTGAACGCGAAAACGTTTGCCTCGAACGTGATGCTGTTCGAGCCGAAGACGGCGTTCCAGTGGGGTGAAGCGCCAACGTTGGGCGCATCGGGGAACGGCAATGCGCAGGGATTCTTCGCGACGCCGAGCCCCACATACGGCGCACTGATTTCGTATCGCGTTACCGGCGCTGGTGGTACGCCGGCGCGCATCAGCATCGTCAGCGCGTCCGGTGATACGCTGCAAACGCTCACCGGACCGGGTGGGGCGGGACTGCACAGTGTGACATGGAATTACCAGATCCAGCGTGCGCCTGTACCGCCAGCGCCGCTCTCGACGAGTGAACGGCGTGACAGCATTTTGCGCGTCGTGCGCGGACCGGTGGTGCTCGACTCGCTGGTCAAGGCCAAGTACGATAGTGCGGCCCTTGCGCAGGCGAAGCAGTTGTTGACACCGCCACCGTCGTTTGGCCCCGCATTGGCTGGTCGTGGCGGTGGCGGTGGTGGTGGCGGAGGTGGTCGTGGTGGGGCGGCAGCCAATTGCGAGCGACCGCTCACCCAGTGGGAGCCGTTTTGTGCGCGTCCCGGTGAGGCGGCCGCTGGTCGCGGCGGTGCGCCGGGTGGCGGTGGAGCGGCCGCTGACCTGGCGGCACAGTTTGGCGGTCGTGGTGGTGGCCCGGCGAATCCGGCGGTGACCAAGATTTTCCAGCTGATCGGCATTGCGGTGCCAACGCCTGGTGGTGGCGGACGTGGCGGCGGTGGCGGCGGTGGCGGCTTTGGCGGTGGCGGTGGTGCGGGCGCGACCACTGGCGATTACAGCGTCGTGCTGACGGTTGGCGGCACCACGGTCAAGAAGACGTTGCGTGTAGAGAACGTGGGCGCAGGCGCCGCCGGGAATCCATTCGGGCCAGCCAGCGGCGATGACGACGGCAAGGCGAAGACGCCGAAGCACTGAGCGGCAACCATGTGGCGAACAACGGGGCACCAATCGGTGCCCCGTTGTTGTGTGAACTACGATATTCGGAGATGATTTCGAAACGTCGCGATGCAACTGCAGGTCGCTGTGCCGGAGTTTTCTCGGCGCGCATCCTGTGGCACGGATACCTGACGGAGCGCGCAACGTCTGTGCGCATGCCACTGTCGCAGCGTGCAGCGACCACTACTCTACAGGTTGACGGGTCTGCCTTTCCATGCAAGCCATCACGGTCATCTGCGTACTCACTCCACTCCAACCCCTGAGAGCGAACGCGCGACACACGCGGCAGATCGCGTGCGGCGCTCAGTGCACGGACCAATGTGGCACGGCGCTGCGGTGAACGAACTCCTCGCTGGGGTTTCGCATCGTGACGCCGCGTCGCGACCGATCGCTGATGTGCATTCCATCTGGGAACTTGTGCTGCACATGACAACGTGGGCAGAGATTGCGAACGATCGGGTGCACGGGACGGCACTCGGCGATCCGTCACGCGCGCGCGACTTTCCGTCGGTGCCGGCCCGCCCGAGCGCGCGTGCCTGGACAAGCGCGAGGCAGGGGCTCACCGCTGCCCATGCGCAACTGGCCGACACCGTCGCGGGGTTGACCGATGATGCACTTACCGAAACGGTACCAAGCCGGACGTACACGGTCGGCGCCATGATTGACGGTGTGATTGAACACACGACCTATCATGGCGGACAAATCGCCTTGCTGCGGCGTGCAATGATTGCCAATGGCGTGGAGCGTTAGCGCCATGTCGCGTCAATCCACCGATGTCGATCGCGTCATCGAGGCGCTGTTCACGGATCACTGGGCGTTGGCGTTGCAGGTGGCACTGAATGCGAGCGCCTCCTATCAACAAGCAGCGAGTCGGTGGGAAGGCGCTGTGATCCTCGCGTGCAGTGATGCCCCATCACCGGGACTGTCGGCGGCGGACGAGCCGCTGGAGCGCGGTGTGTATCTCGACCTGTGGCATGGCGAGTGTCGCGCCGCACGGCTGGCGAATGCCGCAGACTATTCGTCGGCGCGCTACGTGTTGTGGGCCGATGCCGCGACCTGGTTGTTGGTGCTCGATGGCGGCCTTGCGCCGACGATGGCCATTCTGCGGGGCAAGATCAAACTCAAGAAAGGCACGCTGGGTGGCTTGCTGCCGCACGTGCACGCGGCGACGGCGCTTGTTGTGGTGGCACAAGGTGTTGACCGCCGTGTACCCGGCGAACCGCACCGCGTCGACACTGATCATGTTGCGGTGCTGCCGCCTGCGGCCCTCGGTGCTGCTGTGGACAACTCGGGGATAGGGGCGAGCGGGGTCACGCGGCCGCCGCTCCAAAGCACGAGTGCCATCGGCATTCGATTCAACCTCCTGCCGATGCGACTGTGGGAGAAAGCGAAACGCTACGGGATCTGGAATCCATCGGATATCGATTTCGCACAAGACCGCGTCGATTGGCAGACGCTGCAACCGGACGAACAGGATGTGCTGCTTCGCCTGACGTCATTGTTTCAAGCCGGCGAAGAAAGTGTCACGCTGGACATTCTGCCACTGCTCGATGTCATTGCGCAGGAGGGGCGGCTGGAGGAGCAGCTCTATCTGACGAGCTTTCTGTGGGAAGAGGCCAAGCATGTCGAGGTGTTTCGTCGGTTCTTCGACAACGTGGCCGAGCTGTCGGGCGATCTCACGCACTACCACTCGGCGAGCTACCAACGGATTTTCGGCGAGGAACTGCCGACGGCGATGGGGCGCCTCCGCACTGATCGGTCGCCGGTTGCCCAAGCGCGCGCATCCGTGACCTACAACATGATCGTGGAAGGGGTGCTCGCTGAGACGGGATATCATGTGTATCATCAGATTCTCACGGCGCGTGGGATCATGCCCGGCATGCAACGTGTGGCGGCACTGCTTAAGGCCGATGAGTCTCGGCATCTCGCGTACGGTATTTTTCTCTTGTCGCGGCTTGTGGTCGAACACGGCGACGATGTCTGGCGTGCCATTGCGGTCCGCATGGATGAACTGCTGCCGTCGGCAATCGAGATCATCAACGAATCATTTGCCGCCTATCCGGTTGACAACCGACCGTTTGGCCTCGCGCCAGAAACGTTCGTCCAGTTTGCCATGACGCAGTTCCAGCGGCGCTATGATCGCATCGAGCGAGCACGCCGGCAAACCGTCTCCGATCTGCATACGCTCGACGATCGGGAGATGTCATGAGGCGCATCGTCTGGATGGTGTCGGCGGTCGGTCTGTTGGTGGTTGCGGCGTGCGACGGCATACGATCGCCAGCACCATCGCCGATGGTCAGTGCGTTCTATACCATTCGCATCGGTTCGTCGATGACGGGCGCACCGACTGAGGCCGAGTTAGCGCGCATCGCGCCGTTCTTC
>JANMKU010000235.1:0-9346 GCA_031372205.1 Gemmatimonadaceae bacterium | reverse complement strand
CAGCACTACAGCATCAATCCCTCGCGTTCTAGAAAAAAAGAAAAAGGAAAAAAATCCAAAATGGGATTTGGAACGTTGCTGTCCTGTCGAACCCCTGTGACCCCTGTGGTTCAAAAAAGAAACACGGATCTGTCGTCCATGAAACGATTGACTTGATGCGCTAAAACCCCAGCGGTCGCTCATTCGCCACGCCCGCCGCGCGCTCCAACGCGACACCCACACGCACGATCGTACCTTCGTCGAACAGCTTTCCGATCAGCGTCACACCGTGCGGCACGCGACGCGGCGGCGCAAACTTCGGCAGCGGATGCTTCGGGTCCGGCGCCCAATCACTCCGCGCCTCAGACACGTTCACAAATCCGGTGCGCAGCGTCAGGGACGGGTGACCAGTAAAGTTCGTCGTCGTGAGCGTCTCATCCCGCAGCGACGGCACCAGTATGGCGTCGACCTGTGTGAACAGCGCGGCCATCTCCTGCGCGAAACGCCGTCGCACCCGATCGGCCTGCACGAAATCGACCGCCGACAGAAAACGCGACATGCGGAACAGATTGGGCCACGCATCAGGCAGCTGCACCTTGAGGGTGCGCGACGTGCCCGACAACGTCAGCTCCTCAAACGCGGCGGCCGCCTCACTGAACAGGATCAACATCAACGCGTTGTGCGGAATGTTCGGCCACGCGAGGTCCACCGTCTTCATGCCAAGCGACCGTAGCGATTCCACGGCCGCGCGATCGACGTCAGTGGCGGGCGCCTCCTTCATCCACGATGGGAAGATCCCCACGCGCACACCGGCGACACTCGCATTCGCCTCGTATTCGAGCGGTACACTCACACTCGACACATCGCCCGCATCCGCGCCGCGGATGGCGTTGAGCACCAGCATCGCATCCTCAACCCCGCGCGTCATCGGGCCCAACTTATCCAACGACCAACAGAGTGTCATCGCACCAGTGCGCGGTACCCGTCCAAACGTCGGACGCAGTCCGGTCACACCGCAACGCATGCTCGGGCTGACAATACTGCCGCCAGTTTCGCTGCCAATGGAAAAGCCCACCAGCCCCGCCGCCGTCGCCGCGCCCGGCCCGGCGCTCGAACCTGATGCGCCCTCCTCAAGCAACCACGGGTTCATAGTCTGCCCACCAAACCAAATGTCATTGAGCGCCAGCGCCCCGAGGCTGAGCTTGGCAATGAGAATCGCACCGGCGTCTTCCAAACGCTTCACCACCACTGCGTCGTGCGCCGGGATGCGATCACGAAATGGCTCGGCGCCATATGTCGTCGCAATGCCCGCGGTATCCAGCAAATCTTTCACGCCAAACGGAATGCCGTGCAGCGGGCCGCGGTACGTGCCGGCGGCAATCTCGGCGTCGGCGGCCTTCGCACGCGCCAGTGCACGGTCGCGCGTGAGCGTGATCACGGAACGTACTCTGCCATCATACTTGGCAATGCGATCCAGGTAGATCTGCGTGAGTCGTTCCGATGTGAGCTGCTTGCGCTCAATCCACCGGGAGAGCGACGTGACCGGTGCGAACGCGATGTCCGCGTCGCTACCAGGCAACGGTGGTGTATCGCCCGCCGTTCGCACAAACCGATCGTGCGCGCCGCTCACCGCGCCGACGGCATGCGCCGGATTCCACACCATTGCCGGTGACAGCTCCGGTGGAATCGCGATGGTGCGCGGACCGACGCGCCGCTCCAGTGTCGACGACAGCGTTCGTCGCCAACTTTCCGCCATCATCGCGCGTTCTTCGGCATTGCTTGTCACCTGCATCAACCTTTCGGCGCCCGCAAAATCGCTCGCCGTCACCGCCGGGCCCACGCCAGCGGCGGTGCCAAATGCAGGAGGCGCACCGGGAGTGGACGACAACGCACCCTCAGTCGCGGGCACGGCCTGATCGCCACCGCGGCACGCGGCCGCTACGCCCGCCAGCGCAATCGGCGCCTTGATAAGAAATTCGCGTCGCGTGTTCACCGTCTCGCTCCAAGTCCTGCAGGATGATATCCGCTGCCTTGCCGCTGAGGGCGCCAGCGCTGTCGCGTCCCACGATCGTATCGGTCGGCCACCTCGGCAGGCACCTCGCACAGACAGTAACCGCCGTGACGCGGCGCCGCTCAACGAGGTGCGAAACCGGCGTGAGAGGTGGCCGGCCGTTCGCCTGCAGAACCAACGACCTCAGCGCTGGCGTTTGCGGCGATCGCACGCGGTCGCGCGCGCGTCAGGTGACAAGCATTCCACCCCACGACGCCGGATCGACGTCGCCAATGGTTTGCGTCAACGTCCACGCGTGACCGGCTGGATCGCGCAGTGCCGCCTGTCGTTCGCCGTACGGTTGATCAGTGGGTGCACTGAGTCCCGTCGCCCCATTCGACAGGGCGCGCGCATACGTGCTATCCACGTCGAGCACACGCACCATCAGTGTGGCCGGTGGTCGTCCACCCGTGGCCGGAGCTGTGCTGGCATCCCACGCGACAGCGACGACCGCACCAGTGCCGAGTGTGAGTTGCACGCGATGCCCGGGAATGCGCAACCGCTCTCGGCAGCCGAGCACATCGCGAAGCCACGTGACCGCGGCATCGAGATCTGGATAGCTGCGCACCGGAATGAACGTCGCGTTTGGGATTGACCGGTTTGACATGAATACGTCAGGCGCGGCGTGGGACTGCTCGGCGTGTTCGAATTGGAGCGCGTGCAGCTTCGCTTCTTGCTGCGCGAGTACCATCGGCCATGCTGCCGCGTGCTGATCGCGCGCGGTCTCGGTGAGGAATCCCTCGTGCGTCAGCATGACGATGGTGTCATCGCCTTCCGGTGTGAAGGTCACCGTCACTGTCGTCTCGGCGCCGCCGGTGCCAGCCGTGACCCATGTCAGCGATACCAACGCGTTTGGGCTGAGTGCGAGAAAGCGTCCATAGTGCGGATGTCGCTTCATCGGCGTGTTGTCCTCGAAACGCTGCGCGACGTCAAAGTAGAACGGCGCACCAACCACTGCCTGCATGTGCAAAGAGTCTGGCTCAGCGAACCACGTCGCCCACCCCGTTGTCCACGTGCGATAGAGCGTCGCCGAGGAGTGCGGCATGCGACGGGATACGGTCAGCGACGACGTGGGATTGTTTGGCATCGTGCGTGCGGGGTTGTCGATGTGAGCGGATCAGCCGCGCGCGGTGGAGTCGGCGTTCTTCTGCAGCATCCATCGGTAGAGCGCCACGACGAGACCGAGGAATACGGCGAGACCGAGTATCTTCGCTGGCGCAAAGTCTTCGCCGACCAGTGCGATCGGTGCGTCCTTGGCAAACGCGACAATCAGTCCGGCGTTGAGTACACCAAACAAGCTCTCACCAACGATCAATCCTGAGGCGACTAGCGTGCCGAGTCGTTCCGCACGGTCTGGCGCCGCAGCACGTGCAGCGCGCTTGTTGTACCAGTGTCCGACGAACGCACCGACCACGACGGCGAAGGTCGCCGACATCGGCAGGTAGATACCGAGTCCGACAGCGAGTGGTGGCAGACTGCCACGCTTTGTGGCCTTGAGCAGCGCATTGAGTGCGATGAGCAGGACGCCAACGACTGCACCAATGCCGATCATCTTCCAATCGAGATTGCCACCGATCACGCCTTGCGCCAGCGCCGAGATCAGCGTGGCCTGCGGCGCAGGGAGTGGATTCTGTGAGACGACGCCGATGTTTGGCGCGCCGGCAAAACCATAGGCCTTGGCGAGCAAATTGAGCACCGACGGAATCACCGCGGCACCCGCAATCACGCCGACGATGAGAGCGATCTGTTGCTTCATCGGCGACGCACCAACGAGTTGCCCCGTCTTGAGATCCTGCAGATTGTCGTTGGAGATCGTTGCGCAGGCAAACACGATGCTCGTGACGAACAACGCAAATGCAACGAGTACTTTTTGCGTTTCTGGCGTAGGCGTCACGACGGCCGCGACAATCGTGGCGCAGCTGACGATGCCGAGAATGCCAATGCCCGAGATTGGACTGTTGGAGGCGCCAATGAGCCCCGCCATGTAGCCTGCGACGCCGGCAATCAGGAAGCCGACAATGAAGACAAACGGCACCGCCACAACGGTCAATACGACCGCATGCTCGGCCAGCGCTGAATTGTGCGCAAACGTCCACGCCAACCACGCCGTCACGATCAGACAGGCGACGGTGAGACCGATGACCCATCGCGGTGAGATGTCGCGGTCGAGATCATCACCCGTGCCAACGGACTGCGATGTGCGGAGCGTGCTCACCAACCCGGCGATGACTGGCTTGGCGAGTGTCGCGAGCGTGAACAGCGCGGACACACCGATCGCACCGGCCCCAATGAAACGCACCAGGGTGCGCCAGATCGTCATCGTGTTCGACGTGAGCGTCGCTGCGTCCACCGCAGGATGCATCGACGTGAGAATGGGCACGGCGACCACCCACGCAATGAGCAATCCGGCCAGCATCGCCATACCGACCGCGATGCCCACCAGGTGTCCTGCGCCGAAGAGGGCCAGCGACCACGCCATGCTATATCCACTGGCGGCCGTCGCACCAACGCGAAATACACCACTGACTTCGGCCGCCAGCACGCGCGTCGCGCCGGCAATGGCCAGCCCCGCCGACGCCACCGTGCCGAGCACCACCGCGGTCAGTCCTTCACTCGCTTCGCGCGCGTCGGTCACGCCTTCACCGCGTGCGCTCGAACCCACCTTGAGTACGGCCGCAGCGGCAACACCTTCCGGGTACGGGAGGTCCGAATTCGTCACCAGCGCGCGTCGCAGCGGAATCGTGAACACCACGCCAAGCACACCGCCACTCACGCAAATGAGGAACGACTGCCAAAACGGAAAGCCGGTCCACCACCCGACGATCACGAGCCCGGGCAGAACGAAGATGATCGCCGACAACGTGCCGGCCGCCGATGCGACGGTCTGCACGATGTTGTTCTCAAGGATCGACGAATCCTTGACGGCACTCAGGATGGCCATGGAGATCACGGCCGCCGGAATCGATGAGGCGAACGTCAGCCCAACTTTGAGGCCGAGATAGACGTTGGCGGCAGTGAACACGGTGGTGATGAGCGCACCGAGGATCAGGCCGCGGAGGGTGAGCTCCTTGGGTTTCGTGGCGGTTGTCATGCCGGAGATGCTAACTCCGGGCACGGGAGGCGGAAGGCTGAGCCATCCAGTTGCCAGATTGTGCTCCTATCCACTCGCGACGTCCGTAGCTCGAAGTTCGGATCAGCATTGACTCGGCGCGCCCGCCGAGCGTACCGTCCGGAGTAAGTGGCGATGTGATGATGTGGGGAGCATCAAAACGGTGACGGACCGTTCGGCGTGCGCGCGTAGCGTCATCGCATGAGGAACGACCGCCAACGCCTAAGGACATCCAGCTCATGCTCATGGCACCTGCGACGAGCGCGTGGACAATGGCCGACCTTGATCGGCTGCCAGACGACGGCAACAAGTACGAGCTTGTTGACGGAGAGCTGTTCGTGACCCCGGCGCCCTCACCCGCGCATGAGCGGCTTGCGCTGGTCATGCGCGAAATTCTCTCTCCCTACGTGCGCGCGCAGCGCCTTGGCGAGGTGCATACTCCCCGCGCCGTGGTTCAAGCAGAAGGATCGGAGGTGGAGCCAGATCTGATGGTGCGCCCCACAACACGCACAGTGCCGGAGACGTGGGCCGAAATGCCGACGCCGTCGCTCGTCGTGGAAGTGCATTCGCGCACGACCCGTCGGCGTGATCTCGGGAAGAAGCGCAGTTTCTATCTGCGGATAGGCGTGGCAGAGTATTGGACTGTCGACCGCTGGGATCGCACGATCCGCGTCATGCGCCGCGACGTGCCAGACCTCGTGGTCGACTTGGTGTTGGAATGGCGACCGAGTGGCGCGCAGGAGACGCTCCGCTTTGACGTCCCAGCCTACTTCACCGAGGCGCTCGGCGAGCGGTAAGAGGCGGCGATTCGCTTTTACTCCGCGGGCGCGCGCCACGGGATCCGGCGGGGCCGCTGGTGCCGTCACCCGTGCTCCACCAGCCACGCATTCGAGATGACTTTGAAAGACATGGTGCCGTCGATCGCCTTGAACACCACACCCTCGCGAGCCACAGACGGCGCGAGCGACGGGCCGTCGGCCATGTGCAACAGGTCGTCGACAGTCCACGTGCGCGGAATGTGGAAGTCGCTGTGCAGCAATGGAACACGCTGCAGTCCGAACGTGCTGACGATATCGCCGCGCTCGGCGACCGACAGATATCGTTGATTGTCGATATCCCACACGTCGAAGACAAAGAATTGGTGTGTCGACAGACGTTCCTTGTTGTCCTGGATTTTTGGCCCCATCAACTCGCCCTGAATGGCGATGTTGCGGCCAAGCCGAGTGAGCTGCTCTGGGATGGCGAGCTCGCGGGCGACGCTGCACAAACTGTTGGTGTTGTCGCTGGTGAATTGAAATCGCCGTCCGCACACGCCGACCGTGCCCGCGTTGTGGAAGACGGTCATCGATGTTCCGTCCAGTTTCACTGTGACTTCGAACACCACACCGTCGCTGTCCGCGATGACGGTCGGCAAGTTCTGCACGCGTTCCTGATCCGTCTTCCGGATGAACGACGGTACCGGCCCACTCACTGGGCCAGACAATTCGGTGGGGATTGGCGGTTCCCACAACGCGACGTTCAACTGCGCGGCGAGATCGGCGTCGTAGCGAAGTTCCGGAAAACGGGACGCGGGCAAGAGTAACCCCTGCGAAACCTGTCCACGCAGCTTGATCGTGCGCAAACGAATACGATCACCCGCCGCGTCGCGACGCAGGAACGCGAAACGTTCGTCATGCGCCGGCAGCCAGGAGTCAATCTCGAAATAGATCGCGTCGTCGCCAACCGCAAATTCTCCGCGCTTGACGATGACGTCCCACCCGTCCACGCGTGCGACCTCGATACGATCTGCTCCGGGGATCGGGCGCAGCGCCTCAATGTGGCGTCGTGTCACCAATTGTCGTTCTGCCATGATGATCTCCACTCCCGGCCAGGACTACTTGGGAATCCCAAGCAACTGCGCGTCACCGCCGAGATAGATCGGGCCGCGCGCAACGTAGATGGCCGCGTTCGATGTGATGGCGGCCGGGTAGCTACCCTGCTTCCACTCCATCGTCAGTGTGGCGCGGCCGCCGCTGTCGTCGACTATATACCGCGCGAACCACGCGGCGCCACGCTCAAGGGTCAACACCAGCGTACCGGCGCCGTCGGGCGCGCTCCATGCGCCGGTGATGTGCTGCTTGTTGCCACTCGCTGACCAATCGTGGTCCATCAGCTCGACGCGCTGGAAATGTCCGTACGCATTGCTCACGTCGAACACCGTCATCACATCGAAGTACACCGGGTCTGGCGCATTCCAATGCTTGTTGGTGAGGATCCACTCGCCGATGGGCGTGCCGCGGTGCGCATCATGAAAGAGCATCGGGTTTGTCAAGAATGGTTCCCACGGCCGGCTGTTGCCGCTCGCGGCACCGCGCGCGAAAAACGGTTCCACGACCTCGGCGCGATGACGCGCGACCAGAGCGGCTTTCACGTCATCGCGCAGATAGTCAAAGGGCGACACCGGCGAGCCCGTCGTACCGCCGGTGCGTTCGCCGTCGGTACGATTGTTGTCGATCAGGTTGAACTCGGCGCTCCCGGTCATACTCCCCACCGGATCGCCCTCCCGCACCGCGTCACCCACGCGCACCAGCGGCACGTCGACATCGAGGTGCTTGCCTACCAAGCCTCGCCCATAGTCGATGGTGACGAAGTACTCATGACGGCCATCGGCGGTGCCGCGAGCGCCCATGTCTTCAATCTTCGTGACGGTGCCCGCCGCCCAGCTCCGCACGGGGATGCCCAAGCGCGTCGGGATCCACACGTGATTCAGTCCTTCGACGTGACCGCCTTGATGCGCGCCGAATGCCCCGATGCCGCCGCCGGGCCCAAACGTGATATCGCCCAGTGCGACCGGGAGATTGAGACGGACCGGTGAACCCCAGGCGGGCACGGGCTGGGTCCATGCGTCGGCCGTCCAAGGAACCGTTTTGGCGGGAGCAGGTGACGTACCGCGACCGTCGGCGCTCCCGTCGCCACAGGCGGAAAGGCAGCACAACAAGAGCAGGGGCGCACAACGTCGCATTAGCTGTCCGGGGGAGAGTGGGGCCGTCCCTTCCAGTATCGGCAGCTCTTGGCCTTTAAAACGATCTTCAAACTATTCCAGTCATGACCGCGATGATCTTCAAACTATTCCAGTCATGACCGCGATATAACAGACCAAGCCGCTGGTCCTTCTGGGATCGCGGCGGAGCTCCGTGCATACCCCGAGCGCCATTCGTGAAGATTCTGCGCTACCTCGCTGTTGATGACTGCAGTCCTCTCATCAACCCGATGATCGTCGACGGTCAGGTGCACGGCGGGTGGTCCTGGGCATCAGTGTAGCACTGCAGGAAACGATCTAGCACAGCGCAGTGCTCGAGTTCGCCACCTGAGAGCGCGTACAGCATGCATTGACGAAGGGCACGCGAGGTCGCACGTTCTGCAGAAGACCTCAGCACACTCCCATCACTTCACGAGGAGGATCGTATGCGCGTGCAACCGCTATCCCTTTTGCAGCAGACCAATCGAATTGCGCTGCCAATGGCGCTGCTCGTTGCTGTCGGGTGTTCGGATTCCGCGGTACCGACGGCGGCCGCTCCCAAGCGAAGCGTTGCGGCGGCGGCGAATAGCGGCGGTACAAACTCGGTTGTGAACTACGACTCAAAGTCGCTGGCCGAGTATCAGACCAAGTGGGCCAACCCCTACGGTCAGGGCGAACTCGCTGCTGGCGGCACGTTAACGCAGAAGCAGAATGGCGAGGTCACGGTGAGCGCCGTGCCGTTCCATGTCGGCGCGGACTACAGCGTGTACGACCACCTCAAGTACATCGCCATCAGCACGCAGAGTTTCAACGTGCCGCAGGTCGGCTCACTCGAGTTCTCGGTGCGGATCAACGCCTCGACACCGGGTGCCATCTCCGGGCGCGTTATTCACGGGTGCTATGGCGGACCGGGCAGTTTCGTCAACGTCAATGATCCCTGCACTCAGCCATGGTCCGCTCCGGCGCTGGAAGGGCAGCAAGCCGGTGTGGTGCTCAACATGATCAACTTCGCCACGGGCCAGCTGTTCGACTGGTTCGTTTCGGATAACGAAGTGTTTGCCCTCATCGAGCGATTGCCGACCAGTGTGACGGGTTCGCCTGGTACGCCGATCACTGACGCGTACACGCAGATCGTTAAGGTCGCGAAGGTCAGTAAGGCCCAGGAGCACCACGTCGCCATTCGCTACTCGCGTGGCCTCACCCTGTCACG
>JANMKU010000213.1:0-1916 GCA_031372205.1 Gemmatimonadaceae bacterium | reverse complement strand
TCGCAGGAAGGCTATCAGTATTCGCCCAACTACCTGCAGTTCGAACCAGCGGATGGATTCCTTGGTACGGCAAATCAGAGCAACATCAGCAGCTTTCAGTTCAATCAGGGGCTGAACGCGGTGTGGACGTGGACACCGGGGAATCGCTTCCTGACCTCCGCGACGACATCCTCTGGCTTGTCGTACGAAACGCAAAAGGTGACGACGTATCGCTTGCGCGGGCGGGGGTTGCTCCCGACGCGTCAGGTGCCCGTCGGCGCGCAGGACGTCGCCATCGCGGAGGACATCGCCGAATTCCGTGACCAGTCGTACTACGTGAACGAACAACTGCTCGGTCTCGACGACCATCTCGCGCTGAATATTGGCGTGCGTGCCGACCGTTCGAGCGCCAATGGTGACCGCACGCAGTACTACACGTTCCCCAAGTACTCGGCCTCGTATCGCTTTGTGAAGCCGATCACCGACAAGATCGACGAGTTCAAGTTCCGTGCGGCCTTTGGTAAGTCGGGCAATCGCCCGCGCTATGCCGACCGTGACGTACTCTACGCGGACGGCGGGTTGATCGGCGGCAGCGGCTCGCTCGTTTCAGCGGGGCTGCTGGGCAATACCAAGGTCAAGCCAGAAGTCATGAACGAGCAGGAGTTCGGCATTGATGCCACGTTCTTTGGCGCCCGTATCGGACTCGAGGCCACGCGCTATCAGCGCAAGATCACGGATCTGCTGCTCACCTTCCCGCTACCTCCGTCTTCCGGTTTGGCCAACCAGATCATCAACGGTGGCCAGCTGTCGGTGAACGGCGCAGAGGGTGTGCTGTCGGCGGTGCCGGTGCGCTTGGGCAACTTCGAGTGGACCACGCGCGTCATTTTCAACACGAACGTCCAGCGCGTCGACAACATTCCGGTACCGACGTTCAACGTGCCGGGTTCCTTTGGTGCGACGTACGGTCGTAACCGCATCGCGGCCAACACGCGCTCGACGTACATCTGGGCCAACGCGCCTCTCGGTGTGGCCAACGCGGTGCGCGATACCATCGTTGCAGACGCCAACCCAACGCACACCACGACGTTCAACAATGACTTCACGTACAAGAAGTTGACCTTCTCGTTCCTCGCCGATTGGCGGAACGGTGGGTATGTGTCGAACATGACGAACAACTTGTATGACGAAGGTGGCCAGTCGCGCGATTATGTCGCACGCGGCAAAGCTGACTACGATACGTTCAGCAAGGGCGATACTCGCCCGTACGTCCAGAGCGGCACGTACGTGAAGTTGCGCGAAGTGACGCTCAACTATCAGGCGCCGGATGCATGGGCCAGCAAGATCCCGGGCGCGCGTAGCCTGCGGTTCAACGCCAGCGGACGCAACCTCGCCCTCTTTACCAAGTACTGGAGCTTCGACCCGGAATTCAGCAACTTCGGCAACTCGAACTTCAACCGCTTCATCGACTTGGCACCGTTCCCGTCGAGCCGTCAGTTCTTCTTCAGCGTCGACATCGGGTTCTAAGATGACGACGCCATCAACTACTCACCGCGCACTCCGATCGAGGACGCCGTTGAAGACGATTTACACTGTTGCTGCGTTCGCCGCAGCCAGCCTGTCGCTCGCCGCGTGCAGCGACAAGCAACTCGACATCACCAACCCCAACACGCCCACTGTGGAGGCTGCATCGGCCGACCAGCAAGCGCTCCAACTGCAGGTCACCGGGCTGCTGCGTCAGCTTCGCAATGGCCGCGGCGCATTCATCACGGAGACAGGTCGCTTCGGTCGCGAAGCGTTTGTGTACACGCCGCAGGAAGGTCGTAACACTTCGCACTATCTTATCGGACTTGTCGGTCAGAACCGGCTCGACAATGCCGGGTTCGCGGTCGGCAATTGGGCGACGCAGTATGGCAACTTGCGAGATATCTTCAACGTCA
>JANMKU010000197.1:0-16558 GCA_031372205.1 Gemmatimonadaceae bacterium | reverse complement strand
CGCGATGTCCGGTTCCGTCGCCACCAGGTTGAGGAACGTGACCATCGCGTGTTCGGCGTCGAGCAGCCCTTCGTCCATATTGATGTCGATGATCTGCGCGCCGCTTTCCACCTGCAGTCGCGCGACCGTCAGCGCATCGGTGTAGCTGCCATCGAGAATGAGCTTGGCAAAGCGTGCCGAACCGGTCACGTTGGTGCGCTCACCGACGTTAACGAAGTTCGTATCGGGACCAACCACCATCGGCTCAAGTCCGGACAGGCGCAGCAGGGGTTCGATCACCGGCAGCGCGCGCGGCGCGACGTTGCGCACGGCCTCACCAATCGCCTTGATGTGCGCCGGCGTCGTACCACAGCAACCCCCGACAATATTCAGCAGGCCGCTCTTCGCCCACTCGGCGATGTGCTTGGCCATCGTCTCGGGAGTTTCATCGTATCCGCCCAAATCGTTCGGTAAACCGGCATTCGGATGCGCGCTGACATGCGTATCGGCAATGCGCGACAACTCCTGCACGTACGCGCGCAGTTGCGTCGCGCCAAGCGCGCAGTTGAGGCCGATGGATACTGGCCGGACATGCGCCATTGAGGTCCAGAATGCTTCGGTCGTCTGCCCGGAAAGCGTGCGGCCGCTGGCGTCGGTAATCGTGCCGGAAATCATCACGGGCACGCGCGCGCCGGACTGCTCGAAGTGCTGCTCAATCGCGAACAGCGCCGCCTTGGCATTGAGTGTATCGAAAATCGTCTCGACGATCAGCAAGTCCGCGCCACCGTCGAGCAGCCCCTGAATGGCAACCCCGTACGCGCTCACGAGCTGGTCGAACGTGACATTGCGCGCACCTGGATCCTCAACCTTGGGCGAGATGGACGCCGTCCGGTTGGTTGGACCAAGCACACCGGCCACATAGCGCGGCTGATCGGGTGTCTTCGCTTCAAATTCGTCGGCGATGCGCCGCGCCAGTGCGGCGCCGGCCACGTTCAATTCGTAGGCCAGCTCCTCCATGCCGTAGTCGGCCATGGAGATCGCATTGGCATTGAACGTATTGGTCTCAAGAATATCCGCGCCTGCGGCCAGATATTCAGCGTGAATCGCGCCGACGATCTCGGGCTGGGTAATCGCCAGCAGGTCATTGTTGCCTTTGAGATCGGACGGCCAGTCCGCAAACCGCGCGCCGCGATACTCGGCCTCGCCAAGCCGATAAGTCTGAAGCATCGTGCCCATGGCGCCGTCGAGCAACAAAATGCGCTCGCGTAGAAGCGGCTCGAACTTCGCGAGCCGTGACGCGCGGTTGGCAGAGATAGTCATGCGACGAAGACGCCTGAAGCCGAGGTATGCAAAGATTCCAAGCGCACTCCGGCAGGGTGTCCGCTTGCTGTCCTGGGTAAGTTATACAGATGACGAACGCGACCGTGAACCACGCTGGGACAGAATCGCCCCACAGCCCCCATCAACGCGCTGACTTGCTGGCCAGACTATTGGACCCGCAAGCCGTTGTTGTGTTCGATGGCGCCATGGGCACGATGCTGTACACGCGTGGCGTGTTCATCAACCAGTGCTATGATGAAATCTCCTTGCGCGCGCCGGATCTGCTGCGCGAGATCCACAGCGCTTACGTCAAGGCGGGCGCCGAGGTTCTGGAAACCAACACGTTCGGGGCGAACCGTCTCAAGCTGACGCAGTACGGTCTGGAGACGCAGGTTAGCGCGATCAACAAACGCGCAGCCGAGCTGGCCCGCGAAGCGGCCGGAGAAGAGCGGCTGGTGGCTGGCGCGGTGGGGCCGCTTGGCGTCCGCCTCGAGCCATACGGTGCCACAAGCCGTGAAGAGGCGCGCGCCATATTCGCCGAGCAGATGCAGGCGCTCAAGGCAGGCGGCGTTGATTGCTTCCTGCTAGAGACGTTCGCGGACCTCGAGGAACTGGAGCAGGCGATTCTTGCCGCCCGTGCGACCGATCCAACCATGCCCGTCATTGCACAGGCGACGATCGGTCAAGAACTGCGAACCGCGTACGGTGCGAGCCCGGAGGATATCGCCATATCCCTCGACCGATGGGGTGTCGATGTCATCGGCCTGAATTGCTCGGTCGGTCCGCAGACGATTTTGGAAGCGATCGAACGGATGGCCGTGGTGACGCGCAAGAAACTGTCAGCGCAGCCCAATGCCGGCATGCCACGCGATGTCGGCGGGCGCTCCATGTACATGGCGAGTCCCGAGTACATGGCGACCTATGCGCGCCACCTGGTGCAAGCCGGTGCCAAGATTGTCGGCGGCTGCTGCGGCACGACGCCGGAGCACATCAAAGCCATGGTGGAAGGCGTGCGGCCATTGGCGCCCCGCCAACGGATTGTGGTAGGCGCCGAACGCGCGGAACGTGACGCGACTGACGCCGCGTCTGGTCGCGAGTCCGTGCCTTTTGCGCAACGATCCCGTTTTGCCGCCAAGTTGGCGACTGGACAGTTCGTGACATCAGTGGAGATCGTACCACCGCGCGGAGTTGATACGGCCAAGTTGTCGCTCGACGCATCCGCATTGCACGCGGCCGGGGTCGACGCCATCAACGTGCCAGACGGACCGCGTGCCCAAAGTCGGATGGGGGCCATCGCGACGAGCCTCATCATCGAGCGTAGCGGCATTGAGGCCGTCACCCACTACTGCTGTCGCGACCGCAACCTGCTCGGCATGCTCAGCGACCTGCTCGGCGCGTCAGCGCTCGGGTTGCGCAACATGCTGCTCATCACCGGCGACCCGCCGAAAATGGGGCCGTATCCGGACGCGACCGCCGTCTTCGACATTGATGCCATCGGCCTAACCAACCTCGTGCGCAATCTCAATCGCGGTCTCGATCCGGGCGGGAACCCCATTGGTGAACCCACGCGGTTTTCGATCGGCGTTGGTGTCAACCCCGCCGCGATTGACCCGGCGCACGAGCTGAAGCGTTTTCACTGGAAGGTGGAAGCCGGTGCCGAATACGCGATCACGCAACCTGTGTTCGATCCGGCACAGCTGGAGCGCTTTCTGGAGACGATCGACGGTGCGCGCATTCCCATCATCGCCGGGATCTGGCCACTCGTGTCGGCACGCAACGCCGAATTCCTCGCGAACGAAGTGCCCGGGGTGACGGTGCCGAAGGCCGTGCTCGACCGCATGCGCGCCGCCAATGAGAAGAGTAAAGAGCATGCGTTGGCGGAGGGGATCGCCATTGCACGCGAGGCGCTGGAGCGTGTGCGGGGTGTTGTGCAGGGTGTGCAAGTGAGCGCGCCATTTGGGCGGATCGAGCTGGCGCTGGAAGTGTTCGGACACTGAAGGTGATCTGGACGACTGCACCTGGTCCTGGTGCCGGTACGTCGATCTACCTCGGGTTGCTCCATACTGACCAGCGACCGCGAACTCCATTGCTGATCGCGCGCAGCGTGGCCGCCTGAAGAGCAACGATCCACCGCATCGTTCGCACGGTGGTGCGGCGCAGCGGAGCGACGGCAATAACGGCGACAGCGCCAACCAGTAGTGGCGGCAGCATGACGCGCGGGTTGCGCGCAGTTGTCAACAGGACGGTCGCGACGCTCGCCAATCCAAGGACCGCTACGAATAGCGGTGTCGTCAAGCGAGCCAGTTTGTGCATCACAAACTGCGCGCGCACAGGATTGCTCCGGGACAACACGTCCGGCAGGATGGCCAGCAGCTGCAGTACGCCAGTCAGGGTTCGTGTTTTTCGCTCACTCTCGGCAATGGAATCGAAGGCGCGAATATCGAACGCTTGCGCGTCGTACGTGAAGCCGATGCGGTGCCCACGCAGAACGAGCATCATCGGGACAAACACGTCGTCCAGGATGGTGCCAGCAGGAATTGGTGGCCACAACGCGCGCCGCACCGCGTATACAGCGCCGGTCACGCCAATTGCGGAGTGCAGCTGCGACTCATTGTTGCGGAGCCACTTTTCGAGCATCCAGTACAGGTGCACGGGATTCGGACCGTGGGCGTGACGACCGAGTGTCAGCGCACCAGACACCGCACCAAATCGTGCATCCTCCAATCCCGCCACGAGGGCCGGAATCGTTTGACGGTTGAACTCCTGGGCGACGTCGGCCAGCACCAGAATGTCACCGCTGGCGGCGCGCACTCCGGCGTTCAACGTTGAAGCCTTGCCGCCCGGTCCATCGCCGCGGATGACCCGTACGCGTGGGTCACGTTCAAGCTCGTCGCCTACAGCCGAAGCACCGATCGCATCGAGCGCGACAATGACCTCAAGCAGCTCCGCGGGATGGTCGGTGTCGAGCAAATTGGCAACACGCTGGACGACTAGACCGGCGCTGTCACGTGACGCCACCACCACGGTCACGCTACGCCGCCGCGCCGTGCCGCGGTCTGGGAGCAATGGTCGACCCAGCACACGGGCAAGAAGCCAAATTGCGACCGGATAGCCGAACCAGATCACGACGAGCGCCGATAAGGCGATCGCCGCAACAATCAGTGGGACGGTCACAAGGTCGTGGCTAATCGCCTAGCTGATGTCGGCATCGGTCGCAAGGAGGGTGTGCGGTTACAGAGCCCACGTGCACGCAACCCGCGTACAGCGTCATGCACGTGACGATCACCCGCGTGCGCGTGTTACGATTCTAGCCCCGCGGCGTCGCCTGTGCACGGTATATTCATCAAGCCGTGACTGTTTTCCGCGCGCGATCGCGTGCTCCTTCGATTCGATCTCTATGTGTGGTATCGCTGGCGTTTGGCGCCATGGACAACAGCCGGAGGCCCTCGCCGAAACCGTGCGCGCGATGACCGATGCCATCAGGCATCGGGGTCCGGATGCCGATGGCCTGTGGCAGGACGCGCAGTGTGGGGTCGCGCTCGGACATCGACGCCTGGCCATCGTCGACCTGTCGCCAACCGGGGCGCAGCCCATGCACTCCGCCAGCGGACGATACACCATCGTCTTCAACGGCGAAATCTATAATTTCCGACGTTTGCGCGCCGAGCTTGAGCCGATGGGCGTGGCCGTCAGTGGAACGTCGGACACGGCTGTGATGCTCGCGGCGTTCGAAACGTGGGGCGTCGCTGAAAGCATTCCCAAGTTCAATGGAATGTTCGTCTTCGCCGTCTGGGATAACCTGGAACGTTCGCTGTGGCTAGCTCGCGACCGGCTTGGTGAGAAGCCACTCTTCATCGCCGAAACACCCGATGGCATTGCATTCGCCTCTGAGCTGAAAGCGCTTCGACTCTCGCCGGGCTTCTCGACCGCGGTCAATCCGCTCGCGTTGCATGATGTGTTGCGACGCGGCTGCACGCGTGGCACGCGCACAATCTTTGCCGCAGCGACGAAGCTGTTGCCTGGACAGGTTGTCCGATTTTGGCGGGACGACGCGGGAATGCAATCCGAGCGCCATCACTATTGGAGCGTGCCGGATGCGCTGGCACGGTCGCCACACGCCGCCGGCTACGACTCAGATGACGCAGCCGTCACTGCGCTCGACGACTTGCTCGCCAGTGTGGTACAGGACGAAATGATCTCCGACGTCGCGCTGGGCGCATTCCTGTCTGGCGGCATCGACAGTTCGCTCATTGTCGCCTTGATGCAGCGCACGTCGGCAACGCCGGTCCGCACGTTCACCATCGGCTTCACCGAGGCCTCGCACGACGAAAGCCCCTTCGCGCGGGCCGTCGCGGCGCATCTGGGCACTAACCACACTGAAGTGATGCTGTCGGCGCATGACGCCCTCGATCTGGTGCCGCGCCTGCCGAGCATTTTCGATGAGCCCTTTGCCGACTCGTCGCAGCTGCCAACACTGCTAGTAGCGGATGTCACGCGTCGGCACGTGACAGTCGCACTCTCCGGCGACGGCGGCGACGAGCTGTTTGGTGGCTATTCGCAATACATCACGCCCGATGGACTCGCGCGCCGTGCGCGGCGCGTCCCCGCGTTTTCGCGCTCGCTCGCGGCCGCGGCGGTCGGCATGGTTCCGTCGGCAGCGCTGTCCATGGTGTCGGGCGCGACGTGGTCGCCGAACGCGCGAAGTAGGCTCTCATCGTTGCTGCGCTCTGATGACACTGCGCTGTCATACGACACATTGTTGTCGATGATTGTCGATCCGCGTGATGTGCTGGTGCACGACGTCGCGTCGAACTCAACCACTGTGCCGTGGCCGCTGGCGCGAACCGTTGAGGAAGCGCGCATGGCCTTCGATATGCAGACGTATCTCCCCGACGATATCCTCGTCAAGGTCGATCGTTCGGCCATGGCGTATTCGCTGGAAACGCGAGCGCCGTTGCTCGACCACCGCGTCGTGGAGTTCGCGCTCGCGCAGCCGCTGCACCGGAAGATTCGCGACGGCCGTGGCAAGTTGCTTCTGCGACAACTCCTAGCGCGTTACGTGCCGACCGCGCTCATCGATCGCCCCAAACGGGGCTTCGCAATACCGCTCAGTGCATGGTTACGGGCCGAGCTGCGCGGCTGGGGGTCGGACATGCTTTCCCCCGACGCAACGCTTCGTCGCTGGTTCAAGCCCGACGTACTCGCGGCACTCTGGTCCGAGCATCAGCGGGGCATTGACCGCACGGCGCAGCTGTGGCCAGTCCTGATGGTATTGCAGTGGCTTCGCGCCAACGACTGTTAGGCGACGAACCGGCGCGTCCTTCGACCTCACCGAACGTCACCGTCGGAGCGACTCCTGTACTATCGCCAGTCGAGATCCGCCAACACCGGCTGATGCGCGGTGGGGAACCCACTGATACGACGCACCGCGATCGGCACCAAGGTCGGGGGAAGCAATACATGATCGCTGCGCTCGGCGAACCGCCCGATACGCACTGTGTGACCGAAGCCCATCCCCACTTCGGAAAACGCGTTCGTCAGATCGCCCCAGTCGGAGCGCAGGATGCCACTGCCGTACGGCAGACTGAAATCGCCGGCGACCACAAATGCGGTGTCGGCGTGGCTAATCCACAGCGCCGCCGAACGCGAACTCGCTTTCCGGAGTGCGACGCTCTTCGCCAACGGTTCGAGCTCAAGCGGCCGATCACTATAGATGGTGGCTCCTGGGCCCTGGAGACGCACCGAGTACACGGGCAACACACCGAGCGCCGTTCGCACGTGGTAGCGAATCACGCCGGTGGCGAGCGCGCCGCCGGGCGCGCCCCCTGCCGGCATGGCGTCGATTCGCTCCAGCGGCAATCGCGCCACCGCGCAGAAGTCCGGTTGTACGTCGACGTTAAAGCCCTCAATCGCGTCCAGCGAGTCCGCCAGCATCGGCGAACACCCCTGGAGCAACACGACGTCCGCATTCCATATGGGGATCGCCTCGCGAATCTGCGATGCCACCGCCGAGGAGCGTTCGGCGTTGTACGTCACAATGCGCATCGCGCGACGTGTTGTGTCCGGCGTTGCGATGCTCGGGAGCTGAAACCCAGCGACGCCAAACAGCGTCACGGCGGCGCCGGCGACACCAACCAATGACGTGCGCCAACCGGCGAACGGTGCGGCCGGCAACAGCATGACCCAAGGGATCAGGCACCACCACCGCGGGGCAAATAAGACGTACATGCCGACGGCACTTTCGTCAGCTTGCGTATAGAGATATGCGAAAAGCCCGAGCATGATCGCCGCGTACGTACCGACCGCTGCACCAATCGGAGTGGCCATCGGGCGTCTGGCCATGTGCCTGGTGCGCACTCCTCCTGACCGCGAGCCGCGCGCGGTTGAACCGTCGCCGCGGCCACCCCGCATGCTAAACAATCGCCGCAGCAACGACGGCCGTTCGGGGAGGATGACAAGATCTTGCGGACTTGCTTGCGGCCCGCGCCGCCCTTTCGGCGGCAAGTCCTTCCACCTGGTCGTCGACGCCTTCGCCGTGCGCAGTGCGTCATGCACGTCGATCGTGTTGCTGCACCGCCGACAACGAATCTGCGCGCCACGCGGCACGTCACCGACGAAGAACGTCTCGCCGCAGGTGCATGTCAGCGTGCTCACAACGGGCCGTGGTGGTGTTGAAGGGCAATCATCGCTCTACTCGACGCGTACCAGCGCCACCCGCAACGTACCGGGAAGCAACAACTCGCCGTTCTCACCACGCAATTCAATCAACTGGCTTCCCACCTGATTTCCCTCAAAGCTGAAGTAGCTGCTGGAAAACGCCCGCAAGCGCGCGACCGGCAACGCAAAGCTGCCAAAACTCATGCCGCGCGCCTTGAGCGGCGACGCAAGGAAACTGCCGGGATACGTCTCAGCCAGCCCGCTCATCATTTCGTTCGTGTTCCAGGTCGGGAAGGACAGCTGTGACCGCTTCGGTTGAAATCCCGGGAGATCATCGACCGCGTTGGCCAAAGACCAGTCCGCCAACATCTCGGCCGCTGGACGTCCGGTCTGCTGCGCCAGATTTGCCAGACCGGTCGCATTGCCGCCGCGCACCAGTGCCTTCATCCACACGGCTTCGTCGCCAGCATACTGGTCGGCGGCCCACCGCACCAGTGACCAACCACTGGCGTAGTACGTGAAATCACCAGAGGCCGCCGCCCCAATGGGCGTCAGGGTATCCACGCCGCGCATGTATTGCTGCAGCACCGAGAAGTGCTTCCACATCATGAGCGGACGATCGTCGCACTGGTACACTTCGCAGCGTACGGTCGTCGAGAATCCGACGTTCCCCTTCCAGCGTCCACCGTTGGCAAACGTGCGCGAGTACAGCTCTTCGGCGATGCGCGCTGTAGACTCTTCAAGCCATGCTTCTTCCATCGGCGCGTTCTGCGCAAACCGTTCGGCGTATGACGCCAGATGCTTGGATTCGTGCATCACCGTGCTCCGCATCGAGCGACGCCAATCCGTTGGCGATTCGCCGGCGCTGGCGAGACGGGCATAGAACACTTCATCTTCGTTGCTGCCCGCAAACGTACCCTTGGAGAAGAAGTTGCACGACGTGACGTATCCGGCGATGCCCGGCAACGAATCGTTGACAAACCGCGTGAACAACATGGTCACCCGTCCGTCGCCACCCATCGCCGCGTCCATCGCCAGCGGATCGCCGATCTTGCTCTGGAGCAACGGATACTGCACCCGGTCGAACTCGTCGCCAATCTGCCGGTACTGCAGGTCCAACTGCCCGGCGCGCGGGGCCGCGATGTCTTCCAACACGAGCGCTTTCGTACCGGCGTACACAACACGCGCCTTGATATCGCGTCCGTTGCTGCAGCTCCCGTACAACGCCTTCACGGTCACGGTATCACCAACACGTGACGAGACCTGAGCCGCCGCGACGTTGCGCGTCGCGCGCATGCGCTCAAGCGCGCGCCACACCGGCGTCGGCGAGCCCACGCGGCTGACCATCGCGCGCTGCGCTTCGAGCAATCCGGCGTGCTGTGCTTCGGCCGCTTGCTCCACCGATGACATTTGCGGAGCGGACACAGCGCCGGCGGTCGCCGCCTGCAACCATGACGCGTTCAGGAGTCCGTTGGTCGATGGCTGCACACGCGCCACGGCGACCTGCCCGGCCATCGCACCGGCGCCCGTGCCGCGCAGTTCGAACGCCGACGTCGCCGCCGCGGTGACACTGGTGTTGACCACAGCCAGCACATACTTCGCATGCGCGGCGCCAGACGGTGCAACGATTTCTGTGCAACGCACCTGCGCTGCATCGAGAATGCTGGCCGACTCACCGCGGGCGAGCGCGATCCGCGCCGCCGAACGCACTGGCACGAGTTGCTGCTGCGCGTTTCCGCCTACCGTGACCACGAGTGACTGTGCGCCCGCTGCCTGACAGGGCAGGACACCATCGGCAAAGACAGCGTCGATATGCGTGCGCGTTACATGCGTGACGGTGGCCTTTGCGGCGCCGATGCTGACCGACACGAGGTCGTTGAGCAGTGCGAAGTTCTGACCGTCGACACCAAACGCAATGCCCGGTCGGATCGTGTCGACGTCAATGCGCGCGATCGCCGGTGTGCCTGGGTCAACGATGACATTGACGCGAGCGACCGCCGTATCGACAGTTGCGCGGAGCACGGCCGTGCCACGTGCGCGAGCCACGAGCACGTTGCCGACCACCGCAACGACTTCCGATCCCGACTCGATGGCGATCGTCGCCGCCATCTGGACCTCGTTGCCGAAGCGATCGGTCACCTGCGTCGCCAGACGAATCGTATCGCCGAGCACCGAGCTCTTGAGCGGACCATCGACGATTCGGATGGCTGCCGCGCGATCGGCACTGGCGGTCACCCGAATCACCACCGGCGCCACACCTGCCAGCTCGGCGGTGAGTTCCTGCAGGCCGGCCCGCTGACCGAGCGTCCAGCTGGTCGTCGCGACACCACTGGCGTTCGCCTCGGACTCCGTCGCCGACACGGTTCCGCCCGCCGACGCCGTCCAGCGAACTCGCGCGCCGGGAAGCGCTCGGCCGTCCGGTCCCTTAATCGCCACGGACACCGGTGCGGGAAGAGCAACCCCGACGATTGCGGTCGACGCGATCCCACCGACGACCGCAGCACTCGTTGGAACAGCCGATCCGCTGATGTCCGATGCGTTGCAAGCCTGCAACAGTCCAAGACAGCCTACCGTAGCGGCGATAGCACACATCGCACGACCGGACATCGTCGTTGCGCGGTAACTCGTTGCTGTGGTTTCGATTAGCGGCATGTCTTGGACCGATGCGGGAGTATTTCAACGCTCTACACCCACCCCAAGGAGCAAGTCACGTGCCGGTCTCATCCATACTTTTTGCGAGTCATGGGCAGCTGAACGCTGGTCTGCGCGTGGTCCCCATCAAAGATTGCCAAGTGCTCCTGCACTTCACCCAAAGTCGCTCTCACCCCGTCGTTGCTCGCCATGACTAGCCTGGATGCCCGCCCGCCGCTGACGCTCCTGTCGGAGGAGGAAGAGCTGTTTCGTGCCGCCGTAGCGGATCTGGCCACCGCTGAGGTGATGCCGAGGGTCCGGGCGATGGAAGAGGACGGAAAGCTCGATTCTGCGCTGACCGCCAAGTTCGTCGAACTGGGCCTCATGGGCATCGAGGTGCCTGAGCAATACGGTGGAGCCAGCGGGACGCTTATGATGGTGGCGATCGCCGTCGAAGAACTGAGCCGCGTTGACGCCGCCGCTGCGATTCAGGTCGACGTGCAGAACACGCTGGTGAACTACCCGCTCAATCGCTACGGCAGCGACGCGCAGAAAATGCGTTTCCTCACGCGCCTCACCAGTGGCGCCATCGGCGCTTACGCGCTGTCAGAGCCTGGGTCAGGCTCAGATGCCTTCAGTTTGACAACGCGCGCCGACAAGGTCGACGGTGGTTGGGCGCTGACTGGCGCGAAAGCGTGGATCACCAACGGTGCAGAGGCCGACATCTTCGTGGTGTTTGCGAACACCAAACCAGAGATGGGCTACAAAGGCATCACGGCGTTCGTTGTTGAACGCGGCCTGTCCGGGTTCAGTGTTGGACGCAAGGAGCAGAAGCTTGGTATTCGGGCCTCCAGTACGACAGCGCTGCACTTTGACGGTGCCATTGTGCCTGACGCCAACGTGCTGGGAACGGTTGGTACCGGCTACAAGATCGCGATCGAGACGCTCAACAAAGGACGCATCGGCATCGGTGCGCAGATGATCGGCGTCGCCAAGGGCGCGCTCGACGCAACGAAGGCCCACCTCAAGGAACGCAAACAGTTCGGCAAGGCGCTGAGCGAGTTTCAGGGTATCCAGTTTCAGATCGCGCAGGCAGCGACTGAGCTTGAGGCCGCGCGACTCCTCGTCTACAACGCGGCACGCATGGACGATGCGGGTCAGGACATCGCTATGCAGGGCGCGATGGCCAAATTGTATGCGTCACAGATGTGTGAGCGGGTCACGTCCCTCTGCGTGGAACTCTTCGGCGGCTACGGTTACACCCGTGACTACCCGGTCGAAAAATTCTACCGCGACGCAAAGATCGGCACGATCTATGAGGGAACGTCCAACATGCAACTGCAGACGATTGCCAAAGCGGTGTTGAAATAACCCCGTGCGTCGCATAGCGCTGGCGGCCAGCGTCGCGTTGATCATCGCGGCAACACTCGTCCCATTCGATGCGCTCCAGACCGACCGGGCACCGGCTGTATGGTGTCTGGCGTGCGATGGTCTCTGGCTCACAGACGCCATCAGCAACGTGGTGCTGTTCATCCCGCTCGGCATCTCATTGGCGTCTTGTGGCCTCGCGTGGACCCGCATCACGGCGCTCTCGCTGATCGCGTCCCTGTGCATTGAGTATGCGCAGTCACTCGGCTTTCCGCCCTCGCGATCGGCAGCGTGGGCCGACGTGCTGACGAATGCTCTGGGCGGGCTCGCCGGTGTGTGGCTGTTGCGTTTGTCGGTGCTCGCGTGGCGCAGCTCGCCTCGCGCCGCCGCGCGACTGTCACTCATTTGGGCAGTCGGCGCCGCGTTCGTGTGCGGTGCAACCAGTGCAGCGTTGGGCGCGCGCACGCGCGAGCAGGGCGACGTTCGGTACGCACCCAGTCCACTTCCCTTCACGCCGGGGTTTGGCTGGTTCGGCGGACTTGTCGATTCGGCATCGGTGAACGGATTTGTCATGACGCATCAGGGCACTGGTCCGGTCATGGTCGAAGCGAGTAGTGAGCCAAGCCGAGTGGAGATGACTGTGACGGCGCGCGGGCGACAAGATGGCACGGCGTTAAAGCCCATGGTGTTCTTGCATCGCGCCGACGATACGACCGCCATCGCATTCGTCGGTGAACGCGATCTCGCGGCAGAACTCGTGGTCACGCGCCGCGCCTGGGACTGGGGATTGGCAATGCCGTCGCTCACGCTGCCCGGAGCGTTCGCGACGCGCACGGTCGATGATTCGCGTCCGCTCCAACTCACGGCCACGTCGTCGACCGATCGGCTCGAACTTGCGGCAACTGCTGTGCACTTCAGCGGCGGACGCACCCTGTGGCTGACGCCCTTGCTCGGCTGGGCGATGATCCAGACGTTGATCACCATTGATTCACCATTCGCAATCGTCGCCTGCGTCGGATGGCTGGCGCTCCTCGTGGTGCCGATGGCGTGGTGGGGTGCGCGTGCAGGGTCACGGTGGTGGATGGTGCTTAGTACCGCGACAGCATGCCTCGTGTTGTGCATCGCGACACTGCCACGAGTCACCGGCGTGGCACCGGTTGCCGTCGGCGACTGGGCGATCATTGCTGCGCTATTCATTGGCGCGACGCTGCTCAGCCGATGGTTACTCAACAAGGCGCCGCACCAGCCATGAATCGTGTGCGGGCACAGCGGGTATATTGCTGACACGCGCGCCGCGCATCGGCTCGGCACCGCACGACTCGTCGTCATCACACATGCCCCTGATCACCGTTTTCGATCTGCTCATTGCCGCCTTGCGCCCCGCGATCTTCGCGGCAGGCATACTCACGGCCGCTGTGGCCGCGCTGTCTTACGGTGTTCGCACGCGGAGAATTTCACCATTCTCCCCTGTCGCGCGAACGCTTCGGGATCGGGTTGATCCGTGGCTGATCGCGCCCATGGAGCGCCGTCTCCTACGCGCGGGAGGCACTCCCGCGTCGGCGCCGTGGTGGACGCTGGCGGCGGTCGTGCTTGGCGGCCTTGTGCTGTTGTCCGCGCTCCAATTTCTCCGCGACCAGATCGCGCTGCTACTCATGGTAAGTAGCGGCGGCCCGCGATCCCTTGTCGCCGTGTTGGTGCGCTGGACGTTTGGCATCGTACGCATCGCACTGTTCGCGCGCGTGATTTCGTCGTGGGTGGGCGGATCCCCGTATTCGAAGTGGTGGCGATGGTCGTTCGTGATCACCGAACCCATTCTTGCGCCGTTGCGACGCATCGTGCCAACGATTGGCATGATCGACATTACCGTGATCATCGCGTACTTCGGACTGCAGATACTGGAAGGCTTGATCGTTTCCGCGCTGTAAGCGTCCGCGTTGGACTCACGCGTCCAGACTCAGGAATGTCGCGGATTCAGGAACTGTGTGAATCCAAACGGTGTTCCATTGCTGTGTGGACCATCCGGTCCTGCGAAACTACTCAGTTGATTCTACGGAGAGATCTGATGCGTAAGTTGTCCATGCTCGTAGCTGGTGTCGCAGCCATTGCACTTTCCACCCCGCGTGTATCGCAAGCGCAGGCGAAGGATATTGTGGAGACGGCCGTTGGGGCCGGCACGTTCAAGACGCTGGCGACGGCCCTCACCGAAGCTGGCTTGATCGAGACGCTCAAGGGCCCGGGCCCGTTCACCGTGTTCGCCCCGACGGACGAAGCGTTTGCCAAGCTTCCGCCGGCCGCGTTGGCCGCGTTGCTGAAGGACAAGGTTGCGCTCAAGAACGTGCTCCTGTATCACGTCGTCGCTGGCAAGGTGCTGGCTGCAGATGTCATGAAGCTGAACGGGAAGGGCGCCAAGACGGTCGAAGGACAGGATGCCAAGATCATGATCATGGGTGACAAGGTGATGGTGAACAACTCGAACGTCATCAAGGCCGACATCATCGCGAAGAATGGCGTCATTCACGTGATCGATGCGGTGCTCATGCCGCCCACCAAGAAGTAAGCATCAGCGGCTGCGGTTTGTTCGTCGAGGGCCCGGGTCTTGCGATCCGGGCCTTCTGCGTTCGCGCACGACTGTCTTGCCGGGCCGCCACCCCGTCGCCAGACTGACCGCATGCCAATCCTCGCTGCCCGCCCATGCGTGTAGTCTCGCTCCTTCCCGCCGCGACAGAGATCGTCGCGTTGCTTGGTGCATCGGAACATCTCGTCGGGATCACGCACGAGTGCGACTATCCCGACATTGTTCGTTCGCGGGTTCGCGTCACGCGCAGTGCGATTCCGCACCATGCATCACCATTGGAGATTGACGAGGCCGTGCGCCGTCTGTCCGGCAATGGCGAGGCCCTGTTCACCCTCGACGAAACGGCGATCCACGCGCTGCATCCCGATCTGTTGCTCACGCAGGCGGTGTGCGACGTCTGCGCCGTGCGCGAGTCCGATGTGCGCGCCCTCGCCGCGCGGCTCTCCCCATCACCGCGCGTCATCACACTCGGTGGCACGTCGATCGACGGCATCCTGGCCGATATTCAGGCCGTGGCTGACGCGCTCGACGTGCTGAGTGACGCCGAAGAACTCGTCGTGGGGTTGCGCGACCGCATCAAACACGTCCACGACACGTTGAAGAGTGCGCGCGCGCCGCGTCCGCGGGTCGCGGTGATCGAATGGAGCGCGCCGATCTACATTGCCGGCCACTGGGCGCCGGAGCAGGTCAAACGTGCCGGTGGCGTCGACGTGCTTGGTGTTGCTGGTGCGCACTCTACCACCGTGTCAATGACCACACTTGCCGCCGCCCAACCGGAGTTCGTCATCGTCGCGCCCTGTGGCTACTCGCTGGCCGCTGCGGTTTCGGAAGCGCAGCGACTGCTAGCGGACGCCGACTGGTCTTGGATGCGACGCCATCAGGTGTGGGCCATGGACGCCAACGCCATGGTCAGCCGACCGGGCCCACGGGTCGTCGACGGCATTGAGACGATGGCCCGCATGTTCAACCCGATGCTCTTTAGCACGATCGACAAGCGGCATGCGGTGCGCCTCAACTGACGCACCCTTCGCAGGCGCTTACTTGATCCACATCTTGATCGCCATCACCACCATCAGCACCGCAAACCCCCGCTTGAGCAACAGGCTGTCGAGCTGCGTCGATAGCTGCGCCCCCACCCACGCGCCGAGCGCCATCCCGACAACGATATACAACGCGTCCCGCACGTGCAGGTTGCCGGCCTTGTAGTAGGTGGCCGCACCAATCGCCGCGCCGATTGGCAGTACCAGCGCGGCGAGTGACGTGCCGGCCGCCTGTTGCGGCGGCATCTTCGCGAAATAGATCAGCGCGGGCACGATCACAATGCCGCCGCCAATGCCAAACAGGCCGGACAGAACGCCGGCGCCCAGCCCGATAGCCAGCAGAAGGAGAGTCATCCGGAAACGATAGCAGGTATATTCTGTCCATGCTCACCGAGTCCTCCATCGAATTTCTGAAGCGCCTGCTCGACACGCCCGGTCCGTCGGGCTTCGAGAGTGCGCCAGCGCGCGTCTGGCGCGCAGAAGCCAGCGCGTTCGCCACGGTCCGCGCTGATGTCGTCGGCAACAGCCTCGCGACCGTGCCGGGTACCGCCGCCGACGGCCCCGTGATCCTGCTCGCCGGACACATCGACGAAATCGGGGTCATCATCACCTATGTCGACGAAAACGGGTTCGTGTATTTCGAACCGATCGGCGGCTGGGATCCGCAAGTGCTCGTCGCGCAACGCATGCGCTTCACCGGCACCGACGGTGATGTACTCGGCGTGATCGGCAAGAAGCCGATTCACCTCATCAAACCTGAGGAGCGCGAGAAAGCATCGAAGGTCACCGATTTGTGGGTGGACATCGGTGCCAAGACCAAGGCGGAAGCGCTCGGCATGCTTTCGATCGGCGACGCCGGCGTCATCGACGCGCGCATGATCCAGCTACCGAACAATCGGATCGTCTCCCGCTCCATCGATGACCGCATTGGCGCCTTCGTGGTGCTCGAAGCGCTGCGTCGTTACGCCGAAAAACCTGGCGTCGCGCA
>JANMKU010000110.1:0-5539 GCA_031372205.1 Gemmatimonadaceae bacterium | reverse complement strand
TCGACGCGACGCAGCTGCGCGACCAACTCGGTCGGCTCGGTGAATCAGCGTTTGCGCTTGGTGCGATAGATGACACGGGGCTCGCTCCTGGCATGTTCGTGCCGGTGAGCGAACTCAATCGCGTGCGGCAACAGGCCGTGGAGCAGCTGCAGGAGCGGCTAGGCTGGCACCGCATGCATGTCGTCGAAACGCGTCAGACAACCATTGCGCAGGCCATCGCCGAAGTGCCGCTGCATCGCCCAGCAAGCGCCGCGACCTTTGCGCTCCGAGCGATTGTTTACGACGTGGATAGCGCGCGCAGCGCGGTTGAGGGCGGTGCGACGGAGATCGTGCTCGATCCCTTTCTTCGTCATCCCACACCAGCGCGCGCACGCGTGTTGGCCTTGCAGACGGAACTCGCCGACCGTGGCGTCGTCCTGCGCCTGCGCACGCCAACGATTGTCCGTCCCGACGAACGCCGAAAGCTGGAGAAATGGCTGGACCTCGGCTTGCCAATGCTCTCCGGGCATCTCGGCTTGGTCGCTGATCTCGGTGGCGCAGGACGGGACGTCATTGCGGACTATGCAACAAACGCGTTCAATCAACATACCGCGTCGCTGTTGTTTGAACTCGGCGCGTCACGCGTATGCGCGTCGATCGAACTCACGCTCGATGAATTGTGTGCTGTGGTTGCGCCGTGGCGCGGGGCAGGGTTCGATGCGCTCGTGTATGGCCGACCCGAGGGCATGACGATCGAACACTGCGTCTTGTCGGCGGCATTCGATCGCGTTCCCGGAAGCTGTCGGGATTTGTGTGTGCAGAAGCACGTCAACGTCACGTTGACCGATCCAGCCGGCTACGCGTTCTCAGTGGCGACGGACTCTGATTGCCGCAATCGCCTCCTGCACTCGCGTCCCATCGACGGTGCGGAGTATCTGCCGTCGCTCTGGCGGCACGGGATCCGCGGGTTTCACCTGCTGTTCAACGTTCCCGGCGATCCGGTGCAGCAGATCACGCGCGCCTATCGTGACGCGCTCGACGCCCTGGCGGCAGACCGCGCACCGGATCTGACTGCGTCACGGACCATCCTGGCCGGTGCGTTCACTCGTGGGCATTTCGCGCGCGCGGTCTGAGGTGTTACGGCGCGGCGTATTGATGCTGCCAAGCCGCGATCCAACAGCTTTCGTACAGCGATGATCGCGCGCGAGAATCTTGGGACGTTGGATCAGGCACGACACACGCTACGAGAGTCCTTCGGCTATCCGGATTTCCGTCCGCCGCAGATTCGTGCGGTGCAGTCCGTACTGTCCGGGCGCGATACGCTCGTCGTGCTGCCCACTGGCGGCGGCAAGTCGCTGTGCTATCAGGTACCAGCGCTCATTCGGCGCGGTTTGACTGTCGTCGTTTCGCCGTTGATTTCGTTGATGAAGGATCAGGTGGACGCGCTGGATCGTCGTGGGCTGCCCGCAGCGTTTATCAACAGTTCGCTGAACATGAGTGAAGTCGCGGACCGCATGGCCCAGGCCGCCGACGGATCGCTCAAACTGTTGTATCTCGCACCGGAACGACTCGACGCCGGTCGCACGCTCCGAACGCTGATCGATATTGGTATCGCGCTGCTGGCAGTGGACGAGGCGCATTGCATTAGTCAGTGGGGGCACGACTTCCGACCAAGCTACCGGCGCATCGGCAGTCTGCGCGAACGCATGGGTTCACCGCAAACAGTCGCGCTCACTGCGACGGCAACGCCCGATGTACGCGACGATATCGTGCGCCAACTGCAGCTTCGTAGTGCGGACGTCGTCGTCGCAGGATTCGATCGCACGAACCTCACCTACCATGTGGCGCCAACGCGTACCCAGCCCGACAAAGACAAGGCCGCCGTGCAGTGGCTCCGCGACGCTGACGGTCCGGCCATCGTCTACGCACCAACGCGAAAGGCAGTAGAGCGAATCACGGCCGTGCTGGTGCGTGGCCGCGTCAAAGCGGTGGCTTACCACGCAGGTCTCGACGATAGCCTTCGCCAGCATGCGCAAAACGCGTTCATGGGCGAGCGCGCGCGGGTGATCGTGGCGACGAGTGCCTTTGGCATGGGTATCGACAAGCCAGACGTCCGACTCGTCGTACACCACGCCATGCCAGGATCGCTGGAGGCATACTACCAGGAGGCGGGACGGGCCGGACGTGATGGCAAACCGAGCACCTGCGTGCTCCTTCACGCATTTCCCGATCGTTTTACGCACGAGTTCTTTGTCGAGAGTGCGCACCCTGAACGCGCAGTCATCGAACAGACATGGCGTGTGCTCCGAAGCAGCGCAGATGCGCGTGCCTTCGTGGGGCTCGGCGTCGATGACATCGCCGAACGGCTTCCACCGAAAGTCGGCGATCGCAAGGTCACGGCAGCGCTTCGCGTCCTGGCCAGCGCAGGTGCGCTCTCGATCGAGCCCCCAGCAGCCGCTCGCGTGTGGGTCAGACTCCTGGCGACACCGACACGCATCGCCAATGAGCTATCCGGCGATCGCGAGTACGACAAACAGGTCCTGCGCGCACTCTGGCGTGCCGTGGGAAGGCGTCTCGAGGTCGGCGCTTCCATCGACCTCGACGGTCTTCCGCCGGGCCTCGGGGGCGCGTTTGGCGTGATGAGCGTGCTCGATCGTCTCGAATCTCAGCAGTTCGTCTCGTGGTCGCGTACTGGGGCAGGGTTCCGCCTCGACGCACGTTGCCAGGACGCCAAGTGGCTGCCGGTCGACTGGCTGGCCCTCGAACGGAGACGTCAGGCCGACCTCAATCGTCTTGATGCCATGCAACGGTATGCGCAGACCCGCTTTTGTCGGCGCGCGTTCATCCTGCGCTATTTCGGCGACCCCGCCGTACGGTCCAAGTGCGAGGGATGCGACCGTTGCCTCGGACTCACCGAAGAATCGCCGCCCCGCGCGGCCAAGAAACTACCCCGCCTTCGCTCCCGCCCACGAAGCATCTGACCCAATACACATGGACGATAGTCTGTACTTCTCAGAGCAACATCTCGCAGTCCGTGAGATGGTTCGCTCGTTCGCTCGCGATCATGTCGCCCCCGTGGCGGCGCAGCATGACGCCGACTCGACCTTTCCTTGGGTCAACGTCAAAGCCATGGGCGAACTTGGCCTGCTCGGCATCCCGTGGCCCGAAGACATCGGCGGCGCTGGCTTCGACATCCTGAGTTTCATGATCGCGATCGAGGAACTCGCGCGGGTTGACGCATCGCACTCGATCACCATCAGTGCGCACACCACACTCGGCACGTCGCCCATTGTCAACTTCGGAACGCGGGCGCAGATCGAGCGCTATGTGCCACTCCTCGCCAGTGGCAAAGTGCTCGGCGGATTCGGACTCACCGAGGAGAGTGCTGGCAGTGACGCGGGCGGGACACGCACGACGGCCGTGCGCCGGAACGGTCATTACGTCCTCAATGGATCGAAGCGCTTCATCACGCACGCGGGCGTCGGAGAAGTGTTCGTCGTCACTGCCGTCACCGATCCGTCCAAAGGGACCAAGGGCATCTCGTCGTTCATCCTGACGAAGGAGAGTGTCGACGTCGATGCGTGCCGAGTGCTGGGGGTTGGACACGACGACTCCATCGTGCCTATGCCCGGCTTTCGCTCGGGCAAGAAGGAAGACAAACTCGGCTGGCGCGCCTCGGATACGCGCGAATTGTTGTTTGATAACGTCGAGGTTCCGGCGGAAAACCTGCTCGGCACCGAAGGCCTGGGATTCATCAATTTCATGAAGACGCTCGACGCAGGTCGCGTCGGGATCGCTGCGCTCTCGCTCGGCGTCGCGCAGGGCGCGTTCGAGGAAGCCCTCAAGTATGCGTCGGTGCGTAAACAGTTCGGCCAGGCTATCGCGTCATTTCAGGGCATCCAGTTCCAGCTCTCCGATATGGCAACCGAACTGGAAGCGGGGCGGCATCTCGTCTATCATGCCGCGTGGCTGGCCCAGCACAAGAAGCCCTTTGGGAAAGAGGCGGCGATCGCGAAGCTGTTCTGTTCGGAGCTGGCGATGCGGGCCACGCTCAAGGCCGTGCAGATTCATGGGGGATACGGGTACACCAAGGATTATCCGGTGGAGCGGTACATGCGCGACGCCAAGATTGGCGAGATTGGCGAGGGCACGAGTGAGATCCAGCGCATCGTGATCGCTAGGCATCTGCTCAAGGGACTCGTCGACTGACACGGTTGGGCGCCGCTGGTGTGGCGCGCATACGACACCGCGCATTGCGGCAACCGTTCCTTCGCGTGTAGTCTTCTCACGGTAGGTCTGCCGTGGCTGTATTCATTCGTTGTCGTTGCATCAGGCGCCGGCGGTTCGCGCGACTCGCGAGCTGCTTGCGTTTTGGTTTGGAGCCAGCCAGGGCCAGCGTGCCCGTGACTGACACCAGCCAGACGCCCCACCGCGCGTCACGCCGACGTGCGTCAATCGCATGCTGTCGCGTTTGCACCCGAATCGCGTGTAGCCTGCTGCTTCGTGATCCCGAGCGACTGTTCGGTTCGCCGTCCAAGACCCTGTCTGGGACGCCGTGAACTGGCGGGTGATTGTGCGATTGCAGAGCGCGGGTTGGACGTCATGTCGGGCGTGTGCCGCATGAACGATTGGTCGCGCCAGGTGGGGGAGCCCGTGACGTCGTCCGTGTCGCTGCCCAGAAGGCGCGATCGGAAATCCTGTTCGATCACCGAGTTGTCGTCGTCCAGACCAAGCGGAGTCGCCGCCGTCTGGCGGGACTTTACAAGACAGAATGAAGCGAGAGATCCTGGTGAATGCGACGCCGCGCGAGACGCGCGTCGCGATCTTCGAGGACGGTCTGCTCGTGGAGCTGCTGGTCGATCGCCCGGACGCACGACGCATGGTTGGCGACGTGTACCTCGGCAAGGTCGAAGCGGTGCTCCCGGGTATTCAGGCCGCCTTCGTGAACATCGGTACCGAAAAATCCGCATTCCTTCACGCCGCTGACGTGGTCGTCGACGACGCCTCGGTGTCGGATGATGAGGATGAGGACGAAGAGGAGAGTGGCGAGGAGACGTCGTCAAGCGGCGGCGGACGGCACGGCCGCAAAGAGGTCCGCCCGATCCAGGACCTGCTCAAGCGTGGCGACGACATCCTCGTGCAGATCAGCAAAGAGCCGATCTCTACCAAGGGGCCTCGTGTCACCGCGCAGGTGTCACTCGCCGGTCGGTTCATTGTCTACATGCCGTTCGCGTCCAAGGTGGGCGTAAGCCGCAAGATCGACGAGCGTAGCGAGCGGCAGCGACTCCGACAGATGATGCAGGAAATCCTGCCCGATGACGTGGGCGGGGTGATTGTGCGCACGGTGAGTGAAGACGCCACCACGGAGACGTTCCAGCGTGAGCTGACCACGCTCATCAACAATTGGAAGCGGATCAAACGCAAGACGCAGTTTCTGCGCGCACCGGCACTGGTGCATCGCGAAACGAACGTTACGCGCGGACTCATTCGCGACCTCTTCAGTGCGAAAGTAGAGGGCGTCACGGTCGACTCCAAACAAGTATTCAACGAGATCACCGAG
>JANMKU010000085.1:0-31455 GCA_031372205.1 Gemmatimonadaceae bacterium | reverse complement strand
GATCTACATGATGAAGCTGTCGCACCTGGTGGACGACAAGATCCACGCCCGATCGATCGGTCCCTATTCGCTTGTGACCCAGCAGCCGCTCGCCGGGAAGGCGCAGTTCGGCGGTCAGCGGTTCGGAGAAATGGAAGTGTGGGCACTCGAAGCGTACGGCGCGGCGCACACGCTGCAGGAAATTCTCACTGTCAAGTCGGACGATGTGAACGGCCGAAGCCGCGTGTACGAAGCGATCGTCAAGGGCCAAAACTTGCCCGAGCCTGGGATTCCGGAATCGTTCAACGTGCTCGTCAAGGAACTACAAGCGCTCGGCATCAAGGTGACGCTCGGCGCCCGTGATGCAAATGGCGTTGATGTGATCGAAGGTGCGGGCAACGGCAACGGCGGGGAGGAGTAGGCCATGATCGATTTTCGCAGCTCGCGCGAGTCTCGCGCGTCGGCGTTTGACTACATGTCGGTGCGCATCGCCTCGCCTGAGGAGATTCGCGGACCGAAAGATCCCAAGGAGCGCGAACGGCTGGAGATGGCCGGCCTGCGCACATGGTGGTCATGGGGTGAAGTCACCAAACCTGAAACGATCAACTATCGCTCCTTTAAGCCAGAGAAGGACGGCCTCTTCTGCGAGCGCATCTTTGGTCCGGTCAAGGACTGGGAATGCCATTGCGGCAAGTACAAGCGCATCCGCTATCGCGGCGTCATTTGCGATCGCTGTGGCGTTGAAGTCACACTCAGCAAGGTGCGGCGCGAGCGCATGGGGCACATCGAGTTGGCCGTGCCCGTCGCGCACATCTGGTTCTTCAAGACGTTGCCAAGTCCGATGGGCAACTTGCTGGACGTTACGCTGCGCGATCTTGAAAAGGTCATCTACTACTCGAACTACATCGTCATCGATCCGGGCAGCCAAGAGGCGCGTGAGCGTCAGCTGCTGGACGAAGATGAGTATCTCGATCTGCGTCAGCGCGCCAAAGCGGAAGGCGATACCGCATTTCACGCCGAGATCGGTGCGCCGGCCGTACGCGAGTTGCTCAAGCGGCTTGATGTCGACAAGGTGGCGGACGAACTGCGTGGCGCGGTTGTTGGGGAGACATCGCAGCATCGCAAAAAGCAGATGCTCAAGCGTCTCAAGATCGTCGATGCGTTCCGCCTCTCCGGTGAGGGCGGCGAAATCCGCAATCGTCCGGAGTGGATGATCCTCGACGTCATCCCGGTCATCCCGCCCGACCTGCGTCCGTTGGTGCCACTTGATGGCGGCCGCTTCGCGACGTCGGACTTGAACGACCTGTATCGTCGCGTCATCAACCGCAACAACCGCCTCACCAAGCTCATTTCGCACCGGGCGCCGGAAGTCATCCTGCGCAACGAAAAGCGTATGCTGCAGGAAGCGGTCGATGCGTTGTTTGACAACGGCCGTCGCTCCAAGGCCATTCGTGGTCGTGGGAAGCGTCCGCTCAAGTCACTGTCGGACATGCTCAAGGGCAAGCAGGGCCGGTTCCGTCAGAACCTGCTCGGCAAGCGCGTGGACTACTCCGGTCGTTCGGTCATCGTCGTTGGTCCGGAGCTCAAGCTGCATCAGTGTGGCCTGCCCAAGATGATGGCGCTCGAACTGTTCAAGCCGTTCATCATTCACAAGCTCGTCGAGAGCGGTGAAGCGGAAACAGTGAAGCGCGCCAAGAAAATCGTCGAACGCGAGAACGCGATGGTCTACGAGGTGCTGGAAGGCATCATCAAGGACCATCCGGTACTGCTCAATCGCGCGCCGACGCTCCACCGTCTTGGTATTCAGGCGTTCGAACCTGTGCTCGTCGAAGGCAAGGCCATTCGTATCCACCCGCTCGTGTGCGCGGCATTCAATGCCGACTTCGACGGTGACCAGATGGCCGTGCATGTGCCGCTGTCGTTCGAAGCGCAGATCGAAGCGCGTGTGCTCATGCTGTCGTCGAACAACATCCTGAAGCCGTCGGACGGACGTCCGGTTGCCGAGCCCAGCCAGGACATCGTGCTTGGCTGTTATGTCGCGACCAAAGCCCCGATCGGTTTCGAGGCGTTGCTCAAGGATTCGAAGTTGGCGATGAAGTTGCCGGCCTATTCGTCAATCGATGAAATCGAGATGGCGATTGTCAACAACCGCACCGACTTCTACTCGGCCATTCGCTGGTACGACCGCAAGGCGGAGACGCCGGAGTGGATCGTGACGACGACGGGGCGCGTGCTGTTCAACGCGATCGTGCCAATGGGGCTCGAGTTCCTGAACAAGGACATGAAGAAGAAGGCGCTCGGCGAGTTGGTGTTCCAGAGCTATCGCAAGTGCGGACTCGCGGAAACGGTGCAGTTGCTCGACCGTCTCAAGGAATTCGGATTCCGGAACGCCACGCGCGGTGGTGTCTCGATCGGGATCGAAGACCTGCACATCCCGAAGGAAAAGGTTTCGCTCTTGGCCGAAGCGTCGGAACGTGTCGAGCGCTTCGAGCGCGCGTACGCAACCGGCAACATTACCAACGGTGAGCGCTACAATAAGGTCATCGACACGTGGACCCACGCCAACACGGACGTGGCCGACGCGATGGTCAAGGCCATGCGTGAATCACAGGGTGGATTCAACCCGGTGTTCATGATGTTCGACTCGGGCTCTCGTGGATCGCGCGACCAGATTCGTCAGTTGGCGGGCATGCGCGGCCTGATGGCCAAGCCGCAGAAGAAACTCACCGGCGGCATTGGCGAAATCATCGAAAACCCGATCAAGTCGAACTTCCGTGAAGGCTTGTCGGTGCTCGAGTATTTCTCGTCAACGCACGGCGCACGAAAGGGTTTGGCGGACACCGCCCTCAAGACGGCCGACGCCGGATATCTCACGCGTCGATTGGTTGACGTGGCGCAGGACATGACGATTGCCGAAGAGGATTGCGGCACGATCCTCGGGCTGGATACGTCGGCGCTCAAGGAAGGCGAAGATGTGATCGAGCCGCTGGCCGAACGTTTGGTCGGTAACGTGGCCGCCGAGGATGTGGTCGATCCGATGGAGCGCGACGAGGCCGGTCGTCCGAAGATGCTGGTGGAAGCAGGCACTTTGATTGACGAAGAAACAGCCGACGCGATCGAAGCGGCGGGTATCGAGACGGTGAAGATCCGTTCCGTGCTCACCTGCGAAGCGTTGCGCGGTCTGTGCCGTATGTGCTACGGACGTAACCTGGCCACCATGGCCATGGTTGACATTGGCGAAGCGGTTGGCATTATCGCCGCGCAGTCCATCGGCGAGCCGGGTACGCAGCTCACGTTGCGCACCTTCCACATCGGTGGTACCGCGGCACGTATCGCCGAGCAGACGTCACGCAAAACGAAGAAAGCCGGTGTCATCGAGTACGGTGATCGTTTGATCACCGTGCAGAATGCCGACGGTCAAAAAGTGGTGACGTCATACGAAGGTGAGCTCGTCATCAAGACGTCGGCGGACAAGAACGCCTCCATCGAAGCGCGCCTTGCCGTACCGCTCGGTGCATACCTGATGGTGGAAGACGGTCAGGTAGTGAAGAAGGAAGACGTGGTCTTCACGTGGGATCCGTACTCCAATCCGATTATCTCGGACGTCGACGGTGAGATTCGTTTTGTGGATCTCGTGGAAGACGAGTCGTTGTCCGAGGAGCTCGACGAGCTCACCGGTTTGCGTCAGCGCGTCATTATCGAAGACCGCGAAAAGAAGCTCCATCCGCACATCGAGATCTGGCAGAGCAAGGGCGGCAAGGAGAAGCGCGTACGCGACTTCATCGTGCCAGTCGGCGCTGTCATTATCATCGAAGATCGCGCCAACATCTCGGCGGGTACCATTCTCGCCAAGATCAGCCGCGAAGCGTACAAGACGCGCGATATCACCGGTGGTCTGCCGCGTGTGGCCGAACTGTTTGAAGCGCGTCGGCCAAAGGATCCGGCGACGATTTCGGAGATCGACGGGTTCGTCCGGTTCGGTGAAATCAAGCGTGGCAAGCGCGAGGTGTTCGTGCGTCCGGCGTTGGTCGAGAAGGGATTGTGGGTCGTTGACGAAACGCAGGAAGAGGCGGTGTACGAAGTGCCGGCCGGTAAGCACTTGCGCGTGCACGAGGGCGACCGCGTGCGTGCTGGTGACCGTTTGTCGGAAGGTCCGGTTAATCCGCATGACATTTTGCGGATCAAGGGCCCGCGCGCCGTACAGGAATATCTGCTCAACGAAGTGCAGGAGGTCTATCGCCTGCAGGGCGTGAAGATCAACGACAAGCACATTGGCGTGATCGTCAAGCAGATGCTGCAGAAGGTGCGGATTGTGGATTCCGGCGAAACCGAAATGCTCGAAGGTGAGCATGTCGATCGCGCCGAGTTCCGTGACACCAATGCAGAAGCCAAGAAGAAGAAGACGCGGCCGGCGACTGCCGAACCGTTGCTGCTTGGCATCACGAAGGCGTCGTTGACGACGCAGTCGTTTGTCTCGGCGGCGTCCTTCCAGGAGACCACGCGCGTCCTTACCGACGCGGCAATTCGCGGGTCGCGCGACAACCTGCTCGGTCTCAAGGAGAACATCATCATCGGTCACCTCATCCCCGCCGGTACCGGTATGTATCGGTATCACGATGTGGATGTCGAGTCAGACGCGTTGCCAACGCCAGAGCCGATTCCGGAAGCGTTGGAGCCCAACTTCGAAGCGCTGTTGCCGGCATCGTTTGCGGAATCGGTGCCGTTCACGATGGGTGACGAGCCGTTGTAGTCAGCTGCCACTGTGTGTGCACAAAGGGCGGCATCGAGTATTCGATGCCGCCCTTGTGCTTGGTATAAACTGCGCCGTTTGCGCAGCGCGTCGGACCAACACGACGGCGCCTTAAGGTCGGCGTCGCTGCGTGGCGGGATCGAGCACGCGAACACTCACGCCGCGGGTGACCGACTTCCCACTCACCAGATCGTCGATCGTTACGGTCACCACATGGTAGCCGACGGGAGCGTCACCGACCCCGAACGCGATGTTCTCGAGCACAGTCTCGTCGGCCTTCGCATCGCGCACATATGCGAGATCGGGGGCACTGGATTCACTCGCCAGCATCCGGCTACCGGCCGACGCTGACCCGCTAAGCACCGCCGGCATGTCGGCGCGCACTACCATGTTGCCGCGCTCGCGCTTGATGCGCACGCGCCAGTGCACGCGGCCGTCCTGACCTGGCACGAGGTCGTACACCTCCCAGACCATCGTAAAACGCGCCCCTGGCGCGACGCTTGCGCCGTTGGGCTGTAGTTCGAGGTCGTTCCAGCGATTCGCAGAGCCATGGCGCGGCACCGCGGTCGCGGCAATCAGCACATCGCTCATGCCAAAGCCGCTGAGGGGAAATGCGACCTGCGCGTCGCTCGTGAAGCGCGCGATGCCGCGGGCGCCCGACGGCTTCGTCGCTTCCATCGCCTCGACGCGGTGCATCATGCGCAGTGAGCCCACTCGATGTGTCCACTGGTGCGTCCACGCGAGGGTATTGACGTCTGGCAATTCGCGGCTCGCCACGTTGTGAAAGATGGTCGCGCCATTTTCGGTGGTGAGCCAGACACCGAAGGAGATCCGGTCCGTGCTGGTGGCGTTCACATCGCCCCGGCTCTTGAACTGACGCAACGGCATGCGGGCACCGATGTACAGGTCGGCCGAATCGCCACCGGCGCGAAACCGCGCGGCGGTCACGTCGATTTCGTCGGTGTGGCCGTAGAACGGGACATCGCTCCAATCAGCGCGCTGCCCTATGGCGCAGGAATAGAGTGAGGGAGACCGATCGGCCCGCGCGGTGCAGGTGCGCGGTGGCTCGTACGTGCTGGCGAGCAATGGTGTAAATCGTGTGCCATAGAACACGCGCCAGTTTGAGGGCGCATCTTCGAGTGCAGTGGTCGCCATCAGCCCGCGCCACGATCGTTGCATCCACATGCGACCGGAGCGCGCGGTGGTAACAGTCCATTGGGGAGCTGGTGCGCCGCGTCGCACCAACATCTGCCCGGGTTGTGTCTCACTTCCCGATTCGTTCGGCTGCGCGATATCGGCATAGCGATAGTCGGCCTCGGCGACGCGGGCACGACGCGCCAGGCGGATCTCGTTCACCGGTGTGCTCCAGAGGGGATCGACGACAGACCATCCGCGCAAATCGAGCGCGATGCGCTTGTCGGGCAGAAATCCGTACCTCCATTCGTCATCCTCGGCCGTAAGTACCGCGTCGAAGCTGTCAAAGCGCAGGGAGTCGGCGCGCGACAGGTGTGCAACGACGCTGTCGAACAGCGTCATCACGGGCGGCGATTCGATCACGGGTCGCTGCATTAGCCGATACGCGGCCAGGGCGCGCGCGGGGAGGAGCGCCGAGTCGCCCGGCGCGAGTAACAACAAAGCGCGCGCCGCGGAATCCAGCGCGTCCCATCGCTCGAGCACCACCCAGGGCGCGAGCGCGAGTCGCAGCAGCCGGGATCGACTCGCCGGGTTAGTCGACAGGCGTGCTGCGGCGTCGAACAATCGCGCTGACCACTCTGCCTCCGACTCGCCCAGGTTCGCCGACGTTGACGGAATTGACGGGAGACGTGTCAGGACGGGTGCGCCCGAGGCGAGTTGGTGGGCGCGACGTTCGAGGCGGTCTTCGCTGATGCCATCAGGTCGCTCGAGCTCGCGCTGTGCCCGATCCCACATCCCCATCGCCAGTTGCGAGAGCATCTGTGCTGCCTGCGTTGGCCGACCGACTGCAATGCGTTGCTGCAGCAGGGAGTCAACCGTGTGCAACGCACGACTGCGTGAAGAATCACGCGAGTCGGCGAGCAGGACGAGCGCGACTTCGATGGAGAGCGAATCGTCGTCGGGCCTGAGCGCGCGTGCGTATTGGTACGCAAGGCGTGCACACCCTGCGCCGATGTCGAAGGTGTCGTAGGGCGCGCGCGCACCCTGCAGCCACATCTGTCGTGCGTGCGCGACGGATCGCTCAGCGGACGCCTGCATGCCATACGGAATGCACGGCGTGCAACGTGAGACGTCAACGCGAATGGTGGGGCGCGGGGGGCGGCCAAGCGTATCGTGACAGATCACGTGCACCGCGAGTTCGGATTCGCTGGCCTGGGTGTACAGGCTCGAGAGGCCGGTAGAGAGGCCAGGTACAACGCGTTGCACCGTGGACTGGTGACGGCAGGCCGTAACGAACGACACCGCGAGGAGCGATGCAATGAAGAGGCGCGGCACGAGCTGCCCGAATCGCATTGACGTGTTCACCACCAGTGCGTTGTCCGTCGGCACGTGCGCAACGTCATGCGACGCTAGGGCGGTGGGCGACGGCTGAATTCTGGCGGTGCGCCTTGGCGTCCTCGTGATCCTTGACCGTCGCCGAGTTGCCCGCGTCCGCCCGGTCGACGCGACATCGTTCGTGCTGAGTCGAGCCACACGTTGAGCTTGACCACGGCCGGCTCGAAGGCGCGTTTTGCGTCTGCCGCAGGCACCACGGATTCTGTGGCACGTGACAGTCGGCCTCCGCGCACGTCGGTGAAAATGGTGAACAAGACCAGCGAATCGGCACGCTGACTCACCACCCCACTGACGACAAAGTCAGAGCGCAATCCCCAGCCCATCGCCATTCGATCATCGGTGCTACGGAACGCCCGATCAGTTGTCGAGTCGTCCACCACATCAAAACGATCGGCAGGGAGTGCGTTGCGAACGTACTTGGCGATGTCGCGTCCGACCTGAAAGTATTCCCGCTTGCCCGTCGCGTTGGTGTAGTTAGACACGGCAACGCGTACACGGCCATCCGTAGGTGGAGCGAGCACGGGAGTGACACCGGCGCTTCGCGTGCCATCGGTGCGTGGCGCATCCATGCGCGTGGACGATGGAAAATTCAGCAACGCTTTTTCCATATTCTGCCGCGCAGCAGCCATGGAGTCAGAAAAGATGCGGCGCACTTCGGCGAACAGTGCTTCCTTCGTCAGGATGGTATCCGACAGATGTGCGCCCGGAGACATCACGACGATACGAGTCTCCACTTTCGCAGCGTTTGCCGTGCCCGCGTCGCGTGCCTTGGTGAGTTGCGCGGCCTCGGCAGCGGCAGCGTCGGCCGCGGTGCGCTTCCGGTATGCGGCAATGATCGCCAGCGTCTCTGCCTTGGTAATAACGACCGGCACCTGCACACGATTGTCGTCGGACGTTGAGCTCACCGCCGCAAGGCCGTCCAGTCCGCGCGATGTATCAAGACCGCGCGACGCGTTCAATGCTGCCGTATCGCGCGGTCGCGTGTTGCTAGTGTCCGCAGTGCCAACCTTCGGGTTCGCAGTGCGCGGCGATGAACGTTGCGCGACGCCATACGTCACTGCGAACAACAGAACCGCCGCTGCCGCGAGAATGGACCAGCGTTTCGATGTCTGGCGTGGGACAACGCGAATAGTGTTACCGGACATCGGTGGCAGCGCGTCGAGTGCTGCAAGCAACGCCTGTGCGCTCACGGGACGCTTGTTCGCATCCTTCTCCAGGCAATGCATGATGATGGCGGAGAGTGGCTCCGGGATGTCCGTCGACGCCAGGTGCGGCGCATGTGGCATCTGCGTGAGCTGGGCCGCGAGTGTCGCCTGCGGGGAGATGCCGGAGAACGGCGACTTGCCGGTAAGCAACTCGTACGCCAGCAAGCCCACCGCGTACAGGTCGACACGGTGATCGGCGGCCGGATCAGCGGCGAGCTGCTCGGGGGCCATGTAGGCGGGCGTGCCGATGGCCATGCCGGTCGTGGTGCCGCCCATGATCGGACTGGCAGCGCTCAGCGCCTTGGCCACACCGAAGTCCGTGACCAGTGCGTGGAGCCCCGAGGTGAGGATGTTGTCGGGTTTGATGTCGCGATGGACGATGCCGCGCCCATGGGCATACGCCAGCGCATCGACGACATCGTGCAGAATACGCACCACGTCACGGGCAGGCAGGCGTTCCTGCCGCGACAGGGCGCCGCGCAGGGACTCGCCTTCGATATAAGGCATGGAGTACCAGAGCAGGCCGTCGTCGTCTCCAGCGGCCAGCACGGGCACAATGTGGGGATGCTGTAACTGCGCTGCGAGCTGAATTTCGCGCCGAAATCGCTCCACGTTCACGCCGGCGGCAAGTTCCGGCGGGAGCACCTTGATCACGACGCGTCGCTGCAGGGAGCGTTCGGTGGCCAGAAAGACGCGCGACATGCCGCCGCCGCCGAGCTCCCGTTCGATCAGGAATCCGGCGTCGATTGCGTGTTGGAGGCGAGTCTGAAATTCGTTCACGAAGAAGTCTCTTGCTGCCAAGATTGGTCAATGGCTCGCCGTCGACAGGAAATTCTGTCAGACGCGCGATGTCCCCGACATCCCTGTATATCGTACGCGGGAACAGTCCACATGTTCAGACACGCTGTTTGTCCCAAGTGATGCTTCGGTTTCTAAAATCGCAAGCGATTCGACGCAGGGACACGGTCCCGAGCCGTCGCAACGCCCCGAGCTGACAAACCCGAGCTCGGTCGCGAGCTACGTGGCCTGCCCTCCACGACCAAGCAGCATACCCGGTTGACCCCTTGGCTCGGCGCGACTAAGCTTAGGATTCTGTTCCGTGCCGTGTCCGGCAGTGCCCGTTACCCCGCAAGCTGGAATCGCGTGGTGCGGGTGTTTTGGTGTCTCCCGACAGCCCGGAGCCATCGTCGGCGCGATTCACGTAGATGTCGGTTTCCGAACACCCAACAGGCGAATGCCAACAATCAATCAGCTCGTCCGCCGCGCCCGAAAGGATGTGGTGGAGAAGTCCAAAGCCCCCGCGCTCAAGAGCAATCCGTTCAAGCGTGGCGTGTGCACCCGCGTCTACACCACGACGCCCAAGAAGCCAAACTCAGCCCTCCGAAAGGTTGCGCGCGTACGGCTCACCAATCAACTCGAAGTCACGGCATACATCCCGGGCGAAGGGCACAACCTGCAAGAGCACTCGAACGTGCTAGTGCGTGGTGGCCGTGTGAAAGATTTGCCGGGTGTGCGCTATCACATTGTGCGCGGTACGCTCGACGCTTCTGGCGTGAACGGCCGTAATCAGAGCCGTTCAAAGTACGGCACCAAGCGACCCAAGAAGGGTGCCGCCGGCGCCAAGGGCGCTGCCGCCGCAAAGGGAGGTAAGAAGAAATGAGCCGCCGCAAGAGCGCCGTGAAGCGCACCGTGTTACCCGATGCGCGCTACGACAGCCAGACCGTTTCCAAGTTCATCAACTCGTTGATGATTCAGGGCAAGAAGTCCACCGCCGAAGGCATCTTTTACGGCGCGATGGATATCGTCGAAGCGAAAACCAGCCAGCCGGGCGTTGGCGTGTTCAAGCAGGCGCTGAACAACCTCAAGCCGGTGGTCGAGGTCAAGAGCCGTCGCGTTGGCGGTGCGACGTACCAAGTGCCGGTCGAAGTGCGTCAGGATCGTCGCACGGCACTGGCCATGCGTTGGCTGATCGGGTATTCGCGGGATCGCAACGAAAAGAGCATGAAGGAAAAGCTGGCCAACGAAGTGCTCGCGGCCAGCCGTGGCGAAGGTAACGCGATCAAGAAGAAAGAAGACACGCACCGGATGGCGGAAGCCAACAAGGCGTTCGCGCATTACCGCTGGTAGTTTCGCGACGGCCACGAACAACGAAAGCGCCCCGGATCTCGATGATCCGGGGCGCTTTGCATGGTGCGTCACGCTGCTCGCGCGGATCGTGTCACGACTTCCGCTTGCGGCGCGCGTAGGCTGCAGTCGCAGCGAGACCAAGCGCCAACAACGCGACTGAGGATGGCTCGGGGACGACGGTCCTGAAATCGAGCGCGATCACGGCGTCATCGAAATCACCATCGCTATATCCCCGATTGTCCTCGAAACCAAGAATGGCCTTCGCTGATCCAAAGTCGAAGTAACCATTGCCAGACGCCCAGGGATTCGTCCAGCCGGCCGGCGACGGTGCGCGAAGGCCGGAGGCGAGGATCTGATCGCTGACGGGCGCTGTCCCGCCGAGAAAGAGGTTGGAGAAGCCGTAGTCGAAATCGCCGTTCTGCGAGTAACGCCCTGGATAGTTTCGCGTATCGCCGAAGCCGGTGAAGTACCAGTCACTCGTGTAGGTTGGAATTGCCGCGAGGTCCGACGTCTTGACGTGGATGCCGAACACGAGCTCCTGCGTCGCGGAATAGACGCCCGGCAGTGGAATCCACGGACCAGGCGGGTCTATGATGCTGGAGTTCTCAGGTTTTCCGCCCAGCAGCGTGTTCGGATTGGCCAGCGGGTTCGCAAAGTTGAACGTCGCCTGATTGAACGACTGGAAGAAATAGAATTCGCTTTGGAAATAGGCGATCCCGCCCAAGTACCTGGCCGCTGCCACGATCTGCGTTGCGCCACTACCAACACCGGTCGCCGCAGCTGTTACGGTCGTTGACGCGACGGTTGGGTCGATGAGACAGCGATGCGCCGCCTCGTCAACCGCAGCGCACGTTTGCGCGCTCGCGACGGCGGGCAGTCCAAGAATGCCAAGGAGCGAAGTAGCGGCAAGTAGCGAGCGAAGAGACATGGCCTGAGCGGTTTGAGGACAAGCTTGGCGAGTGAACGACAACGCACAATCTAACGTTGTTGGCTCCACCGACTCGTTCCTGCAATGCACGTGCCGACCTGGACCATTCGCGATTGGTTGACGCATCTTCTTCGTATGCAAGACGATACACGCGGATCTGGCCGTGAAGCCGAGCGTATCAAAACGCAAACGGGCTCTACTGCAGTATCAAAGCGACGTCGTACTGTTGCGCTGACGCCGCAGTCTTCTCACTCTATACCGGGTGTGGCGCTCAGGACGAAGGGCAGGGAACGTCCACGCTATCGGGCGCCGAACGGCGCACACCGCCAACGGAGACTTCGTCGATGATGCGATTCGCGCCACCGATTAGCCGCACACGAACGGCGTGTTGACACCGATCCGGGCCTTGGCCGCCAAGCACGACCCGGCGGCTGAATCGCCCGCTACCGGGAGCAGGCGCGAGGAGCGGGCCCTGTTGATACCAGCGATCGGTGAAGACATCGAACTGCAACAGGGCGCCAGGCGGTGCACGCTCCACACGACCCGTGACCTCAAGCGACGGGTTCCGCCCACCGACAATGGACGTGGCACCCGCCTTCGGCGACTCGACCACGAGCACAGGCGCGTCAGCAGCTCGACTAACAGGCGGCGAGACGCGCTCAAAAATCACGACGTCTTCGCCGGTATTCGGCTGCATTGCGCGATTGCGTTCGACATAGCGAGCGCCGACGGTGCCGGCGATCGCGCGCGCCAGTGCCACCGATGCGGCTGATGTCGTGCCGTCCAGCACGATGTAATCAAACCAACCGTCGGCAACGGCCATGGCATACGCGGCAGCACCAGTCTTGTCGCGATACTGCAAGTAGTACTGGTCCGCGATGTGGTCCTGTGGCGTCAGGTCGCGCAACACATAGCGAATGGCGGCGTCGTCGACCAACACCCGTTGACCGTACTGCACGCGTGCCTGCAAAAACTCCGAGACCACACCGGCGTTTGGCCAGAGGAAGGGCAAGCCGCCATGGTCGGCCAGTAGTCCGGGTCGGCCGAAGCCGAACAACGTCCCCGCCGCAATCACGACGCATGCGGTTGTTGGCACCACCTGCCGGCCCATGACTCGATCCGCTAACGCCAGCGCACCAGCCGCCGCCGCGGGCACAAGAAAAATCAACGCATACACGGCGTGCTTCCACGTGTGATAGTCCAATCGACGTGACACGTGCAGCGCAGAGAACGTGACAGCCCCCACGAAGAGCGCGAGAATGATCAGTCGCTCACGGCGACCGGCACGCGCGGCGGCCACGATGGCCAGCACCACGCAGAGCCATACATCAAGGCGATTGCGGACGTAGATCGTCCACAGCTGGTCGTCCGGTGCACGAAACGCGTCAAAATCCGCAACGAACGTCAGCAACGCACGGATTGTGTCCGCATACACAAGCGCGTAGCCGGCCACACAGAGCGAGAGCACTGCCGAGAAGAGCAGGCCGCGCTTGCGGTCCAGCAGTAGAGATAGGATACAGGCCGGTGGGAAGAACACGGCGAGCGGATGCTTGACGAGGAAACACGCGAAGAACAAGAGCGCCGCCCACACCCAGTCCTTCCACCGATTCTCCTGCCAACCGCGCGCGAAGAACAGTAGTGCAAAGAGCAGCAGCGGAACGCCAGCAGCATCATGCGTCGCAATCCGCGACGTGAGGATGGCCGGTGTACATGCCGCAAAGAACAATGCGGCGGTCAGTCCGATACGCGCACCAAACAGCCGTCGTGCAAACAGGTACATGCCGAGCACGGCTGCGGTGCCAAGTGTTGCGGCGAGCAGCCGAACGCCAACCAGTCCTCCCGCATAATCTGCCAACGCCAGTGTCACCGGCCATGCGTACCAGCCAAAGGCGGTACGCATGTACACGGACACGTCCGGTGCGTGGGAGAGCACGCTGCGCCCCATCAGGATCATGAAGCTCTCGTCTTCGAACACGGAATTGAACGAGAGATCGAAGGCGCGCAGGAAAAACGCGATCGCCAACACCAGCAATAACCACGTCCGGCGTGGTCCTCCACCATCGTCGCGCCGCGCCACGAGCGACTGCGGAGTGACGGTCATGATCGACGCTCGCGCTGGCGTCATCCGGCTGGTGGTCATGCGCGCACTGGAAGCTCGAACACCAACAGGTCGTGCGCGTACCATTTGCGACGCACGTGTTCCCGGTGGTGCAGCCCGAAGCCGCCGCCGATCGCCTGTTCAATCACATGTGTCGGCGAGACGTAGTGAATCCACTGCTGCGCCAGCACCAAGTCGTGCGCGCGGTTTGCCAATGCGTACCACAGGGGTTTCGCAGCCATGTCCTTGTAGATGAATCGACCGCCCGGACGCACGCGAGCGAGCGCGGCGCGCAGAAACTCGTCCTGCGCTTGAGGTGTGATGTGATGCAACACGTCAATCAGCAACACCACGTCAAACTTCGACGTTGGCCACGCCCGTGTGTCTGACACGTGCACAAATTCGAGCGTCGCCGCGGGTACGCGCATCGACATGCGCGTGGCCCGAGCCAACGCGTTGGCGTCTCCGTCCAACCCCACGGCGTGCGATACGCGGCCGCTCCGCGCGAGGATCCCCAGAAGCAGCCCGGCTCCACAGCCGATGTCGAGCACGGTGGCGTCTTGCGGAACCCACGGAAGCAGTCGTTCGAAGGGACAGATCGCCGGGCGCCATGCCTGCAGTTGCGCACGCCAGCCTCGCTCCGGCGCGAAGAGCACCTTGGCGCTCAGCGCGACGTCGGAACGAGAGAGCACAGCGGCAGGTGACTGCGGCAATAGCGTCACAGAACGAGGGTCGCGAGAAGTGTACGCGCGGACATGACAACACCGATCCATAGTATAGTTAAGGCCGAACGCCGACCCGCACTGGCTGGATCGGTATCGTTCTCCCAACGCTGGCCGTCTCTTCAAGACGACGCACTGCATCGCACGTCTCTCGACTTCCTCCCTGCTGCCGCTTGATGAACGTTTCGGCTGGACGTCTGGCCACGGACCGCCCCTCGTCACGTCTACGCCAGACTATCGTGGCGGTCGGGCGGGCGATGCGCCCGACGCACTGGGCGAAGAATCTGCTCGTGCTGGTGCCAACCCTCACGGCGCACGCCTGGCGCGATCTGCCTGCGCTCTCACATGCGCTGAGTGTCACCATTGGGTTCTCGCTGACGGCGTCGGCGATCTACCTGGTGAATGACGTGCTCGACGCGCCGCATGACCGCGAACATCCGGTGAAACGCCATCGACCAGTCGCCGCAGGGACGCTGGAGCCACGGATGGCGCTCGCCGTTGCGTTCGCGCTGGCGTGCATCAGTTGGCGTATCATCCACTACCTCGGTCGCGACGTCGAAATGGTGCTCGGTGGCTATGCCGTGCTGATGCTTGGCTATGCCGTGTGGATGAAGCGGGTGCTGGCGCTGGACATCGTGGTCCTGGCCGTCGGCTACACCTTGCGACTCGCGGCCGGCGCGGCGGGCATTGACGTCAAGTTGTCGCCGTGGCTCGCCGCATTCTCCCTGTTCGTCTTCGGCAGTTTGGCAATGCTCAAGCGTGCCGCTGAACTCCGCGCGGTTGGCCTTCGCGAGCAGGCGGAGCCAAATGCCCCAGCCAGCCACACCGCGCGTGCGGTACGCGGGCGCGCATACACGAGTGACGATCTGCCCATCGTGTCGACCCTAGGAGCGGCGGCTGGCATGGTCGCCGTGATGGTCCTGGCCCTGTACGTCACGAGTCCCGACGTGCGGTCGTTATACGGACGACCGGAGGTGCTCTGGCTGTTGTGTCCGACGGTGCTCTTCTGGCTGGTCCGTTTGTGGGTGTTGGCGCTCCGCGGCGTGGTCCGTGAAGACCCGGTACTGTTCGCCATGCGCGACCTGCCGAGCCTCGCGGTGCTCGCCAGTTGCGTCGTCGTGGTGATGCTTGCCCTCTAGCGAATGACGGTGAAGGCCAAGGCAGGGCTGCAACGAATCGCGACCGCCGTCGCGCTCGGCATTGTGGCGAGCACTCAATGGTCATTCGCGCGCACGCTGCGCAACGATGCCTTCGTTGATGAGGCGACCTATATCTCCGCTGGTCGCATGCTCCACGCTGCCGCGACGTCGGCATCGGTTGCGGATGCGCCGCCGGCCTTCGCCCGGTACTTCTCCGGCGCTCCGCACTTGTATCCGCTACTCGCCGCCTACGCGGATCGCGCTGCCGGGCTTGAAGGCGCACGGATGGTCAGCTACGCCTGCATCGTCGTCGCCATGCTTGCCGTCTATGTCGCAACAATGCACCTCTTCCGCGATCGGCTCGCCGGCGTTGTCGCCGCGGCCCTCTTTGCGGCGCAAGCGCCAGTGCTCTTTCTCGCGCGCCACGCAACGTTCGACGCACCGTGCGTTGCCCTGTTGGCGGTGGCGATCGCAGCGTGCGCGGTGGCCTCTTCACGCAAACACACATCGGCGGCATTGATCGCATGCGCGGTCGCCGGTGGCTGCATCGGCGCCGCGGCGGCGATCAAGTACGCATCGCTGCTGTACGTACCCTGCGTGGTGGTGCTGGCGATGTGCCTCTCGCCGCACCGGCGGTGGTGGCGTGGCGCGGTGGTCGCTGCCAGCGCCTGCGCGGTTGCGGCGCTCTTGCTCTCGACCGGAAGTTCACAGGATCTCGTCACTGGATTTCTCGCGACCACGTTCAATCGAGGTGCGGTTAGTGGCGGCCGACCGGTGGATATCCTTGCGTTTGCGGCGCAGCTCGGCGGATTAGTTGGCATAATGGCACTGCCGCTCTTTTTCATACGCAGCGGCGTGCCGAATTCTGTCACGGCGACACTGTGCCTCTTCGCCCTCGCAGCGCCGCTCAATCACGCGCGACTGCATGAGTTCGTGTCGCTGCATAAACACATTGCATTTTCACTGGTGTTGCTCGCGCCGCTGGCCGGCGGTGCGATCGCCATCGGCGCGCGTTGGGTACGCGAAGAGTTTGAGCACGGGAGTGCGGTCGCTGCACTCACCATCGCCAGTATCGTCGGCGTGATCATCGTGCGCGTCAATGTCGTCCCAGCAACAGAGCACGCGCGTGCACTATTTGCGTATTGGCCGAATGCAACGCGGCGGGCCTACCTCGCGCTGGTCCCGATCGCCTCCGCCGATGCACGCATTCTGAGCGAAGAGCCGGATCTTGGCTGGTACTACGTTGGCCCAAAAATGCCATACGCCAATTGGACACACCCGTACTACTTCCGCTATCAGGGCAAGGTGGCGACGACGGCGACGGACAGTCTGTCGCGCGTGGCCCTTCGCGATGGTTACTTCGACGCGATTGTGCTGCGATACGGGCCCGAGCGAACCTGGGCGCGGGCCATTGAGCACGAACTGCTGGGCCTACAACCAGTCTATCGGCTTGCCCTTGCACTGCCGTACGAACTGTCTGATGGACCCGGGCGATATGAGCTGTGGGTGCGGTCAGACGCGCCCGGCGCGGAAGCGGTACGCTAAGACAATTGCCCCACATATGCGCGCTGGATCGAGCGTCGTCGGGGGCGCTCGGACCCGCTAGAACGCGTGACGCAGACCCGCGCGCAATTGTCGAAGCCTGAAGCCGCCCAGATTGTCGAGATAGAGAAATCCGGTCGACGCGTCCCAGCCAAGACGTCCCACCAGCCGAAGCTCACCACCGGCCGCGATGTTGGTGGCGCTGCCACCGGGCTGTAGACCGGCGATCTGGCGTCCGAGCGCGCCGTCTGCGCGGAGGGTCAGGCGGCCCGTCAGCGGTATGGTGACGCCGAGCGTCGAGTACACGTTGCCGAAACTCGGCGGGCTCCAGTATCCGCCGACTTCGTTCGCTGGCGCGACAGCGCGTGAACGGTTGGCGTCGAATGCAAAACTCAGATACGACACGCCAGCACCAACGTCGATCCGCGACGTGCCGATCTGTATCGGGCGAACCAGTGCAGTGTTCGATTCGCGGCGCTGGTTTGTCCTGAGGGCTTTCCCCGTGTATGCACCGAGGCTGACGGTCGACGTCAAGGTGAGTCTGCCCGGCAGGTCTGGCACACGGAGTACCAGGGCGGCAGTACTGGCGCGCACCTGGCCGACGAAGGTGCCGCTGTCCGTCTGTCCGCTGGCAGCGCGGCGCGAGTCTTCGACCGCGGCGCGCCGTAAAATGCCTCGAAGCGTCGCTCCGCGCGCGAGTGGGGCCTCGCCCTCGACAACACCATTCCACGCGTCAGAACCACCGGGATACCGTTCCACACCGACTTCGGCACGCGCGCTGGTGAGCCCCGGCAACTTTCCATCCAGCGCGGCGCTGAATCCGTTCGACCTGAAACTGCCGCTAGGCGCATCAAACCATGTGGGACGCGCGCTGAGGGAGAACCGCGCGGACGCTGATAACGGGAACGACGTGGTCGCGACAAAACGATTGAGTGTGAGTCCGAGCGACGTGTGCATGCCGATGAAGTCAACACTCACGGCCGGCGCCGAACCGCGACGTACCCAGTCGGCCGCACTTGGCGTCGGTCCCTCGCGAAGCGATGCCGCCACTGCGTGGGCTTCACGCAGTCGTCCCGACCCAAGCAGTGCGTAGGCCAACTGCTCAGTCAATTTCGGGTCGGCCGGGCTGCGAGCGATGAGATCGCGCAAGACTGTGGCCGCTTCGCGCGGGCGGCCTACCTGCAAGAGCAGGATGCCACGTGAACGCAGCAGCCCCGTGTCGCTGGGCGAGCCAAGGAGCAACGAGTCGGCCAATCTGAGGGCGGCCTGCGAGCGACCCGTCCATGTAAGCACGTTCAGTCGGCCAAGCATCGCGCGCGAGTTACGCGCGTCAGCTGCGGAGACGCGCCCATACAACTCAAGTGCATCCGGCCGTGTATCGGATACCCACGAGAGGACGTCTGCGTAATCGACGAGCAGGGCGAGGTCGTTCGGACGATCGTGCGCGAGTGTCGCGTACTTCTTGATCCCCTCGCCGCGCGTGAGCGGACTCCAGGAGAGTGCGGCTGCCAAGACCCGGGCAACGGCCGGATCGGTCGGCGTGCGCCGTTCCAGGGCGCGCAGCACGGCAATCCCCTCGCCACGAGTTTGGGGATTCCACGTGAGCGCCTCGCCGAAGGCCAATTGCACCGCGAGCGAATCTGGCGCGAGCGCGGCGGCCTTGCGCAGGTGAACGACCCCGGAATCTGCGTGTCCCGACCACGACATCCATTGGCCGAGATCGCGCTCAACCGCAAAATCGGAGACACCAAGGGCGGACAAGCGACGGACAAGCGGCAACGCGTCCTGCCAGCGGCCAGTCCCCGCCAGCAGTGCAGACAGCTCACGCAACGCGAACTGCGAGGTCGAGTCTCGTCGTACGGCGGTCTGATACAACGTGATGGCCTGTGATGTTGCGCCGCGCGCTACCGCCGCGCGGGCGGAATCGAGCGTGCCAGTTCCCTGCGCATATGCGGCCGTACCGAGCACAAGCCACAGCGACACAACACATGCAGCGCGACAGCTGAGGGTGATCCGCCACGGCAACACCGCGTGCACACGGCTCACGCTGCCGACGCCCGAGTCGTGTGTGCGTCTGATTGGATGCGCGCCGGATCCACTGGTGCCGCGGCTTCCTGATTCTGCGCCGTCATGGCGAGGAACTGACCATGACGCGGCGCAACGTCCCAGAACAAGTGCCGCATGATGGCATCGCCAGCATCGGTGTCGATGACCAGAAAACGGATGCCATTGGCGTAGCGCGGCGTGCCATTGACGTCGAATGATTCTGTCCACGCGACCTGGCCGAACACCGACACCGTGCGCTCAGGCAACGCCACGCGTACGGTCACATACGAACCAACGTCGAGACGTGAATCGAGGGTAAACGACAAGCCCTGCCGATTGAGGTTGCGCGCGAACTGCACATCTTGCGCGGTCAGCTGACCATTCGCGCCGAGCTGCTGCACTTCGAAATGCGCATGCGTATTCAGGTCCTGCGGAAAGCGATACGTCGACCGCAACTCTTGCCGCGAAAAAATTCGCGCCACGCCTGGCGATGTGACAATAAAGAAGTAGGCACCGAACATCGCCGTCACCAAATACGCCCAGAGCTCACCGCTATCCTTCGTCTCGTTCGCCTTGATGACAGCGAACACCGTGGACGCGTACACGAGGAACAGCAGGACGATATATGGCCACGCCTGGGCAAACTCCACCGCCGCCGCGCGCGACTTGGGTGTGACCTGAAACGTGGTCTGGCGACGGAAATAGCCGGACGCGGCGGCGAGTGTCGCGTGAATCTTGACGAAGTTGTAACGCTCCATCAAAAACGGCGCGCGCCAGTTGCACGCCAGCAGACTCGCCGCTGTCAGGTTCGCGACGAGGAATGGGAGGTAGTGCGATGCGTACGAGATCGGGTCCGTACGCAGCGGGAAAACGCCAGTCAGTGAAGCGAAGATCACGGTCAGCACACTGAGGAGGCGCACCCAGCTAAAGACAACGTTGTACTCGTACGACGCGAGGTAGCAAAGTCGCTGGCCCAGTGAGAGTCCGGGTCCGAGAATGGGGCGCTCCAAGCGCATCACCTGCGTCGAGCCAACACCCCAACGCTGCCACTGATTGGCGTATCCGGAGAACGTCTGTGGCGCGAGTCCACGCGCCACGCTGCGGTTGAAATACAACACCCGCCACCCAGCCTTCTGCATGCGCAGCCCGGTATGCAGGTCTTCGGTGATCGTGCCCGTGGCAAATCCCCCAATCGCGTCGAGCGCCGACCGTCGCAGCATCGCCGGACTGCCGCAATAGATCGTTGCGTTGAAGTAGTCCTTTGCCGGCTGCACGACGTTGAAAAACAATTCCTGCATCTGCCATCCAACGCGCCTGCGCCAGTCCATGGAATGCTGGAATGAGTCGAGGTTGTAGCAATCCTGATTTGCCTGCACAATGCCGACGGCGTCGCTCCGGAAAAAGCCGAGCATGTCGTCAATCAGTGACGGCACGGCGACGTGGTCGGCGTCCAGTGTCACTACGAATTCCGCATTACTGTGGCGCAGGCCGTTGTTCAAATTCCCGGCTTTGGCGTGCACGTTGTCGGTCCGACCCAAATACACACATCCGAATTCGGCAGCAAGCGTGGCCACCGCGGGGCGATTGCCATCATCGAGGATCAGCGTGCGATGCGGATAACGAATCGCGACGGCACAGGCCACCGTGTCCCGCAGGATGTCGAGCGGCTCGTTGAACGTGGCGATAAAAAGGTCGACGCGGCGATCGGGTAGTACGGCTGGCACGCGGTAGAATCGCTGCCACCAGGTACCCAGCACCAATCCAACGGTGGAGCTAAACGCGAGGAGCTCCGTGCCGAGGAACAGGACGAAGAACCAGTGCGCCGACGGGTTATCGGTATCCCGCCAACGCCACACGAGGTAGCGCACGCCCGTGAGAATTGTTGCCACGGCAAACGCGCGGCGCACCCACAGACGCAGCTGCGGTGCGGGCAGTTCTTCGAGCGTCGACGACTGGGGAGCAGCGGCTTTCGGCATCCGACGCTTACGGGCGCTTGCGATCGCGCGCCAGCTCCGTGTTGAAATACGGGAGAAGCGCATTCACGGCGAACACATAGTCGTCCGCGGACAACTGTGGACCCACGCGGACGCGCACCCGGTGGCGGCAATCCTTCTTTTTCGATGACGCGATTTCTGGCGCGAGCACCGACAGCACCGTCGACAACGGCCCTGCTTTCCCTCGCACGTCATACAGATCCGATGCCAGAATCGCGATCTCGGCGACGGTGCCTGTGTCGACGCGTAGCTCAACACAGGTTGGAGTCTGCGTCGACCGCGCGCGTGCCCCAGCCGTCCCCGACGCGAACGACACTGCACGGCCTCCCCCAGGTGCACCACCACCACCACCGCCGGCTGCGCCACCACCGCCACCACCGCCGCCACCGCCGCCACCACCGACCGAAGCGGGACCATTCCCGAGCTGGGCGCCAGCTCCACTTCCGGCCAGCCCATTACCGTTGCTGCGAGACTCTGCCAGCAGCTGCAAGGCTCGCCGAACCTCGGCCGCCGAATACGACGCAATTGGCCGAGGGGCAGCCGCGGCCGCTCCGCTGCCAGGGGTCGCTACAGCTCCAGCACCTGGCCCGGCGCCCGGCGAGCCCACCTTCACGGCGACCCCTGATCCACCGACGGTCGCTGCAATAACTCTCGTTGCCGCGGTCGGTGTCCCCGCCGTACCTGTGCGCCCGGCCGACGCCACAACGGCGCTCACCAAGGGAGTCGTGGACGGTGTCAGTGCCTGGGACAGCGCAGGCGCGATCGAGTCGATGCGCTGTCGGGTAGCGCTCGTTTCCTGAGTCAGCGCCGTCAACGACGAAGAGGCAGACGACAGCGCCAAGGTGGACGACGCGATCGTGCGTTCAACCTGAATCAGCTGCTCACCCAGCGATGCGGACGACGCACGGGCACTCGGACTCGGCGTGTTCTCGGCCGCGCCGGGCATGCCCTGCGCGAGCGTGCCGGACGAAGACTTGAGGAGCCGCAGGGAGTCCCGTTGGCGTTGCATGACAGCGAGCTGCGACGAGAGGGCACTGTCGCGCGCATACGCCGTGCGGAGGGCTCGTTCCAGCGAGTCCAGCCGCTCGGCGAGCGCGAGCAATCGTGCCACGCGCGGGTTGTCCTTGGTCAGCGAGTCCGGCACTGAGGCGGCGCGCGCCGGCGTCGGCGTCCCCGAACGTCCGAGCAACATGAGCCCGAAGAAGAGCAGGGCAATAAAGAGTCCGAGTTCCGCTTCGGTAAAGCCCATGATCGACTGCCCGCTGCGACGGCGTCGCCGCTGGATACCTCCGACCGCGCTCACGTTGCGTCGCCGAATCCCGGCGTGCCGCGTGCTGGGCGGACGTACGGCGCGGCCATCGCGCTCGTGGAGCGGGGACGGTCAGCGCGCGCATCATCAGCCGACGCGCGGACCGCCGGTTGGTAAGTCGGCGTCGGCATCGATGCGACGTCTGGCGTGTCAGCGCGCGACGCGGCCACGATCCAGTCGGCCGGACCTTTGCCTGAGCTTGGTGGGGGCGTCACTAAGGCAGCCATTGGTTCAAACGGGCGCGGTACCGAGGGCTCAGCCGCGGGCGGCAACGAGGCGGCAATCGCTGCTATCGCATCGGCGGTTGTCATCGGCGTGGCGCTAGGGACCGAGATCGACCGCCCAAAGGTATCCTCCGCGGCAGCGACCGGCCGGGAGATTGGAACAGCAGCCGACGACACGCTCACTTCGGCGTCGATGGACCGCGCGCTTGCCCCGAAGTCTGTCCGCCCCGTCTCGCGACTCTCGTCGCCACTCATGGGCACGTTTGAGGTAAAACCGACGGTCGGCCGAGGTGTCGCCCCGACAACGATCGCGCCGGGGCGCTCACCCAGGGCGTAACCCGCTTCGGCGTGGACCTGCGGCCCACCGATGATCGGCACGCTTCTGGTCAACTCGTCGAGGCGAGCCAGGAAGCGCTCTTGCGTTGTCTCGAGGTCGCGGGTCTGCTTGCTGCGTTCCTCAGCCATTTCGCGGAAGAACTGCTGCCGCGCTACTTCAAACGCGACGGCATGGCTGGTGACGGCGTTGGCGAGCGAGGTCAAGCGGTCGTCCTCGGCCGGGGATTCGTCCCGTACGAGTCCGAGGAGCGCCTGGCGACTAAAGAGACCGACGATCGTCGTTAGTACCGCCCCACCAACCTGCTCGGTCATCAATTCAGGATTTCGTCCAAACAGCGCGAAATTGAACGACACGTCATGGAAGATCTTAAACAGACCGAACATGGTGAGAAGGAAGCCGAGAAAGTACGGCGAGTCCTTCAGCGCATCGTTTTCCTGCTGACCGACGGCTGACCTGTTGGCATACAGGTACAGCGTGTAGATGAGGATGGGGATCGAGGGAAGGTAGGGTTTCCCGATCTCGGAGAACAAAGCCCACGCGCTTGCCGCCAGTGCGACGGAGAAGGCGAGGAAGGCTTGGGTAGGAAAATCTTTCACGCGACGCGGACGCGGGTGAACCAAGGACGTGGCACGCCATCGTGGCGGACTCATCTAAACATCAGACGTGCCGTCAGGGGCACACGTCACACAGGAGGAGCAAAACACCGCTCCGTCCCCGAGCAACATGTACGGCGTTAGGGCGGATTCGCAAGTCTCGTCAGGCGACCATGTGCGGTCGGTGCACGACCAACGGCGCCACCTTCGTGCGGGATTCCATGGTCTGGGGCCATTGACTGCCGTGGCCGATGCGTTACCTTCTCTTGGCTGTGGGGGGCCGGAACTGTTGCCGCTCCCCGCGCTGTACCAGAGTTAGGAAGTCAGGCAGGACACAATTTGAACGTCGAGGCAGTTGTCGCGCACCCGCGCGGCCTCGACGCGCCATGGGTCCCCGGCCGCGCTCCAGTGGCGGCCGTACCCGGCGAGGGCGGATGGATATCGGCTTCCTTCTGGAAGCGCCCGGTCCATCCGCGTTTTTGCTGATACGAACTAGTACCCGCGACGAGTTGTCGTCTTCTGGTGTTGCGCTTGGGCGCAACAGTCGGTCGGCACAGCTGCGGCGCCGGATCCTGAAAGTAGAACGTTCTCAAGCATCGCTCATGCCGCGTACCACACCACTACAGCAGTACCGCAACATCGGCATCATGGCCCACATTGATGCCGGTAAGACCACCACGACTGAGCGTATTCTCTATTACACAGGGAAGTCGCACAAGATTGGCGAGGTCCATGATGGCGCCGCCACGATGGACTGGATGGAGCAGGAGCAAGAGCGCGGCATTACGATCACGTCGGCCGCGACGACCTGCTTCTGGCAGCGCCACGGACAGAGCGATGCCAAGGGTGATGGACCGGAGTACCGCATCAACATCATCGACACGCCGGGCCATGTGGACTTCACCGTGGAGGTCGAGCGATCGCTCCGCGTGCTGGACGGTGCGGTGACGTTGCTGGATTCGGTGGCCGGTGTGGAGCCGCAGACGGAGACCGTGTGGCGCCAGGCCGATCGGTACGGCGTGCCACGCATGATTTTCGCCAACAAGATGGACCGCGTCGGTGCGAACTTTGAGCGGTGTGTGGCGATGATTCACGATCGCCTGTCGAAGAGCGCGCAGCCGCTGCAGCTGCCGGTTGGATCGGGCGAGCTGTTCACGGGTCATCTCGATGTCATCGAACGCAAGCAGTACATCTTTGACGATTCCACGCTCGGCAAGACGTTTGCCGTCACCGACATCCCGGCCGATTTCAAGGACGCCGTGGAAGTAGCGCGCCACAAGTTGATCGACACCGTAGTCGAGTACGACGAAGTGCTGATGGAGAAGTATCTGGCTGGTGAAGAGCTCTCGGTGGCGGAGATCCGGAGTGCGATTCGCACGGCGACGTGCGCCGGCAAGTTCATCCCGATCTTGTGCGGAGCGTCGTTCAAGAACAAGGGTGTGCAAGCGCTGCTCGACGCGGTCATTGACTTCATGCCGGCCCCGCTCGACGTGCCGGCCATCAAGGGCCATTTGCCGCAGCACGACGAAACGTTTGTCGAATGCCCGGTGACGGATGACGCGCCGTTTGCCGCGCTGGCGTTCAAGATTGCGACCGATCCGTTCGTCGGAAAGCTGACGTTCTTCCGCGTGTATTCAGGCGTGTTGTCGTCCGGCAGCTACGTGTACAACAGCACCAAGGACAAGCGTGAGCGCGTGGGCCGGTTGTTGCAGATGCATGCGAACAAGCGCGAGGAAATTGAGGAGGTGCGCGCCGGTGATATTGCCGCTGCCATTGGACTCAAGGACACGCGCACGGGCGACACGCTGTGCACGGAAGATGCGCCGATCATTCTGGAGGCCATGAAGTTCCCGGCCCCCGTTATCGACGTCGCCATCGAACCGAAGACCAAGGCGGACCAGGACAAGCTGGCGATCGCGCTCCAGAAGTTGGCCGAGGAAGATCCGACGTTTCGTGTGCGTTCGGATGCGGAGACGGGGCAGACCATCATTGCCGGTATGGGTGAGCTCCATCTGGAGATCATCGTCGACCGCATGATGCGTGAGTTCAAAGTCGATGCGAACGTTGGCCGCCCGCAGGTGGCCTATCGCGAAACGATCCGCAAGCGCGTCGAAAAGATCGAAGGCAAGTTTATCCGGCAGTCAGGTGGCAAAGGCCAGTACGGCCACGTGGTGATCAACATGGAGCCCAGCGAGCAGGGGCAGGGTTTCGTGTTTGAGGACAAGGTGGTCGGTGGTGTGATCCCGCGTGAGTTCATTGGACCGACGGAAGCGGGTATCAAGGAAGCGCTCGTAACCGGCGTGCTGGCCGGCTATCCGGTGGTGGACATCAAGGTGCAGCTCATCTACGGCTCGTACCATGACGTCGACTCGTCGGAAATGGCATTCAAGATCGCCGGATCCATGGCATTCAAGGAGGCGGCCCGTCAGGCCAGTCCTTGCCTGCTGGAACCGGTCATGAAAGTCGAGGTGGTGAGCCCGGAAGCGTACATGGGCGACGTCCTCGGCGACCTCTCTTCGCGGCGCGGCAAGATCGGCGGTATGACGCAGCGTGGAGAAGCGCAGGTTATTTCGGCGACGGTGCCGCTCGGCGAAATGTTCGGTTACTCGACCAAACTGCGCAGCATGTCGCAGGGGCGAGCGGTCTACTCGATGGAGTTTTCGCATTACGAGGAAGTGCCGAAGTCGAAGGCCGAAGAGATCATCAGCAAGGTGAAGGCGTAAGCCTCACCCACTCATTCACTACCCAACACACATCGGACCATGGGAAAGGCAAAGTTCGAGCGGAACAAGCCGCACGTGAACGTGGGAACGATCGGCCACGTCGACCACGGCAAGACGACGACGACGGCTGCGCTCACGAAGCTGTCGGCAGACAAGGGATTCGGCACGAAGTACGTCGCCTACGACGAAGTGGCGAAGGCCTCCGAGTCGCAGGGCCGTCGTGACTCGACGAAGATCATGACCATCGCCACGTCGCACGTCGAATACGAGACGAAGAATCGTCACTATGCGCACGTCGACTGTCCGGGCCACGCGGACTACGTGAAGAACATGATCACGGGTGCGGCGCAGATGGACGGCGCGATTCTGGTGGTGTCGGCCGTGGACGGCCCGATGCCGCAGACGCGCGAGCACATTCTGCTGGCCCGCCAGGTCAATGTGCCGTCGGTGCTGGTCTTCCTGAACAAGTGCGACCTCGTCGACGACGAAGAGCTGCTCGACCTCGTCGAACTCGAAGTACGCGAATTGCTCTCGAAGTACAACTACCCGGGCGACGACGCGCCGGTGATCCGTGGATCGGCGATCAACGCCATCAACGGTGACCCGAAGTGGACGGCGGAGTTCGAGAAGCTGTTCGAGGCACTGGATTCGTACATTCCAGAGCCGATTCGTGAGATCGACAAGCCGTTCTTGCTCCCGGTCGAGGATGACTTCTCGATCACGGGCCGCGGCACGGTGGCCACGGGTCGTATCGAGCGCGGCATCGTCAAGGTTGGCGAAGAAGTGCAGGTTGTCGGCTACAACTCGGAACGGAAGACGATCGTTACGGGCGTCGAGATGTTCCGCAAGCTGCTGGACGAAGGACGCGCTGGCGACAACGTCGGTCTCCTGCTCCGCGGCATTGACAAGAAGGACATCGAGCGCGGCATGTGTCTCGCCAAGCCGAACTCGATCAAGCCACACACGAAGTTCCTGGCTGAGGTCTACGTCCTGAAGAAGGAAGAGGGTGGCCGTCACACCCCGTTCTTCAAGGGATACCGTCCGCAGTTCTACTTCCGCACGACCGACGTCACGGGCAACATCGATTTGCCGGATGGCATGGAGATGGTGATGCCGGGCGACAACATCCAGATGACGATCGAACTGATCATCCCGATCGCAATGGAGGAAGCATTGCGCTTCGCCATTCGTGAGGGTGGACGCACGGTGGGTGCCGGCGTCGTCACGAAGATCCTCGCGTAATCCAAGCTGAGTGGTCCGCGGTCATCGATCGCGGGCCACTCGGTGCTTGTCTTTTTCCGAGACCCCGCATGGCAGGACGTATCCGCATTCGTCTCAAGGCTTTTGACCACGCCGTCATCGATCAGGCGTCGGCGGACATTGTGCGCACGGCTGAAAAGACCGGCGCCCAGGTCTCCGGACCGATTCCGCTGCCGACAAAAACGCAGCGGTGGACCGTGCTCCGGTCGCCGCACGTGGACAAGAAGTCGCGAGAGCAGTTCGAGTTGAAGACGCACAAGCGCCTGATCGACATCCTCGATTCGCGCCCGGGCACAGTGGACGCGCTGACGAAGCTCGATCTGCCGGCTGGTGTCGACGTCGAGATCAAGGTCGAATAGGGTTTGTCGTTGGCAGGTGATGGAGTACTGGGGACATCGCACACGGCGTTGTTCTTCATAGTCCAACGGAGCGGACCTTCGGGTTCCCCGCGACTCGTACGGAGCAATTCATGATCGGCATTATCGGCAAAAAGCTGGGGATGACCCAGCTGTTCAACGAGCAAGGGCATCAGGTGCCCTGCACGGTGGTGGAGGCCGCTCCGAATCCCGTCACGAAAGTGATGACGGTCGCGGACGCGGGCTTTGCCTCGGTGGAGCTCGGATATGGCGCGCAGCGGGTGGCGCGCGACAACAAGAAGGGCGAGCGCACGCCGAAGGGACGTCGCGCGACGCAGGCGGAAGTGGGACATGCGAAGAAGGCCGGTTTGGATGCGCCCCCTTCCGTGCTCCGCTCGTTCCGTCTCGACGATGCCCCGGGGAAGAACCCCGAGGTCCCGACGTACACGGTGGGCGATACAGTGACCGTGGGCATCTTCGCGCCGGGTGAACGCGTGAAGGTGGAAGGCACGACCAAGGGTCACGGATTCCAGGGCGTGGTCAAGCGCTACGGCTTTCACGGCGGCCCGAACACGCACGGCAACACGAAGCATCGTCGGCCTGGCTCGGTGGGCGCGGGTACGAACCCGTCGCGCGTCATCAAGGGCAAGAAGATGCCGGGCCAGTACGGCAATGTGCGGCATACCGCCATCGGTATTCGTATCGAGAAAATCGATGCGGAACGCAACCTTATTTACCTGCGCGGCAGCGTGGCGGGGCCGACCAACGGCATCGTCTTCGTGCGCAAGCAGGGTTGATCATGACTGAGACTGAGACGTTCGAAGCGCGCGCGTTTTCCGCGCAGGGCAAGCAGGGCGGCACGAAGACGCTGCCCGAGACCACGTTTGACGGCATCGTTAACGTGCCAGTCATGCATCAAGCGGTGAAGGCGTTTTTGGCCAACCGGAGACAGGGAACCGCGAAGACCAAGACGCGGAGCTACGTCACCGGCGGTAACCAGAAGCCGTGGAAGCAAAAGGGCACCGGTCGCGCTCGTCAGGGTTCGATACGTGCGCCGAACTGGCCGGGTGGTGGCACGGTGTTTGGTCCGATTCCGCGCAAGTACACGCAGATCGTGCCGAAGCAGGTCAAGTCGCTGGCGCGCAAGAGCGCGTTCAATGCGCGGGCCCGTGAGGGTGCGGTGCTGGTGATCGACACGCTCACCTGGTCGGCACCGAAGACCAAGGCGATGACCGCGTTGCTGGCGTCGCTTGGTGTGGCGGACCAGAAAGTGTTGTTCCTGACCAACGGCGTGAAGCCGAACGTGTATCTGAGCGCGCGCAATCTGGCGACCGCGCACGTGATGCCGTACGCCGACGCGAGCACGTATCACATTCTCTGGTCGGACGTGGTGGTCATTGAAGCATCGGCGCTGAGCGAGACGCAGGCTGTGGCTGACGCCGAGTCGGCACCGGTGAAGAAGCCACGTGCGAAGAAAGCGGCGTCTGCCGCATCGGAGGCTTAAGCGATGGCCACACTGCATCGTACGATTGTCCGCCCGATCATGACCGAGGCCACGTCATCGGCCTATCAGGATCGCGGTGAGTACACGTTTGAAGTGGCGCCGGACGCCAACAAGTACGCGATCAAATCAGCGATCGAAACATTGTTCGGCGTCAAAGTGGTCGGCGTCTGGACGTCCAACGCGCGCGGCAAAGCACGGCGCGTCGGCCAGTCGGTCGGACGTCGTCCACATACAAAGAAGGCGATCGTGAAGCTCCGTGCGGGCGATTCCATCGCGATCTTCGAGGGCTGAGGCCATGGGAATTCGTCAATTCAAGCCGGTCACGAAAGGCACGCGGTTCCGGTCGGTTTCCGACTTCGCCGAGATCACGCGCAGCACGCCGGAAAAGTCGTTGGTAGAGCCGCTCAAGCGGTCTGGCGGTCGCGACAATCATGGACACATCTCGATGCGTCGCATCGGCGGTGGCCACAAACGTCAGTATCGCATCATCGATTTCAAGCGCAACAAGCATGGGATCGTTGGTACGGTCAAGGAAATCGAGTACGATCCGAATCGTTCGGCGCGTATTGCGCTGATCGAGTACACGGACGGCGAGAAGCGCTACATCCTGCACCCGAAGGGACTGAAGCAGGGCGACACGATCGTGTCTGGCCCCGGGTCGGATTTCCGCGTCGGCAATTGCATGCCGCTCAAGGAAGTGCCGCTTGGTACGTCGGTGCACAACATCGAGCTCAAGATCGCCAAAGGCGGTCAGATGGCGCGGTCGGCGGGTGCGTTCGCGCAGGTTGTGGCCAAGGAAGGCGAGTACGTGACGCTGCGTATGGGCAGCACGGAAATGCGCCTCGTCCATGGCAATTGCGTGGCGACTATCGGCGAAGTTGGCAACTCGGAGCACGAGCTCCAGTCGCATGGCAAGGCGGGCAAGAGCCGCTGGCTTGGTAAGCGTCCGAAGGTGCGTGGTGAGGTGATGAACCCGGTCGACCATCCGCACGGTGGACGGACGCGCGGCGGTCGGAACGTGGTGAGTCCGTGGGGCAAGAAGGAAGGAGTGAAGACGCGCAACAAGAAGAAGTCGTCGCAGCGTCTGATCGTACGCGGCCGCAAGCGCGGCAAAGCGACGCAGTGATCCGCTAGCTCAGCCCAAGAGATATGTCGAGAAGTATCAAGAAGGGTCCATTCGTTGCTGAGCGCCTCGAGACGAAAGTCCTCGGGATGAATGCTCGTAGCGAGAAGAAGGTGGTCAAGACGTGGTCGCGCGCGAGCACGATCCTGCCCGAGTTCGTCGGGCACACCTTCGCCGTGCACAATGGGAACAAGTTCATCCCGGTGTACGTGACGGAAAACATGGTCGGACACAAGCTTGGCGAGTTCTCGCCGACGCGTCTGTTCCGCGGTCATGCCGGTCAGAAGGTGGCCGACAAGAAGGCGACTGGCGTGCCAAAGGGAGGGAAGTAGTCCATGGCCACCAAAGTGAAAACTGGCCTTGAGGCGCATGCGATACAGCGCACGACGCGACAGTCCCCGTACAAAGTGCGGCTGGTCATTGATCAGATTCGCGGACAGCGTGTGAACGATGCGTTGGCACTCCTCAAGTTCTCGAAGAAGGGCGCCGCCAAGCAGATCGAAAAGACGCTGGCGAGTGCCGTGGCGAACGCCGAACAGCTGGCCCGGAAGACGAACGCGTCGCTTGATGTTGACGCGTTGCTGATTACGAAGGCCATTGTCAATGAAGGACCAAAGCTCAAGCGCTGGACACCGGCCGCAATGGGACGAGCGACACCCATGCTGAAGCGGACGAGTCATATCGAGATCATCGTGACGGAGGTGGTGCGCTAATGGGTCAGAAAACCAATCCGATCGGGTTTCGCCTCGGTGTTACGAAGAACTGGCGCTCGACCTGGTATGCACGAAAGGAGATGCCGGCGCTCATCCGCGAGGATGCGCTGATCCGGAAGTACCTCAAGGCGCGCCTTGACAACGCCGCGATCGCTGACGTGCGCATCGAGCGCAAGCCGGGCAAGGTGGTGGTGACGATTCACACCGGCCGTCCCGGCGTGGTGATCGGCAAGAAGGGTGCGGAAGTCGACAAG
>JANMKU010000065.1:0-36110 GCA_031372205.1 Gemmatimonadaceae bacterium | reverse complement strand
GGGGCAACTCGCCCACGGCCGAGCGGGCGTGCTCTATCACCCGCACCATATCCTCGGCCTCACCGGCTTGATCCGAACCCTGCAGTTACAGGGGCGTACAGAGCCACTACGTCTCTGGGCACCACTCGGGGCTGGGAAAGTGTTGCGCCAGTGCATCAACCTTGGTGGCGAGCGCACGACGTTCCCGGTCACAATTACCGAGCTTGAAGCTTCGTCGACGGTCAAGCGGTCGGGGTTTCGCGTGGACACCTTTCCTGTGGACCATCACGGCGGTGTGTCGCTGGGGTACGCGTTGGTCGAGGAAGAGCGCAAGGGCCGCTTCAACCCAGAGCTCGCCCGTGAGCTCGGAATTGTCGAAGGACCGATGTGGGGACGGATCCATCGGGGTGAATCTGTCACGCTCGACGATGGTCGAGTCATCGAACCATCCGTACTGGTGGGCGAGCGGCGCCGTGGACGCCGGGTGGTGATCACGGGTGACACGCGGCCCTGTAGCGCGACCGTGGCGGCGGCGGTCGACGCCGACTTGCTCATCCACGAGGCGACCTTTGCCGACGAGGAGGCGACCCGCGCGGTGGAAACCGGCCATAGCACGGCGCGTGAGGCTGCCCAGGTGGCGCTCTCGGCCGGGGCCCGACGACTTGTCCTGACCCACATCTCGGCGCGGTACTCGCGTGACGCGCATGAGCTGGAGCGCGAGGCGAAGGAGGTGTTTGGCAAGACGTCGATTGCCCGCGACGGCACAGAAATCGAGCTCGGCCTCACCGAGGAGCCAGCAGAGGTGCTCGACCCGCAGTAGGCGGCATCGCATGACAGCACTGACAACAAAACCATCTCGAAATGCACGCGTCGACTGCGCGAAGGCACTCCGCTAGCCAACGTCTTCTCTCACCTGCAGCACTGGCCGAATCGTGCTCAGTGCCGTTGCGAACAATGACAGTTGGTCTGGCTCTTCAAACACCGTCGCAAAATCCGCTGGCGTGAACGCGCTCGCCAATCGCGCCGCGAACGTGGCGCGCAGCAATCGCGTGTAGTGCGCGACATCGTAGTCGCGCCGGTCGTCGCCAGTCACCGCTTCGCCGTCATATTCCGTAACAACGCCACCCGATCCACCGTGCGTTCGATACACACGCACCCGATCACCGACGCGCCATGTCGTACGGCCCGTCGCCAACATGGCCTCGTACGTGAATTCACGCCGCGCACTCCGTGTTGCGAGATACCGCTCCGGGCTCTTCGTCAGTCGCACGCGGGATGACACGTCCAACGTTGGCAGCAGGCGCTCACGCAATGCATGCACGCTGTGCAGGAACACGTCGCGTACGCCAGGCACGTCGCCGCACAGCAAACATCGAATCGCGGTCCGAAGGAATGCTTCGCCAAACGGTTCGGCGCGGCTCGATCGAAAGGCCACGCCGCGCAACACCAGCGAGTCGTCATAGCCCAGCAGCGCGTAGTTTTTCGGCATGTGCGAAAGCATCGAGGCGTAACGCCCTTCGAACTCCAACTGCACCAGCGGCGGGAGCAGCGCGGCCACCTCGGCCACCACACGTCGCTCGTCCAATTCGCTCCAGCTGTCCGGCACGGCGCAATACACACCGTCAGTGTCGGCTTCAATCAACGTGACACCACGATTGCGGAGCGCGCGACACATGTGGCCCAACGTCTCGCGTCCGCGGCGCGTGACTTCGTTGGCCGCGTGCACATCGGCAAAGCGTGTCAGTCCCCCACCGGCCGCGAGATACCCATACGCCGAGTTGACCACCAACTTCATGGCGGCCGACAGGGCCTCGTGACCGTGCCGCTCCTCCGAGCCCGCGGCCGCCGCACGGGCGCTGGCCTTCGCGGCAAGTCGACGCTCCACCAGTCGATCAACCAACGCGAGCAGCGCACCAAGATGATCGCGCGCCGGTCCGATTCGATACGCACGCATCAGCGACGGATAGAGACTCGCCACGTCGGCCTTGACCACCCGCGTTGCCACGCCGGTGGCAAAGAGATGCAGTGCCGCGCCGCTATGCGTGGTACCGTCGCCCTCCTGGTGTGCGGGCAGCGCCATGCCGGCGCGCAGATACGCACGCACGAGCAACGGATCGATCACACCGGTCGCAGCCCCAGCGTCAGCCAGTCGCTCGTAGCGACGCGGCGCCATGCGCGCGAGAGCAAACGCCGCACCACCAAGCATGCGCGCCAGTGCCGCCACTTCCACGACGTCAGCGGTAGCGTATCGGCGCACCCGCTCCGGATCGCGCCGGTACGTCGCATAGATCTGGTCGCCGCGGATGAGTTCACGGGCAGGCCCGCTGATCCCGAGGTGTCGCGCCACCGCCTTGAGTCCATGCCCCGGCAATTCGCGCGTGGAAAAATCATAGCGACGCACGGCATCAAGCGTGTCAATGAACTCCCGCCCTGGAGCGACAAAACGCACACGTCGCTTCCTGTCCGTCTTGCTCGGCGCACCACGTTGCGCGGCACGCTGCTTCATGCCGCTGGCCGGAATCCGTCCGAGCGTGAGGGCAACGCCGCACTGTCGCGCGCGCGTGTCCAGAAACGGCAGGTCGAAGCCATGCAGATTGTGATTTTCGATCACGTCTGGATCGGCGCCCTGCACGGTGTGCATCAGTTGGCGAATCAGATTGCCTTCCGCGGCGACGCCGTCTCCCTCGGCCTCGAGCAACGACGTCGTGCCATCCGGAAAGCGCACTGCAATCATGAAAATGCGATCGCGCTCAGCGTCGAGTCCCGTGGTCTCCAGATCGAACTGCAATCGTTGCAGCGCATCGAACGGCAGATCGCGAAAGTACGTTCGTCCCGTCGCCACGAGATACTGTTCCTCTGGCGGCAATACGAACACGCTCGCGTCGCCGAGTTCGCGCAGATGCGGAATGCGTTGCCCGATTCGGGCAGACGCACCGTGCAGAACAGCCGAGGACAGCGTTGCCGCGTGGTCGGCGCTAATGAGAAACCGCAATGCGCCGGGGCCGTTGAGTTCGCGGAAGTTGACCGTGGCCGCCGTCCCCTCCGGTGCGAGCGCCGCCCCCAGATGCGCGAGGTCGTCCAGCCGGTCGAGCAGCATCCATGGTCGATAGCGCTCGTCGTCGCGCACTAACTGTCCCGTCTCCGCGTTGCGACGCCACACCATGGCGCGGCCATTGGGCTCTGCCCACACCGAGACAATACCTGGCGTTGCATCCCAGCCCCACAACCACTCGTCTTGCTCAGCATGCGACGCCGTGAACAGCGGCGTATCGGCCGAGGGCACCTACGCTGCCTTCAGTTCCGGGTGCAGTGTGCGGAGTCGCCGCAGCGCCGGATTTCGCCACGCGACAAGGCCAACCACCGCCAACGTGGCAATCCCACCAAGCACAACACTCGGCACCACACCAAGCCACTTGGCTGAAATCCCTGATTCAAACGCGCCGATTTCGTTGGACGATCCGATGAAGATCTGATTCACCGCCGACACGCGCCCGAGCAGTCCTTCCGGCGTGCGCGCTTGCAACATGACACTGCGAATGACGACACTCACAGCGTCGAATGCGCCGCTGCACGCGAGCAGTGTGAGCGACAGCCAAAACACCGTGCTCAGGCCGAAGCCAATCATGCAGGCACCAAAGCCGGTCACGGCAATCAGCAGCGATCGACCGGTGTGATTGAACGGCGGCCATCGCGTAAGCATCGCACTCATCGCGACGGCACCAACGGCTGGGGCAGCGCGCAGCACACCCAAACCGCTCGGGCCAACGTGCAGGATCTCGGCGGCAAACACCGGCAGCAACGCCGTGGCGCCCCCGAACAGCACGGAGAACAAATCCAGTGTGAGCGCGCTGAGGAGCAACGGTTCACCAAACACGAAGCGTACACCGCCAGTAATGGACTCACGGATGGGCACGGAGGTGGCGGCGCGAATGGGCGAGCGATGGCGCACCGCAATCATCAGCGCCGTGGCCACCATCATCAGCGCGGCATCGGTGACATAACCCAGTGTCGTGCCGCCGACTGCATAGAGCAGACCACCGAGCGCAGGTCCGAGTACCGCCGCCATCTGCCACGTGCCACTCCGCCACGTCACCGAGTTCGTGAACAGCGCTCTGGGAACGAGTTCTGCACTGAGCGCTTGTCGCGCTGGTTGCAGAAACGCGCGTGCAATGCCGCTGACGACAATGACCGCGTAGATCGCGTTGACGCGGCGCTGCACGACCAACGCGCGACCAAGCGGCGAATCGTGAGCCAGGAGCCAGAGCGCGAGTGAGCAGAGAACGAGCACCGCCAATGCACCGAGCGCAATCCGTCGACGGTCATGGGTGTCGGCCACGTGTCCCGAGAAGAGGGACGCGCTGATGGCTGGCAGCGCCTCAGCCAGCCCGACAAGACCGAGTGCCAGTGGATCCCGTGTCAGATCGTAAATCTGCCAACCAACAACCGTACCCTGGATCTGCAGTGCAAGCGTCAGCGTGAACAGTGCGGCGATGTAGCGACGGAAGTTCGGAATGCGGAGCGCGGCGTATGCGTCAGCCGGCTGTGCGGATTGGGGCATTCGGCGCAATCTAACGAAGGATCCGTCGTGCTCTCGTCAACGGCTGTACGGCTCGCGATGGGCCCGACCAACGCGCTCGCTGCACAACGCCGTCGAGCGACGTCGACACATCGAAGGCGCGCGAGAGCGCCGCACGCATGGTGTCGCTCACCGCGGGCGCGTCGAGCGCAACCAGCTGAAAGGCCGGTGACGCGACGGTGGCGATGGCCCACTCTTGTGTGGGTCCGAACCCGTGTCGGGCGAGCACCAGATTCAGTGACTCACCGTCCGGCAGCGGCCGAGCGCTGACTTCGTACAACTGTCGGTTCCAGCGCACGCGACTCGAATCAGGCGCCCACTCTGGTAGCGTGGGTCGTACCGCGGCCCACCATGCTGGCTCAGACGTCGTGATGGGTGGCAGGTAAATCGCGAGTGCATCGCCTTCGGCCCCAGTGCCTGGCACGAGGAAGCCAACCGCAGGCGCACGCGCGACATCCGTGAGGCCGAACGATTCAGCGCTGAATCGGAAGCTGTCCAGCGTTTCGCGCGCGGCGATCGCCCGTTCGTCGCGCGCCGTGCGTACGGAGTCCAGCAAGCGCACAAGCGAGGCGCGCGCTACACCCGCAAGGCGTTTCGATTCCGCGCTGCCGAAAAGCGCGTCCATGGTCGCACGGTGCCCCGTGCGCACATCAACGACGGCGCGGCGCCCCTCGTGTCGGTGGGGGTCCGCCACTTCCACATCCACGTCGAGCACATGACGGAACGAGAGGTATGGTCCGTGCACATCGATGATTTCGATTTCGTCGATGACGATCGTGCGCGGATCATCGGACAATCGTTCGTCATCGGGTGCAAGTGGTTCTTCGCGCGCGTGACGCTTCTTCCACGCCGCGGCCTCGTGGCGGACCGTAGTGTCTTCAAACAGGAGCACGGAGTCGGCGCGCGGCAATTCGCGCGACCAGATCCGCGACGTACTGAACGAGGCGTCATCATACTCCACGCCATCTTCGGCCACGAAGACTTCGTAGAACCGGCCGTCGACCTGCGTGAGCAGGATGGGCGCGCTGCGAACCCGCAGTCCGTCGGCATTGCTCCGCACCCAGTACGTCGAGTCACCGGCAGAAAAGAGAAACTCCGCCGCCGGTGGCACCCGGTCGGGATCGCCCGCTCGTGCGCAGGAGGCGCCACCAACGCTGCCAAGTCCCCCCAAGACGACCACGCAGACACGGCGCGCCCATGTGCGTGGCGCCAGCGTGCCGGTCAGGTCGCACTCCGCATACTTGGGCGCACGATTTCGCGAACGCCGTCGATCAGGCGCGCGACTTCATCACTCGTGGTGTAGCACACGCACCCAGCGCGCACCAACCCTTCCTCGCTCACTCCGAGTTTGCGCGCCACAGTCGTTGCGTAGAAATCGCCATGCGACAGGTAGAGTCCGCGCGGCGCCAGCGCGAGGGCGACGGCCTCCGAGCCCTGTCCGCGCACGCGGAATGACACCGTGGGCGTGCGCGCAGAACCGGGCGGTGGCCCGTAGAGTGTCACACCGTCAATGCCCGCCAGTCCGTCCCAGAGTTGCGCGAAAAGCCGTTCGCCGCGCGTGTGCAGTGCGGCGAAGACGCTGGCGAGTCGTGCGCGTCGCGAGTGTTCCGTCGTGCTGGCCAGTGAAGCGAGAAAATCGACGGCAGCCGCGGCGCCCACGATGCCTTCATGATTCTGCGTGCCGGTTTCGAGACGTTCGGGCACCGCATCGGGCGCTGGCTCGAGGCGTGGCAGGTCCAGTGCCGCCATCGCATCGTGCCGCCCATAGCACACGCCAATGTGTGGCCCATAGAACTTGTAGGCACTGCACAAGAGAAAGTCGGCGCCGATAGCCTGCGCGTCGACCGCTGCGTGCGGTGCATAGTGGACCGCGTCAACAACAGTGAGGGCCCCAGCCTGGCGCGCCATTGCCACGAGGGCGGCAACATCCGTGATGGTACCGACGATGTTGGACGCCGCGCCAATCGCGACCACTTTGGTGCGCGGCGAGAGCAAACGCGCAAACGCCCCTTCTTCATGCCGAAACGTGGTGAGGTCGAGCGGTAGCCAGCGCAACACGGCGCCACGTTCCCGGGCGAGTGCCTGCCACGGCGCCACGTTGCCGTGATGGTCTAACTCGGTGATGATAATTTCATCACCGGGCTGCAACGTCCGGCCAACCGCGCGCGCGACGTGAAACAGAATGGTCGTCATGTTTGCGCCAAACGAAATCTCTCCGGCCGAACAGCCCAGGAAATCGCCCAGCGCACCGCGTGACGCGGTAACGAGCGCGTCGGTCTCAGCGCTTGTTGGATAGGACCAGTGCGTATTGGCGTTGTGGTGCAGCAGGTAGTCGCCCATCGCATCAACGACGGCCCGCGGCACTTGCGTGCCCCCCGGTCCGTCGAAGTACGCCACTGTATTCACGCCTTCTGTCCGCGTGAGCGCCGGAAAATGCGCGCGAACCTGCTCTGTTGACGCCATCTGATCTGTCGCGACGTTCGTCATGCTCCCGGTCCCTGCTGAATCTCACAACCGTTCATGCGCTCGAGGACCCGGGTCGCCTCAACGTGGTCGGCCTCCTCGCCGAGTTCACCATGTGCCATGCGAAACAGCTCCGCCGTGAGTTGGATGAGTGGCGACTGCACCTGTTGCTCGCGCGTCAGGTCGGCGGCAATGCCGACATCCTTGTCCAGCAGCGCGAGCCGAAACGTGCGGGGGAAGGCGCGCGTCAGCACGCGCTCGGGAAACAGGTTCATGCTCGCGTTGCTGCGGCCGCTGGATGCGTTGATCACCTCGAGCGCAACCGCCGGGTTCACGCCCGCCTTCTGCAGCACAATCAATCCTTCCGCGGTGCCCCAGATGTGCATGGCCAGTAGGGCGTTGTTGACCGCCTTGAGCGCGTCCCCGGTCCCGACATCGCCGCAATGCACGATTCGTGTCCCGAAGCACTCGAGCACCGGACGGACGCGTTCGAGGAGTGCGACGTCGCCGCCAACCATGACCGTCAATGCCCCCTTCTCCGCGCCACTTACACCACCGGAGACCGGCGCATCGAGGAACCCGATACCCTGTATCGCAAAGCGCGCCGCGAGGCGACGCGACGTCGCCGGGTCACCGGAGGTACAGTCGACGAAGATCGATCCCGCCGGCATGGTCGCGAGCACGCCCTCGGGGCCATCCAGCAACGACTCGACGTCCGGTGAGATCGGGAGACATGCCAGGACGACATCGCGGTCGCGAGCGGCATCGGCTGGTGACGTGGCAATGCGCGCGATGTTGGCCGCAGCGAACACGTCAGCGCGAGCGCGCGTCCGATTCCACACGACGAAATCGAACTCGTCCCGTGCAAGGTGGCGCGCCATTGGTGCGCCGATCGCACCGAGTCCAAGAAACGCTACACGAGGCATGAAGGAGAAGTGAAGGGAAGGCGTGGGGTCGCTCGCCCGCTTGACGTGGCGTTGCCCCGAACCAAAGATGCGCTGTCTGCAGCAGCGAGAGGAGGTGTGGCGTGCGGATTGCTCAAGTGCTGGTGCTGCGTCCACCACGGCCATGACGCGCACGCGCGTGCGATTAACGGTCGACGGTATGGTCGCGGTACATGCGGTGCGCGCCGTCTGGACCTCACTCAGCGCGGTGCCCGGGGTGGTGCACGCCGACGTGTCGATGACGGGCATTGAGCTGGTCGTGGAAGGGGTCCATGAGCCGACGGCCCTTCGCGCAGTACTGGACAGCGCGCTTGCTGCGGCCGAGGTGCGGATCGTCACCTGCGTGGTGGAGCGCGCCAGGATGTTGCCGATCGTCTAGCGACAAATCCGATAGGGCACCGTGCTTCTTGCGCTGGTGTGTGCAGGCTAAGTTGCCCGAGTAGCAGCCGACCGACCCGCTCTGGCGAGGCAGCGTCCCGCGCGCCGCACCCGCTCATACCGCCCAGACCTTTGATCGCCGCGCGGCGGCGGGCTCCTAGCCCGTCCCGGGGGGAACCAGATGACGCCACCCCACGCAAGAAATAAGCGGCCGCTCGCGGCCTTGTTGGCGCCTGATATTCTCGAGCTACTCGAGGAGGCGCCCGAAAGCATTGGACCGCAAACGGAGGAAATGCACCCGGCGGATCTCGCGGACATTGCGGAATCAATTCCGGTCGAGAAAGTGCGAGCGTTCCTCGCGGCGCTGTCGAGCGAACGGGCGGCGGAAGTGCTGGAGTATCTCGACGACGACCTGCGCACGCAGGTTCTCGAAGAGCTGACCGCCCGCGAAGCCGCGTCCATCATCGAGGAGATGACGCCCGACGAGCGCGTCGACGCGCTGGACGAGCTCGACGACGAAACGGCGGACGAAATTCTCTCGGAGATGGGCGCCGAAGCCCAAGCCGAGACGGAGCGGCTGCTGGAGTACGATCCGTACACGGCCGGTGGACTGATGACCACCGAATTTGTATCGGTGGCGGAGAACATGACCGTGGAGGACGCGCTTACGTCCGTGCGCGCCATGGCCCGCGCTGGCCGGCGCGAGGCGATGTACACCATCTACACCACCGACACGAACGGCCGGTTGCACGGTGTGCTGTCACTGCGTGAGTTGTTGGCGGCGCCCGAGGGAGCGCGCATCATCGATGTCGCGTGGAGCGAAGTCGTCAGTGTGCCGCCCGACATGCTGCAGGAAGAGGCGTCACAGATCATCTCGAACTACGACCTCGTGGCGCTGCCCGTCGTCGATACGGAACGGCGCTTGCTTGGCGTGGTCACGGTTGACGACGCCATCGACGTCATCCAGGAAGAGCAGACCGAAGACGCGCAGAAGTTTGGCGGTATGGAGGCGATCGAAGAACCGTACATGCAGACGGCACTGCCGACGATGATCCGGAAACGGGCGGGTTGGCTGGCGGTGCTCTTTGTTGGCGAGTTGTTCACGTCGACGGCCATGCAGCACTACGAGGACTCCTTGCAGAAGGCGATCGTCCTCAGCCTGTTCATTCCGCTTATCATCAGCTCTGGCGGCAATTCTGGGTCGCAAGCGACCTCGCTCATCATCCGTTCGCTTGCGCTGCGTGAGGTGACCGTGCGCGACTGGTGGAAGGTGGCGATGCGCGAACTCCCATCGGGACTGGCCCTCGGCGGCATTCTTGGGCTCATTGGCGTCGGCCGCATTTTTCTGTGGCAAACGATGTTCAATCACGGATGGCACGTGGGGGGGGGCACGTTCGCTGGCATCCACGTTGGTCAGTTCACCCTCGGGTACGACTACGGCGCGTACGTCAATCGCATCGCATTGACGATTGGCATCTCGGTGCTCGGCGTGGTGACTATGGGCTCGCTGTCAGGCTCTATGCTGCCCTTTCTGCTACGACGAGCTGGCTTTGACCCGGCCAGTGCCTCTGCCCCAGCCGTGGCGACCCTGGTCGACATGGCGGGGATCGTCATCTACTTCACCGTGGCATCGATCCTGCTCGGCGGCACGCTCCTGTAACCACTTCACCACGCGCGAACGGGCCACTGTGACGTTCGGGCGACTTGTCGTGTCGCGAGGGCCATTACATTCGTCCAGTAGGCACAGTGACGGCCGCGTCGGCCGTCCCGCACCCTAAGGAATTCCGTGGCCAAAATATTGGTGACCGGCGCGGCCGGTTTTATCGGCTATCACACCAGCGAGCGCCTGCTGGCGCGTGGCGATGAAGTCGTTGGACTGGACATCGTCAACAATTATTACGATCCGACGCTCAAGGAAGCGCGTCTTGCACGGCTGGCACCCAATGCGGGGTTCCGCCTGTTTCGCCTGGAGCTGGGCGATCGAGTGGGCGTGGAGCAGCTGTTCCGGGAGGAACGTTTTGACCGCGTCATTCATCTCGCCGCACAGGCTGGCGTGCGGTATTCCCTGACCAATCCGCACGCCTACATCGAGAGCAATCTCGTCGGCTTCATCAACATCCTCGAAGGATGTCGGCACCATGGCGTGCACCATCTGACCTATGCCTCGTCGTCGAGCGTGTATGGCGCGAATACGGCCATGCCCTTCTCCGTGCACCAGAACGTCGACCATCCGGTATCGTTGTACGCGGCAACAAAGAAGGCGAACGAGCTAATGGCGCATACGTATAGCCATCTCTATCGCCTCCCAACGACCGGTCTGCGCTTTTTTACGGTGTATGGTCCGTGGGGACGGCCGGACATGGCCATGTTTCTGTTCACGAAAGCGATTCTCGAGGGCAAACCGATCGACGTCTTCAATCATGGCAAGATGCTTCGCGACTTTACGTACATTGACGATATCGTGGAAGGCGTGATCCGCACGAGTGATCACGTCGCGATGCCAAATCCCGCGTGGAACAGTGATGCACCCGACGCGGCGACCAGTCTGGCGCCGTATCGGTTGTACAACATCGGCAACAACAATCCTGTCGAGCTAATGCACCTCATCCACACCATCGAGGCCAACCTTGGCCGCGTGGCGGAGAAGCGCATGATGGACATTCAGCCAGGCGACGTGCCGGCCACCTATGCCAACGTAGATGCGCTGGTGCGAGACGTCGGGTTTGCGCCGAAGACCCCAATTGAAGTTGGCGTGAAACATTTTGTCGCGTGGTATAAGGATTATTACGGGATAGGAGACTGAGTTTGCGATGAAGATCACGATGATTGGCACCGGATACGTTGGACTGGTATCCGGCGCATGCTTCGCTGAGTTCGGTCCGCAGATCACGTGTGTGGATTTGGATGCGGCCAAGATTGAACGGCTGCGACGCGGTGAGGTCCCAATCTACGAGCCAGGTTTAGAGGATCTCGTCGCCAAAGGTGTTGCCAATGGCCGCCTCGCTTTCACAACAGATCTCGCTGCGGCCGTGGCAGATGCCGATGCGGTGTTTATCGCGGTCGGTACTCCATCGCGCCGTGGTGACGGCCACGCCGATTTGCGATTTGTCGAGGCAGCGTCAGCGGAGATTGCACGCGCACTGACTGGCTATACCGTCGTCGTCACGAAGAGCACGGTACCCGTCGGGACTGGCCGTCGCGTCGCGCAGATCATTCGCGAAACAAATCCTCACGCAGACTTTGATGTTGCGTCGAATCCGGAGTTCTTGCGGGAAGGGTCGGCCATCGGCGACTTCATGCGCCCCGATCGTGTGGTGATCGGCGCGGAGACGGAGCGGGCGCGCACCGTGATGCAATCGTTGTATCGGCCGTTGTACCTGCGTGAAACGCCCGTGGTGATGACGACGCTCGAGACGGCAGAACTTACGAAATACGCCGCCAACGCCTTCCTGGCGACGAAGATCACGTTCATCAACGAGATTGCCGACTTGTGCGAAAAGGTTGGGGCGAACGTGCATGATGTTGCGCGTGGCATGGGGCTCGACGGGCGCATCGGGAAGAAATTCCTGCATGCGGGTCCGGGATACGGGGGTTCGTGCTTCCCGAAAGACACCCTCGCCCTGGTGCGCACCGCGCAGGAATTCGGCGCACCCGCACGTCTTGTGGAAACCGTCGTGCAGGTGAACGATCGGCGCAAAGGGGCCATGGCGTCACGCGTCATGACCGCGGCCGGTGGAAGCGTGCGTGGAAAGACGATTGGCGTGCTGGGCGTCGCCTTCAAACCGAATACCGACGACATGCGCGAGGCGCCGAGTCTGGCCATTGTCCCGGCGTTGCAGGATGCGGGCGCGATGGTGCGCGCGTTCGATCCTGCGGCGATGCATGAGGCGGTGGCGCTCCTGCCCGGGGTGACCTGGTGTGCGGACCCGTACGATGTGGCGCAAGGCGCGGACGTGCTCGTGTTGATCACCGAGTGGAACGAGTTTCGGGCGCTGGATCTCGAGCGCATTGGTGCTGTTATGCGTGCCAAGGTCTTCGTGGACCTACGCAACGTGTACGATCCCACCGAAATGCGTGCGGCCGGCTTTGCGTACTCGAGCATCGGACGCAGCTGACCCGTGCGGACATGCTGACCATTCCGTTCGTCGATCTGCGGGCGCAGTACGGGGTGCTGCGGGAGGACTTGCGCGAGGCCATTGATGGCGTGCTTGCCGCCGGCACGTACATCCTCGGTCCGAACGTGTCCGCGTTTGAACACGAATTCGCCGACTTCGTTGGGGCACCACATGCGATTGGCTGCGGCAACGGTGGTGACGCACTGGAAATGGTGATGCGCCTCTGGGGAGCGCGGGCCGGCGACGAGATCATCGTGCCGGCGAACAGTTGGATCGCCACGGCAAGCGCCGCCACGATGTATGGGGCCAAACCAGTCTTTGCGGATACGGACGCACGCACCTTCACGATCGACCCGGCTGACGTGGAACGAAAGATCACCTTTCGGACCAAAGCGATTGTTGTTTCGCACCTGTACGGCATGCCAGCGGACATGGACGCGCTCCTGCGCGTTGCGCGACCGCGCGGCATTCGTGTGCTGGAAGACTGTACACAGGCACACGGGGCGCGCGTCGACGGACATCGCGTCGGCACCTTCGGCACGGCCGCCACGTTCAGTTTTCATCCCGAACAGAATCTCGGCGCGTATGGCGACGCGGGCGCGATTGTCGTCAATCGAGACGACGACGCGGAGACACTGCGTCGCATCGGCAACGGCGGACGACTCGCAGAGGATGACTTCCGCATTGAGGGACGCAACAGTCGACTGGACGAGCTGCAGGCTGCGATCTTACGCGTCAAACTGCGGCGTCTCGACGACTGGGTGGAAGCGCGCCAACGTCACGCGGCCCGCTACCTGGCGCAATTGGCCGACCTCTCGCTCACGCTCCCATTTGTGCCGGGCTATGCTGAACCGGTGTGGCACAGCTTTGTCGTGCTCATTGGCAATCGCGACGGCGCGCGTCACGCGCTGGCGGGTGAACAGATCGAGACGCGGGTGCCGTATCCCGTGGCCCTGCCGTTCTTGCCGCCGTTCGCGCATATGCGGCACACGCAGGACCAATTTCCTGTGGCACATGCGCACGCGAACGCCGCTCTCTCACTGCCGATGTACGCCGAGCTCACCGATGCGCAGGTTGATCGGGTGTGCGACGCCTTGCGTCGATTCCTTACTGCTTAACAGGCTTACGTGCTGCGAGCACATAGGCAACGAAACCCACAATGGCGACCGTCGCGAAGCTGAACCACTGCACCGCGTACGATCGATGTGAGCCTTCGCTGAGTGATGGCGGCGTAACACGGGTGGGTCGGCCAATGTCGCGGGTCACGCTGTCGCCGAGCGCCAGCAACACGAATGGTGCCAATGGCAACCGCATTTTTGCTTCGAGACTGTCGTGATCGAGTGCGTTGACCACGCGAGCGTCTGACGGCAGCGTGACGTTCCCGGCGCGGTGCGGCGCGAATGCGGTGACGAGGGTCTCCAGCTGCAAGGTGTCCCGTTCACGCGCCGCCGCCCGATCGATAGTGCGTCCGTCAGGCGCATAGACGTACCCGCGCACGAGCAGAATCGCCGTGTCACCCCAACCCGGGTCCAAGGGGCGAACCGGCGTGAGGAGATAGACACCGGGCGCTCCACGCTGTGAGCGACTGGCCTGTACTACTTCCGCGTCATAGTTGGCGACGCCGCGCAACGTGACATGTCGCCAGTGAATCGCGCTTGTATCGAGCCCGCGCAACGCGTCCGCCGACCCGGACCCACCCAGCGCACGCTCACGAAGGAGTGCATTCCGCGCTCGGCGTTGCGCCAGCCGATCGAGTTGCCAGAAACCAAGACGAACGCAGCCCAATGCTGCGCTCACCGCCGCAATGCCAAGCAGAACGGTTCGTGTATTGGCTCGGCTCACGAACCGCCGTCCGTTGCCGGTGGCTTGGTCCGTCGTGCGGGCGTCGCAGGGCGTGTCGATCGCGCACGTGCCGCGGCCTTGGCCTTCGCTACGGAGTCTTGGGCGGTCGTGTGGATCGTAGCCGCCTTAGCCGGCTTGTCGACCTTTGAAGATTTCGGCGGCTTCGCGGGTTTGGAAGACTTCTTGTCCTTCGCCGGCTTGGGCGTTTTCGCGGCCTTCGAGGGCTTCTCCCCCTTGGGCGTCTTCTCAACCTTCGGCGTTTTCTCAACCTTCGGGGTCTTCTCAGCCTTGGCGACCTTGGGTGACTTCTCCGCCTTCTCCGACTTCGCAGCCTTCTTCAACTTTTTCGTTTTTGCGGGCTTATCGACGTTGACGGATTCGGTGGTGGACGTGTCCAGCACGACCGCCTCTACCGATGCTTCGACTTGCCGCCATCCACCGGCCGGCATGGGATTCGGAAGAAGCACCAGCGCGCTGAGCGGCGGTAACGTCAGCACGATGGACTGCGCGAAACCATGGTACGGATGATCTTCCGTCTCCAATTCCGTTGTCATCGGATATCCGCTGCCACCGAAGGCCACGTCGTCGCTGTTGAGCACGCATGAATACCGTCCCGCCGTTGGTGCGCCCAGGCGATATTGCTCGCGAGCCACCGGCGTCAAGTTCAGCACGGTCACGGCATGTGCGGCACCGTCCATGCGCGCGTACGCCAGCACCGAATTCTCTTTGTCCGCGACGTTGATCCACGCGAAACCATCAGACTCGTGGTCGCGCGACCAAAAGCACGAGTGTGCACGGTACTGCGCGCCGAGTGCCTGCATGAAGGTGTCGACGCCGTGGCGACGCGGATCCTGGCTGAGCTGCCAGTCGAGACTCGCATCATGATTCCATTCGCGGGGCGGCGCGAGCTCGGTGCCCATGAAGAACAACGACTTGCCCGGGCGAGTGACCGAATACGCAATGAGTGCCCGCAGGTTGGCGAATCGCTGCCAGCTATCGCCGGGCATCTTGTCGAGTAACGACTTCTTGAGGTGCACGACCTCGTCGTGCGACAACGGATTGACGAAACGTTCGCTGTATTCGTACATCATCGCGAAGGTCAACTTGTCGTGCGAGCCCTTGCGAAAGAATGGATCGACACGAAAGTAATCCAGCGTGTCGTGCATCCACCCCATGTTCCACTTGAAGGTGAATCCCAGTCCGCCGTCTCCAATGGGATGGGTCACCCGTGGCCATGTGGTGCTTTCCTCGGCGACCATGATGACGCCCGGATGCAACGACGACACACTGTGATTGAGTTGCTTGACGAACGACACGGCGTCGAGATTTTCTCGACCACCGTGTTTGTTGCGCAACCACTGCCCGGCTTCGCGGCCGTAGTCGAGGTACAGCATGGACGCGACAGCATCGACGCGCAATCCGTCAATGTGAAACTCTTCGATCCAAAAGAGCGCGTTGGCGAGCAGGAAGTTCCGGACTTCGTGACGCGCGTAGTTGAAGATGTGCGTCCCCCACTCCGGATGATCCCCGAGACGCGAATCCGCGTGCTCGTAGCACGGCGTGCCATCGAAGCGACGCAGCGCCCAGTCATCCTTGGGGAAATGTGCCGGCACCCAATCGAGCAGCACGCCAATACCCGCCTGATGCAGCGTGTCGACGAAAAACCGAAAGTCATCGGGTGTGCCGTGTCGCGACGTGGGTGCATAATAGCCACCCACCTGATAGCCCCACGATCCACCGAACGGATGCTCCTGCACGGGCAACAGTTCAACGTGCGTGAAGCCAAGACGCGCCACATGGGCTGCCAGCTTCGGCGCCAGTTCGCGGTAGGTGAGCAGTCGATTCTCCTCACCGCGCATCCACGAGGCGAGATGTACCTCATACACCAACATGGGCTCGTGCACGGGGTCGCCATCTCGGCGTCGCGATAACCACGATCCGTCGTTCCACGCGTGTCGGCCAGGCCCGACGACGATGCTCGCGTGCCCCGGTGACTGCTCCATCATCGCGGCCATCGGATCCGTCTTCACGCGAATCATCCCCGACAGTGCGCGAATCTCGTACTTGTACAACGCCTCGGCACCAACGCCCGGTATGAAGAGCTCGAACACGCCGCTGTTGCCGAGGACGCGCATGGGATGCGCCCGACCGTCCCAGCCGTTGAACGACCCAATCACGGAGACGCGAACGGCATTCGGCGCCCACACCGCAAACGCCGTCCCGGCGACTCCGTCAATGTCGCACGGATGCGCGCCTAGCTTCTCCCAGAGTCGCAGGTGACGCCCTTCGCCGAACAGATGCAGGTCGATGTCACCGAGTGTTGGCGCAAATCGATACGGGTCCTCCGACTCGGAGGTGGTACCGTCCGCCCGATGGATCCGCAGTCGGTAGCGCACCGATGGCGATACGTCGGGGAGGAAACAGGTAAACACGACGCCGTACTCGAGATGCATGGGATGCGCCTGCGCGTCGACGACCACGTCCATCCCCGTCGCATGCGGTACGAGCGCCCGAAGCTGCACGCCAGACACCCCATCAACGACGGCCGCGTGTGCCCCCAGCACGTGATGCGGCGTTCGCGTTTCCCCGCGCAGGAATTGCGCAAGCATGTCCGGCGAAGGCGCCGGTGTTGATGTCGACATAGAGTCCGGTCCCGATTGCGGTGCTGACGGTAAGCGATTCGAACGACCAACTGAATAGTACTTGGGGCGCCTTCGACTCGTGACAGCCACGCACGCGGCACGTCGACACCTTCTCATGCCAGTACCCGACCGACCCGCCGCACTGCTGGTTGGTCCCCGCTGAACGGCCTACGATCCCTGCACTGACACCGACGTGAACGCGTGACGTATCCAACTCGCGTAGGACCGAGCGTTGTCAGATTCGTCAACCCCGCAACACGTACACAGGAGACTCAAGCCATGCTTCTCATCGCGATTGCCGCCTACTCCGTCATTGCCCTGCACGCCACCCAACCGCCGGTCAATCAACTTGTCGTCGCGTCTGCCGTTCCCGTTGCACTAGCGCCAGATCGCAGCAGCGCCATTGAACACCTTGGCAATGCGCGTCGGGCAGCATCGTTGGGCGAGTTCGATGTTGCACGCCGCGAGTACGTGATCGCCGCGGCGCTGGATCGCGACGCCGGATTTCTCCCAACCGAAGCCACACATGGATTGGTGCAAGTGCTGTACGCCCAAGCGTACAATCGCGAAGCAGCCGTCCTGCTTGGCGCGCTGGCTACCGAGGCGGAGTCGAAAGGTGCTGCCGACGTTGAAGCGCGTGCGCTAATCGACGCGATCTGGCTCAACGTGGACTGCGGACAGCGCAATCTGGCGCGTGCACAGGCGCGCCGGCTGCAGTCGCTCTTGCAGGACGGCCGGCTCAGCGCAGAAACCGTCGCGCTGGTGCGTGTGCGATACAAGTAACAGCGACTGGCGCAACGTCTCGACGACGCCGCGGCCAAGTGCGGTCAGCGCGATGACGATTTGCGCGATCGCGTGATTGGGTGGCCGAGCGAGCGCGGGGCCGAGGGCATCGGCTCCACCCGCACTTGCTCGGCCAGATGCGGTCCGACCATCGGTTCGTTGGCACCGATGCGCAACGTTAACGGTCCACCGAATGGCGCCTTGGCCACGATCATAACCTCGGTACCCGGTTGCAGCGCAATCTCGGCGAGATAGCGAAGCAGTTGCGGGTTCTTGTCGCTCACCTGCACCATGCGGGCCCGTTCACCAACCGCCAGCTCGGCGAGCGAGCGATGCGGCCGCTCGTCGACAGTGCCATCCACCGTGGGAATCGGTGCGCCGTGTGGATCCTGCGATGGATGTCCGAGCGCGGTCGCCATCCGTTCGATGAGTTCGTCCGACGCCGCGTGCTCCAAACGCTCCGCCTCGTCATGCACGCGGTCCCACGCGTATCCGAGCACGCTGGTGAGGTAGCTCTCTAGAATGCGATGCCGACGAATCGTGCGCAGCGCCGCGCGTCGACCGGCGTCTGTCAATTGCACGCCACGATACGGCACGTGATCGAGATAGCCCTGCTGCGCCAACCGGCGCACCATGCCGGTGACCGAGGCCGGCGCCACCGCCAGCGCAATCGCGACGTCGGTCGTGGCGGCCACACCGTGGCGCGTTTCCAGTTCGTAAATCGCTTTGAGATAGTCCTCGACCGGCTCAGTGAGCAGCGGGCGCGGGACAGCGTGGTCAGGGGACATCATCACAGCGCTACGGCGCCACCCAAGCGCGGCGATCGCACCAGCAGCACCGGGACCATGCAGTTGTGCCGCACCGTATTGGCGGTCGACCCGTAGATGACATCCTGAATGCCGCGGTGACCATGAACAGCCATGGCAATCAGATCGCAGCCTTCACGCGTCGCTGCGGCCGCGATTTCCGTCGCCGGATCGCCGGCCGCGAGCAGCGACTCGGCGGCAAAGCCGTCGGCACGCAACTCCGCGCAACAGGACTCGATGTAGGTGCGATCGCGTTGAATCTCCTCACTCTCACGCAAGGCGAGCGAACGAAGATTGCGGGCGGCCCACCCGTCGGCGACGTGGATAAGCAAGAGCGACGAGTGGCACAGTTTGGCCAACTCGCGGATGTGCGTCAGGATGGACCGATCATGCGGCGAATTTTCCAGCGGCACAAGAATGCGCGTGTACATCAGGCCAGCCACTGCTGCAACGTCTGCACGAGCAGCCAGACGTTGAGCGACGCAATCACGCCCGCCACGGTGTACGCCGCGATTCGCAACGCTGTCGAATTGACAAACTCTCCCATCTTGACGCGGTCGGAGGTGAACCGAACGAGCGGAAACACAGCGAACGACAGCTGCAACGACAGCACAACCTGACTGAAGACTAGCAGCTTGGCACTGCCACTGGCGCCGTACAAGATGGCCACGAATGCCGCTGGGACGATAGCGATGCTACGCGTTATGAGGCGACGGAGCCACGGCCGGATGCGAATCTCGAGGAAGCCTTCCATCACAATTTGGCCCGCCAGTGTTCCTGTCAACGTCGAATTCTGCCCAGACGCCAGCAAGGCGATCGCAAACACGGCACTGGCACCAGCAACACCGAGCAGCGGTGTCAGCAACTTGTGTGCGTCCTGAATCTCCGCAACCGACGTATTGCCGGATGTGTGGAAGGTGGCCGCAGCGACGATCAGTATGGCCGCATTGATGAACAACGCGAAAGTCAGCGCGATGGTTGAATCGATGAATGCATAGCGCACCGCTTCGCGCTTGCCAGCCGCGTTGAGCGCGTACTTGCGCGTCTGCACGATGGACGAGTGCAAATACAAGTTGTGCGGCATCACCGTCGCACCCAGAATACCGATGGCGATATACAGCTTCGCTGGATCGGTGACGACGTCCAACGACGGCACGAATCCCGCAGCGACGGCGCCCAAATCAGGGCGCGCAATGATCAGTTCGAAGAGAAAGCATCCGCCAACGACGGCCACCAGTGCGATGACCATCGCTTCGAGGACGCGAAACCCCTTGTTCTGCAGGAAGAGCACGATGAGCACGTCGAGCGCCGTCAGTCCAACGCCCCAGGGAATCGGAATGCCGAACAGCAAGTTGAGCGCGATCGCCGAGCCGATGACTTCCGCCAAGTCGCACGCCGCGATGGCCAGTTCGCACATCACCCAGAGACCGAACGCGACGCGGCGCGAATAGTGGTCGCGGCAGGCCTGCGCGAGATCCCGCCCGGTGACGATGCCGAGCTTGGACGACAGCCCCTGCAGCAACACCGCCATCAAGTTCGACAGCAGGATGACCGACAGCAACGTGTAGCCAAAGCGCGATCCGCCCGCGAGATCGGTGGCCCAGTTGCCGGGATCCATGTAGCCCACGGCGACGAGATACCCGGGCCCGGCGAACGCCAACAGTTTTCGAAACCACGTAGCGCCGGAGACGTCGACGGATCGATGCACTTCGGCCAGTGACGGCGCCGATCGCGCGCGGCGCCATCCGGCATCGTCTCCACCGACCGCGCCAATCGGCCCTTCCTTGGCGGTGTCCTCGGCTGCACTGGTGCCGGGGGCAGATTCGGTCTTCAGTGTTGGCATAATCAAAGTTTAGTCGCCACTAACTTTAGTGCAAGTCCCGACTAATCCGTCCGCGTCACCGCAGCGAGGGGTCATCGACATCGGCATGCCGCACACTATTGCCCGACGGCTGCTCCGTCGCGCCGAGGGTCGGCGACCCCAACCCGGCGCCCGTTCTTGCCAACATACACGGCGTGCACGCCGCCAAAGGTGATGTCGGCCACTCGACTCATCGGGCGATAGCCGCGTGCGACGAGCGCCGCGTACACGCTGGGAGCAAAGCCCGCCTCCACCTCCACGTCACGCAGGTTCGCGTTCGCATGGATACGAGGCGCGGCAACGGCGACAAACGGATCTTCGCCGAACGCCAGCATGCGCAGCGTGACTTGCACGATGGCGGGCTGGATGTACTGTGAGCCTGCGGCGCCGATCACCAGGCGGACCGCGCCACCGTCGAGTACCATACTGGGCGACATGGTGGAATTCGCGTAGCGATTGGTGCCACGGGTCTTCGCATCGAAGTTCGCACCGGCAGAGTTGAGGAAAAACCCGCCTGTATAGACGCCGGAACCAAATAGCACTCCCACCGTCGTTGTCGCCGACACGGCATTCCCGTCCGCGTCAATCACTGCTAAGTGTGACGTGTAGCTCGTCCCTTCCGCCGGCTCAGCGGCGAACGGGCTAGCCGGGGACCGTGCAGCGCCGTACTCCCCGCTGGACGTCCGCGGCGACACGGCTGCTGACGGATACGGATCGAGCGCCGCGCAAGATGCCGAGGGTGCACCGGCGTCGAAGGCCGTTGGATCACCCGCGAGCATGGAGTCGGCGAAGACACCGCCAACGAGACTCGCCCGCTGCTTCGCGTAGGCCAGGCTGGATGCGCCGCGCGCCGGAACAGACTGCGCGAATGGATCGCCACGCCATTTACCACCATCCGCTTGACCGATCCGTTGCACGTCGGCGAGCAACGCCACCGCCGTTGGTCGATCGGTGAGTCCGCCCGCGTCCGCGATGCCAACGGCGTCCGCCATCTGCAACATTTCAAGCACCGATGCACCGCCCATCGGTGGCGGCGCGCTCAACACCGTGAAGCCGCGCCACGTTGCGCACAATGGACGTTCCGAGGCGACTGGATACTCGGCCATGTCCTTGACGGTGATCAGACCACCCAGCGATTGCACCTTGGCCGCCAGATGGTCGGCAATGTTGCCGGTATAGAACGCGATCTTGCCTTCAGACGCGATGCGCGCGAGTGTCGCTGCGAGTTCCGGTTGCACCAGTCGCTCGCCGGGCCGTAGCGCTTCGCCGTTCGGCATGAAGAGGGCCACCGCCGCGGCATCCGTACTGAGTTTCGCCATGGACGACATAATCGTACGCGATAACAGTGGCGACACGAGAAATCCGTCGCGTGCCAAGCGAATGGCGGGCGCCATTACCTGCGCGCGCGTGAGCTTGCCGAAGCGACTGTGCGCCTCCAGCAGACCGGCCACCATGCCCGGCGTTGCTGCAGCACGCCCGGCGCCCCGCACACCACCCGCGGTATCGCTCGACGCACGCGCCCACGCGGGATCTTCACCAGAGCGCGGATAGAAGAGCAGATGTTCTGCGCGATGTGTTTTCGCGTCATAAAACGTCAACGCGCCGCCACCACCGAGTCCGGTTTGCGAGATGTCGACCACGGACAACGCAAACGCCGTGGCAACCGCGGCATCCACGGCGTTGCCACCAAGTCGCAAGGCTTCAGCGCCCGCGGCCGCGGCATCTACTTGCGATGCCACCACCATGCCTCGCGCACCCTCAACCCGCTTGCTCGACATCGGGGAAACGACGCCAATACCAGCCGACTGCGGTGTGCAGCCAGCCAATACCATGGCGGCGCTGAGCGCGGCCGTCACGCGCCGTACCCCGCGCCTATGGACGTGTACCTTGTGTATCTGTTGGTGCATCACTGGACACCGCGCGAATTCAAAGTTGAACCAACGAGAGCAGTTGCCGCACGATGCGTTCAGTCAGCCCCCACACTACGTACTCCTCAACGCGATAGGCAGGGAAGCGGGCCGAAACCCCGTTCACCTGCAACACGTGCTCCACTCGTGCATGCGATTGCTGGAGATGCGTCAGCGGTACCCAGAATGCCGCTGCCACTTCACGACTCGGCACAAAGTGCACATCGGGATGCACCAGCGCCACGAATGGCCGAATGATGACCGGTGGCAGGCCACGCGAGCGCGGCGCAATGTCATCAAGCCGCCCGAGTATCTGACCATCGTGCAGATCAATCGCCAATTCCTCGAACGTCTCGCGCACGGCGGTCGCTTCAAGGGACGCATCGGACACCTCCATGCGTCCACCAGGAAACGCGATGTGCCCACTCCACGGATCGTGCGCAACTTCGGCGCGCTTGATGAACAGCAGCTCTGCTTCATTCGTGACGCGCAATACCGCCGCCACCGCCGCCATGCGCGACGCTGGCGAGGGCACGGCGTCCACCGGCACGTGTGCCATGAGCCGCGACACGAGGCTGGTCACGCTGGCGTGTGCGAGCGCGCGTGAGAGTGCCGCGTCAGGCACGCCCGATCGGTCCGTGGTCAGTCCGCCACCTCACCACCGGACGCCACCCAATCGCGAAACCCACCAGCCATCGACGCAACATTCGTGTAACCCATCTCCTGCAGTGTGCGTGCCGCGAGCGCCGAGCGATTGCCGCTCGCGCAGGTGAGTACCACATGGGCATCGCGCGAAACCCTCGCCTCGATCTGTGACTCCAGCACGCCGCGGCCAATGTACATCGCCGGTGCCGGATGCCCGAGATTCCATTCGTTCTGCTCGCGGATGTCAATCAGGACGAGCGCGTCGCCGCGCGACAGATGACGCTGCACTTCGGTCGCGGTGATTTCCGTGATCACGGCTTTCGCGTCGGCGATGAGTTGTTGTGCGGTCTTCATATATGCGTCGAGTTCAGGGATAAACTGGAAGTGTGAGACGTCTCATGCACGGTGGACCTGCAGGGTTCGCGAATTCGTGTTGAGCGTTGCCAGTGCGCCGAGTGGGAACGTCCACTGGTCTGCAATATGTCCGATTGGTACGCCGAACATCGCCGGCACCCCCAGGACATCGGCACATTCGCGCACTACGAATTCAAGTGTACGCGACCCTTCGTCCGCCTCTTCCGGGCAATTGGTGCATTGTCCAAACACCAGCCCAACGCACTCGTTGAGCGCGCCCGAGAGCCGCAGCTGTGTGAGCATCCGATCGATACGATACGTCGCCTCGTTGATGTCTTCCAGCACGACAATCGCGCCACGGAAATCGATCGCCCACGGTGTCCCGCAGAGCGACGCGGCGAGCGCCAGATTGCCGCCCGCCAACCGTCCCGTCACCGTACCGTCACGCAGCACGATCGCCGAGCCCACGTCCCCGCAACCGTCGCCGCCCTCTTGCACACAACGCACCAACGATTGTCGCGTGAACTCCGTGAGCAGCGAGCGCGCCGTGGGCGCGTGAAAGCTGACGAGCGACGCAGCGCCCCATGCCGCATGCAGTGCCGTGATGTCGGAATAGCCGAGCAACGTCTTGTGGTGTTCGCGCAGCAGCGTCGGGGTAAGCATGGGCAGCAGCCGCGCCGCGCCGTACCCGCCGCGCAGGCACCAAATCCCGTCGATGCGACGGTTCGTCAAGGCAGACTCGAAATCTCGCCAGCGTGTCGCTGTGTCGCCGGCAAAATAACCATCACGCGCGAGGACGTGTGCACCAACCTCCACGTCCCATCCGAGCGCGCGGGCCGACGCGACGGCATGTGCCACGTCCTCCTCGCCACGCAAGGCCCCGGAGGGCGACACCAGCGCAACACGGGCCCCGGGCGCGAGATGTGGCGGCTCTCGAAACGCGGAAATGGCGCTGACGGTCATGCGAGCAACGTAGTGCCTCCGGTCCCCGACGGCCACGACCGGACGGCCTTCGATGTCCGACCTGTGTCGGACTCGGTGGACTGCCCATGTTTCTGCACGTGCTGATCACACCGCTTTCGGCCTTGCTCCTCGCACTCACCGCACTGCCGTGGTGGGCCTCACCAGTGCTCGTCTCGTTGCGGCGTCGCCGCACGCCGTCGCTCGACGATGTCAGTGACGCGCCACCGTCGGCAGCGGACGCCGTCCGTGTCTCGGTCATTCTCCCGGCGCGCAACGAAGGCGTGCATATCGCCGACTGCGTGCGCGCCGTCCTCAGTACGAACTGGCCCCATCTCGAATTGATTGTGGTTGACGATCATTCCGAGGACGACACCGCGCGCCTCGCCATCGATGCGGCTGGTGGCGATGTGCGCTTCACCTTGGTGCAGCCGCCCGCGCTCGCCGACGGATGGTTTGGGAAGCAGTGGGCGTGTCAGGCAGGACAGGAGCACGCCACCGGTGCACTGTTGCTCTTCATTGACGCGGACACGCGCCACGCACCCGATCTCGTGACGCGCATGGTGCGCGTACGCGAGACCCGCGGCGTCGAGCTGCTGTCAGTGGCCGGTAAGCAGCTCACTGGTACGATCTGGGAACGCGCCGTGCAGCCGGCCGTCTTCACGATGATTCTCACGCGGTACGGCAGCGCTGAGGCCATGGAACACGCGACCCGGGCCATCGACGTCATTGCCAACGGGCAGTGCTTCATGCTCTCGCGCGCCGTCTACGACGCGATCGGCGGGCATCGGTCCGTCCGCGACTTCGTCGCTGAAGACGTGATGATGGCGCAGACCGTCTGGTCACACGGGCACCGCGTGTCGCTCGCGCTCGGCGTGGGCCAGTTTCGCGTCCGTATGTACAACGGCCTGGCGGAACTGATCGAAGGATGGGGCAAGAACGTGTACGCGGGCGGCCGATTCGCCATGCGCGGTGGCGCACTGGGTCGCGCCATCTATCCGTTCGTGCTGCTGACGTTTCCGCTCGCTCTGCTACTACCGTTCGTCATTTTGGCGCTCAGCATGCACGCCGCGATCGACGGGTCGCACTCGGCGCAGCTTGCTGTCGGTTGGGGGACCATTGCGGGTGCCGGCGTGTTCGCTGCGTTTGCGGTGGCGAACCGCAGCAATGGTGATTCCGCGTGGCGCGCCCTGTTGGCGCCGCTTGGTGCGGCCGTGTTGCTCTGGATCTGCGCGTCAGCGATCGTGCGCGGCCGTCGCGTGCGCTGGAAGGGACGTGACTACGTCGCCCGCTGACGAACGCGACGAGATCGAACGCGCGCTAGCGGGAAAGCAGCGCCGAGGCGCGCGTGAAATACGCCGCACGTAACGCACTAGCGAGCGGTCCAGGCGCGCCACTGCCCACGGCGATATTGTCGATGTGCGTCACCGGCAAGACGAACCCAGTCGCGCTGGACAAAAAACATTCGTCAGCAGCGAGCGCTTCCTGCACACGGAACGAACGTTCGGCCACCGGAATCCCCATCGACTCGGCCAGTTGCATCGTCACGGCGCGCGTCACACCAGCCAGAATTTTTGGCGACAGCGGTCGCGTGACGATCGTTCCCGCCTGCGCGATCCAGCACGTACTCGCGCCGCCTTCGGTGATCACGCCATCCTCGTGCATCAATGCCTCGTACGCACCGGCGGCGCGGGCTTCCTGCTTCGCCAACACTTGCGCCAGCATCGACGTGCTCTTGATGTCACGACGCACCCACCGCAGATCCGCCACCGTGTGCACGCGGACACCGCGCGCGTTGGCGTCTCTCGTGATCGCCTTGGGCCGCGCGTAGGCAAACATCGTAGGCTCGGTCGCGGTCGGGAACGGAAAATCGCGTTCGGCCACACCGCGGGTCACCTGAAGATAGACAAGTCCCTCATCGATCGCGTTGCGGTCCACCAGCGCCTGCAACACGCCGGTCCACGCGTCCGCCGACATCGCGTTGCGGATACCAATCGCGTCGAGTGAGCGCGCCAGGCGGGCCAGATGCAAATCCGCATCCAGCAGCGTCCCTTGCAGCACCGCGCACACCTCATAGACCCCATCGCCAAACAGCAGTCCTCGATCAAAAATCGAGATCCGCGCGTCGGCCTCGTCGACAAACGAACCGTTCACCCAGCAAGTGCTCATAGTCGGTATGCATGCCCGTAAGGCGGTGCGAGAGGTAGTCAGTGCAGCAGCAGTTGTACGATGCCCACCAGCGCGCCGCCCAGCAACAGCCATCCGGCACCCAACGTGCCACGCACGAGTAGCGCCACCGCGACCAGTGCAACCGCCACGCTGCTCACATGCGACACGACCGATCGCAGCAGGAGGATGACTACTGTGACCATCATGGCAAGCGATGCCGCGTTGACGCCATCCAGTGCCGCCGCCGCGCTCGGCCACTGCCGTACGCGTCGCACAATCGGAGCACTGATCGCGACAAAGAAAAACGCCGGCAGAAAGATCCCGGCGGTCGCGGCGGCTGCGCCGGTGTGTCCCGCCAGCAGGTATCCGACGAACGTCGCCGACGTGAACACAGGCCCCGGCGTCACCTGACCGATCGCGATCGCGTCGAGCAGCTGCGCGTCGCTGAGCCACGCATGGCGTTGCACGAACTCCGCGCGCAGAAACGCTAGCAACACATACCCACTGCCAAACAACACGCTGCCGATCTTCGCAAACGACAGGAAGACGCCCCACGACGTTGCACCGGCCACCGTTGCACCGGCCACCGTTGCACCGGCCACCGTTGCACCGGCCACCGTTGCACCGATACCGCTCGAGCTGAGAGTCGTCGCGCCGGTCACCATCACAGCGGCGGACCCATGCCGACCAGGTCGCGACCCAATCACCAGCATCCATCCCGCTGTCGCCGCGCCAGCCAACACCAACAGCTCGTGCGCACCCAAGACGAGCGCAATGCCGCTTGCAGTGGCAATCACCCAGGCGCGCCATGTACGCAAGGCGCTGCTACCAAGGCGCCCGACCGCGTGCGCAACAACGGCAAGAACCACCGGCTGCATGCCCATCAGCATCGCCGCCACCTCGGGGCGCTGGCCCGCCCGTACATACCGCCACGCCACCGCCCACACGATCAGTGTCGCCGGCAGAATGAAGCAGAGGCCTGCCATCGCCAACCCGGGCCAACCCGCGCGTCGGAACCCGAGATGAATCGCGAGTTCGGTGGAGTTGGGACCGGGGATCACGTTCGTCGCGCTCAGCAAGTCGATAAACTCTGCCCGCGTCACCCAACCGCGCCGCTCGACGATCTCGTCGTCCATGGCAGCGATGTGCGCCGCAGGTCCGCCAAACGCGGTGACGCCGAGTCGGAGGAAGACGGCCGCGACTTCACGGGTGGCGGGTGAGAGCATCTCCGAAGGTAGCATCCATGCAGGCCCGTCCACGTTCCCGGATGTCCGGCACCTCGAGCACGCGAGGCCCACCGAGAGATGCTGCAGGGCCAGTCTCCGCGCTCCACACAAGCGCGCCCACCATCTGAGCGACGGTTACCAATCCCAATCGACGTGCCGTATCACGCCACGCGGGCACACGATCAGCCAAGGCATACATTGGTCGGAGCACGTGCGGCCACTGGTGACCCGGCCCAAGTACGTACCACGGCCGCAGCACCGTATGCGACACACCGCTGGCACCGAGATACGCCTCGGCATCGATCCGCGCCGCGATGTACGCCTGCATCACCGGCGCTGGATGTGCAACGCTGACGTAGACGAGATGCGCAACACCGGCGAAGACCGCTGCATCAGTGCTGGCTTTCGCCGACGCCAGGTCCACCGAGCGAAACAGCGCGGCCTTGGCCGGACTTGGATGCGAAGTCCCAACCAAGTGAACAAGTATTTCGTCGGCGGTGAGCGCCGCCGCCAGTTGTGCGGCGTAAAGCACGTCACCCACCACCGCTACGCAACCCTCGGGGAGGCGTGCGGCGCTTTCGGGTCGCGCCATCGCCCGCACAGTGTGCCCACGGGACAGGAGCGCGGAAATCAAACGACGACCGATATACCCGGTACCGCCGGTCACGAAAACCGCACGTTTCGCGGTGACTGCTGAATCAGGAAGAGATCGCACGCCCGGAGTACGCGGCTGACACGATTCCGGATTGATCGCGTGGCGCGTCGCTCCGTGCAATGGGACGACACAACGCAGAACGCTTTGGTGACGGGCTGTCGCTGATGAGTCGCCATCATCACGCCGTGCTCACTCTACGCGCCGCCGCCGCCCTGCTCAGCCAGGCCGATTCACTCCCCGCTCTTCGCGCCGTCGCCCGCGCACTGGGCTTCGACGCGCCTCCACTACGCCTGAACGCGCTCGCTCAGCGCACAGTTGGCATCGAGGCACTCACGGAACGCGCGGAGATCACCCGTGGTCCGGGCGCGCTGCGATTGCTCACCGCTGAAATGGCCCCGCACACTGGCGCAGTCACCACAACCGACGCCCGCGAACTGACGCGACGTCTCTGCGCCGCGCTTGCTCACCACGCACCCACTCGCCATTGGTGCACACTCACGATTGACGCACAACGTCAGTCGCTCACCATCGCCACCGTCACCACGTCACCACATGGAGCACGCGTTGCGGCCCTGCGCATTGACCGGCGACGCGTGGTCGACTCCGACGCCGAAACCGTGCGTGCCCTCGCCACCGTGTCGGAACCAAGCGACCACCTCCGACACGCGCGATTTACCGACATCCTGCGGCGCGACGCACTATCGGCGCGCTTCTACCGCGCCCTCGAACAGGCCGTCACGACACTCGCGCGCTCCGCTACCGGCAGCGCGTCCAGCGACGAACGACACGAGCTCGCCCTCCTCTGCGCATCGCGATGCCTCTTCCTCGCCTTCCTGCAAGCCAAAGGATGGCTCAACGGTGATCACGACTTTCTGCTCAAACACACATCGACGCGACTCGAGTTGGGTGGACAGCTCCACGAACGCCTGCTCAAGCCGCTCTTCTTTGGCACACTGAACACACCAATCCGCCAACGCGCCGCCGCGGCACGCGCCTTCGGTGACATCCCATTCCTCAACGGCGGGCTCTTCGCGCCCACGCCACTCGAACAGAAGCGACGCACACTGCGCTTCACCGACGACGCCCTCACGGCGCTCATCGGCGATCTCGATCGCTATCGATTCACCGCGCACGAGGATTCCACTGCGTGGTCCGAAGCCGCAGTCGATCCAGAAATGCTGGGACGCGCATTCGAATGTCTGATGAACGGCGACGAACGCCGGCGCACGGGCAGCTTCTACACGCCACCACAGCTGGTCGATCAAGTGGTACACGATGCGCTGCGCTGTGCGTTGCCCTCACTTCCCGCCCACGTCCTTCAGCAACCCGACGCACCGCTGCACCTCACCACAATACAACGCGACGAACTCACCACCCTCCGCATCCTCGATCCCGCCTGCGGCTCCGGTGCGTTTCTCGTCCACATCCTCGAGCGCGTCGCCGACCTGTTAGCCAAGAGCGGAGACCAACGCCCCCTCCATATCATCCGGCGCGACGTCCTCACCCGCTCCATCTTCGGCGTCGATCGCAATCCGGTCGCCGTATGGCTCTGCGAACTCCGACTCTGGCTCTCGGTCGTGATCGAGTGCCCCGAAACGCGCGCCGCCCACATCACACCGCTTCCCAACCTCGATCACCACATCCGCATCGGCGATTCACTCGCCGGCGGCGACTTTCGCTTCGCACCACCCAGCGCGCGCGCACTCACCACGCTCCGCGAGCGCTACACGCGCGCGACAGGCCGACGCAAAACAGCCTTGAGCGTAGCCCTAAACAACGAAGAGCGTACCCGCGCAATCGCCGACACGACGCGACGGCTCGGCGCTGTCACATACCAACGCGCCGCGGTCATTGAAACGCTCCGCACGCGCGACCTCTTCGGCGAACGACGCACGCGCACACGCGCCGACTCCGCGCTGCTCGCTGAACTCCGCACACGCCGACGCGAACTGGTCCTCCAGCGACAACGTCTCGAACTCGGCGGCGCCCTTCCATTCCGCTTCGCCGCCCACTTCGCCGACGTCGCCGCACTATCCGGCTTCCACATCATCATCGGCAATCCGCCCTGGATCCGCCCACACGCCATCCCGATGGGGGAACGCCAGCGCCTGCGACGTGAATTTCGTTCCTTGCGACACGCCGCATGGGCCGCGGGCGCCAAACGCGCCGGTGCCGCCGCAGGGTTTGCCGGACAAGCCGACCTGGCAGCCGCATTTCTCGAGCGCAGTACACAGCTGCTGGCCCCTAAGGGCACGTTGGCGCTGCTCGTGCCAGCCAAACTCTGGCGTGCCCTCGCCGGCGGCGGCATCCGACAACTCCTCAGCGACCACACACAAGTCGACACAATCCGCGATTGGAGCGACGCACCGGCACTCTTTAACGCCGCCACATATCCGTCCCTGCTCGTGGCCCGACGCTCAGCAACCGACACGCCGCCTGCAGAACTGACGAGCGTCGCCGCAACACCCGCGCCCGCGCCTACCCGCCGACTCATCCACGTGTCCGTCACGAAGCATCACGCCATCCACAACTTCGCCGTCCCCGCACACGCACTGTCAATCGGCGCCGACCCAGCCGCACCGTGGCTCCTCCTCCCGCCACACGTCCGCGATGCCTTCGAACGCCTCCGGCGCGCCGGCCCACCCCTCGGGGATTCCCCACTCGGACGACCGCTACTGGGCGTCAAGAGCGGCTGCAACGCCGCCTTCCTCGTGCACGCCACCGAACACGACGACGAACTCGCCTCCATCATCGCCGAACAACGGACCGCGATGATCGAACGACGCGTATTGCGACCTGCACTCCGCGGCGATGCCATCTACGACAACCGCGCGACAGCCCCTGCGAACGATCTGCGCATCATCTGGACGCATGATGCCAACGGCGCACCCCTGCGCGCGCTGCCGCCCGCCGCGACACGCTGGCTCTCGCACTGGCGCCAGCGACTCGAAGCCAGAACTGACGCCCGGACTCGCACGCCCTGGTGGACCCTCTTTCGCACTGAGGCCGCTCGATGCGAGGCGCCGCGACTGGTGTGGGCAGACATCGGCAAACGACTCCGCACGCAAGTCCTCGCTGCGGGCGACCCCACCGTGCCGCTCAACAGCTGCTACGTCCTCCGCACACCCGCACTGGAAGACGCGCTCGCGCTCAACACGTTGCTTAGCTCACCCGTCGTTGCCGCATGGCTCGACACGATCGCCGAACCCGCCCGTGGCGGCTTTCGACGCTACCTCGGTTGGACGGTCGCGTCGCTGCCGTTGCCGCCCAATTGGAAGCACGCACGATCGGCGCTCGCCGATATCAGTCGACACTGCACAGCGGGCGTCACGCTGCCCGCACACGATCACATCGCTGCCACGGCCGATGCCTACGACGTCACCGTCGCCTCAATGCAACCGCTGCTCGAGTGGAACACCCGATGACGCCGCAACCATCGCCTACCGCACACGCCCCTGCCTGGCGCACCGCACCCGCATCCCGCGTCAAGGCGCGCATCGCCAATGGCGCCTTGCAACCCCTGCCGTCCATCACCATCGGCGACATCACACTCTTTCCGCACCAGGCAGATGCCGTCCTCCGACTGCGGGCAATCCTCCGCGAATTTCACGGGGCATTGCTCGCCGATGACGTCGGACTCGGCAAGACCTACATCGCACTCGCCCTCGCCGCGCAGCACCGCGTCGCACACGTCATCGCGCCCGCGGCACTCCTCCCAATGTGGCGTCACGCCATCGAACGAACAGCTTGCACCCACGTCACGTTGCACTCGTTGCACCGATACTCGCGCGCGTCGAGGTTTGACACCCAAGACCTGGGAGCGCGTGGACTGATCATCATCGACGAGGCCCATCACCTCCGCTCACGCACTACCAAGCGCTACCACGCCGTGGCACGATTCGTCGCCGGGCACGACGTCGTGCTGATGACCGCCACACCCGTCCACAACAACGTAGCGGAGCTGGAACAGCTGCTGGCGCTGTTCGCTGGCGGCCGGAGCGACCTGCTCGAGGAGAACATGCTCGCCCAACTCATTGTCCGGCGAACCCACGCGTCGTACGCGCCGACGCGTCCCGCTGTTCACGAACACGTGGCGTATGACATCCCGCATGATCGCGCGACACTGAGCGCCATCCTGACGCTCCCCGCTCCGCTTGCCGCACACAACGGCGCTGTGAGCGGAGCGCTCATTCGGCTTGGCCTGCTGCGGGCGTGGTGTTCGAGTGACGCGGCACTGGCCCACGCCGTGCGACGTCGCTTGTTACGCGGCGAAGCACTGCGACAAGCGCTCCTCGCAGGGCGGCACCCGACGAACGCGGAGCTCCGGAGCTGGCTGGTGGGAGATCATGAAGTGCAACTCGCGTTTCCTGAACTGCTCGCCGATCAGAAGACCGAGAGCGGCGCGGTACTCGACATCCTCGAACGACACCTCGATGCGCTGGTGGCACTCGAGGCGCAACATCGGCATTCCGCGCATGGTGACGCCGAACGGGCGCAGCGCCTGCGTCAGATCGTCGCCGAACGCCCGGGCGTTCCTGTGGTCGCGTTCTCACAATTCGCACAGACGGTCCATGCGTTGTATCGGGCACTCGCTGACATCGCCGGCGTGGGCGCACTGACGGGATCGGGCGGCCGCATTGCCAGCGGGCCAGTATCGAGAGAGCACGTGCTTAACAGTTTTGCGCCGGTGGCGAACGGCCGCCCTCCCCCGCCGTCGCATCAAGCTATCAGTCTGCTCATCACCACCGATTTGCTCGCCGAGGGGGTGAATCTGCACGATGCGGGGATTGTGGTGCATTGCGATTTACCGTGGACGGACGCGCTCCGCGTGCAACGCGTGGGGCGGTGCGCGCGCATCGGCTCACCGCACGCCGTTGTTCACGTCTTTCAGCTGGGCCCACCATCGGGTAGTGCGCATGTGTTGCGTCTGGCCGAGCGTCTGGCGATCAAGGCAGGTCTCGCTGAGCAGTTTGTTGGGGTGCGTTCGCGCACACCCGGGTTCGCGAGCGCACGACACCGGCACAGCGCAGCGGACGTTGCCACGATGGTGCAAGACCAGCTGCGTTCATGGAGCGATGCTGCGCATACGCAATGCGATCCGTTATGCGATCCGTTATGCGATTTGCTATGCGATCCGCTCATCGTCGGCGTCGTGTCGGCGCGACGCCGCGGTTTCCTTGCGCTTCTCACGCCACTGGCGCCACCGACGTCACTGGCAGCGTCCGAGGTAACAGCGTCTGCCGCGGAATCCGGTCACGTGCTCGCGCATCTCGAGTCGTGGCGCCTGCCGCGCGATGACGCGGGCGCGGTGTGGCGTGTGCTCAGGCAGATCGGGCCGAATGACGAGGCAATTGTGAGTTCCACCGAGCGTCCCGGGACTGCCAAAGCCATCGCCCGCTCGCTGCACCAAGTCGAGCGCTGGCAAGACGCACGTCGCATCACGTCGCTCCTTGGCACCGCACCGACCGCGTTGTCCAGTGCACAACAGCGTGCCGCGCAGGTGCTTGTCGCTGTCGTGGGCGAACTCCCGTCGCTGCAGCGCGTTCTCTTGCGCCACGCGATCGATGCCGCGCACCGGGCCATTCGCACGGCGCGCACGGTGGCCGCGCAACAGGCACTCGACGTATGGCTGAAATCGCGGACGCAGCATGAAGCCGACCCATGGTTGCGCCTGTGCCCACCTGCAACGCAGCACGAGGAGCGGCTGCATACCAGCCACGAAGCACAGGCGAACCCCGACTGCGGTCACGCCAGCGACACAACCGCCACGACCGATCTGCACGTATCCGCACTGCTCCTGTTGTCGGTGACGTCGCACACACCGTAGCGACCGCCACGTCCATCCGCGGCGGCAACCATCCTGTTATGCTCTTCCCATGTCACGACGTGCCTTGCTGTTCGACCTCGACGGAACGCTGATCGACTCCATCGAGTTGCTGCTCCAATGCGCAGAGTTTGCCTTCGCGGGCCGTACGCGCGCGCCGACGCGCGCCCAGTGGACCGCTGGTATCGGGACTCCGCTCCGCACGCAGCTCGCGGAATGGTCCGATTCCGAGGTCGACACTGACGCGCTGGTGGCCCGTTATCGCGCGCATCAGGACGTGCATCTCGAACGCATGACCAGCGCGTTTCCCGGGGTGATTGATGCCCTCACGTGGGCTCGGGCCAACGGCCACGCGATCGGGCTCGTGACCAGCAAGGGGCGCGCTATGACCGCTCGATCGTTGGCGTGCGTAGGGCTCGCCGACGCCTTTGACACGATAGTCACCTACGAGGAGACCACCCGACACAAGCCACTGGGCGATCCCGTCCTCTTGGCGCTCGATCGCTTGGCGTTGCCACCGGCTGGTGCACTCTATGTGGGCGACTCCACACACGACATGCATGCGGGCCGAGCAGCGGGCACCGCGACGGCGGCGGCGCAGTGGGGGCCGTTTTCGAGAGCCGAGTTGGAGACAGCGCATCCGGACTATTGGATGAACGGCATGGACGAGCTGCCAACGGTCGTGCATGCCCTGATGGCGCGTCACACGTAGACGAGCGCTGCGATGGGAGCGTCGGCCACCGCGATCGATACACACCCAACGCTGCTCGGTAACCGGCACTGTCCCAACGTGCCCTCCTCTCGGCGCACCGAGAGGAGGTTCAACCAGTCACTCGCGGGTCCGACGGGTGAGCCGACCCGTCATCATCAAAAGCGCCAACCCCGCACCCACGAGCGCAACCGACGCCGGTTCTGGCACGATACTGACGGTACTGATCGAAAGGTTGTCAATCACACCGATATCGTTCGCGTTGACCGACGCGAACACGTCAAAAAACGTATTGCCATATGCGAGCGCCGGCGTCGCCGATGTGCACGGGCCGTTATCGCGACAGAACGGCGTCACGGTGGAGAGGGTACTGCCGTCGAAGACGAACGAATACGTTTGCGCGGTGAAGTTGAACAGAAAGTCCAGATGGTGCCACACATTTCTGGTGAAGGAGGTGCCCACCACCGGGAAACTAGCGCTGATGAGTTGGATGGCGTTGGTCGCCGAGATGTCGATGCCGCCGATGAACGGCGACAAACCGGGCCCACCTAATCCCGCGAACTGCCACGCAGATTGTGTCGAACTGCTGCCAAGATACATGTCCACAGACAATGCAACGAGTGGGCCCACTGGGGAGTCCGAATGAAACGCACCTGACTGCAGCGTGCCATTCGGGGTCACCGCGAGCGCCTGCGTTCCCGATTTGACAATGCTTGACTGCACCAAATTGAAGGAGGACGCCGGGTTGAAAACGGACCACGCATTCTGTGCCGCAATTGGACCGAGTGCGTAAGCCGGTGCTTCAAACCCGGTGCTGAATGCGACCTGTGCGTCTGCGGACGGGGCCGCAACGCAGAGGGACGCGATGGCCGCAATCACGAATCCAAACGGCGCGCGAACCTCGACAGCGCTACGTCTCAAGAGCGTGGACACGAAAACCTCCGAGCGTCAAAGGAATTTCGAACGTGCAAACAGTGTTATGCTACGGCCCCAAAAGTGCTCACACAAGCGGGCACGTTTGTGACTGCAGCGGACTCGGCGGTTGTGTTTGGCGCTGAGTTGGACAGTCAATCGACGGCGGCACGAAGTGCGCGACGTGCGCGACCCGTGAACCCACTGACGTCGCCAGCACGTATTTTGTGGGTATGGAGACCACGCTTCCCACCCGACGCGACGTGCGCACCGACCTCCAGGGTCTGCGCGGCCTGGCCGTGCTGCTTGTGGTCTGTTTCCACGCCGGCCTGTCCTTGATGCGCGGGGCGTTCGTCGCGG
>JANMKU010000049.1:0-6584 GCA_031372205.1 Gemmatimonadaceae bacterium | reverse complement strand
AAGCGCCTCGACACGTAACTGCGAAGCCGCCAGCAACACGCGCTGTATTTCACGTAACACATGGGCCCGACGCCCGGGTTTGTTTTCGCCTGCGCGTTACACCCGACTTGACAAAAACAGCCTCATAGAAGCAGCAAGCATAGCTTGACGGTACTCACGAATGCTGCACCACGTGCACACAATGCAGAGCGATAGCTTCGCGCATTTCGCGCTCGACGGCGGGCTGCGTTGCGCCGGCGGCCACGCAGCCGGGCAGGTCTGGCGAATACGCCGAGAAGCCGGTGGCCGTCGGTTTGATGATGATCACATAGCGGTGCACGCCGTACTCCTGGCCCGAGGACTTGGCGCGGTCGCCCCGGCAATATGCAGGAACGACGTATATCGCGTCAGCGCGAGATCGCCTCGGCGGAACGCAGCGACAGCGCGCAGAATGTCAGCGTCGCATTCGCGCACGACGCGCTGACGCAGGTGGGTGCTCCGACCACGAAGAGGTTGTCGTGGTCGTGGGTGCGGCCCCACTTGTCGACCACGGACGACGACGGGTCGTCTCCCATGCGACATCCACCGGCGGGATGGTCCTGCCAGTTACTCCCTTCGCCGCCGCCAGCGCCCGTGTTGAGGACCGTGCCGCCGCCAGCACGCGCCATCCGCTCGAACAGTGCACGCAGCGTGTCGTTGGTGTAGCCTCGCAGCGCCGCCGACTCGGGCGCATCGCGAAAGGCCAGCTTCGGTAACGGGTCGCCGTACGCATTGCGGCGTGAACTGTCGAGCGTGAGCTCACTCGAGCGGTCTGGAATCACGTCGTAGTAGGCGCGCACGCGCGTCACTCCCGTCTTCGTGCGCTCCCGCCAGTCCTGCATGATCGCGTCGCCGAGCAGCAGCCTCCCGTTGTCGTCGCGAAGCCGCGGCGTACGTGCATAGCTCGACTCCCACACGCGCAGGTCGTGGCGCAGGTACTTGTTCCCCACCGGGGTGCGCATGAACTGCTTGGTCAGCAGCGAATGGTGTGCCCCCATACCAGCAAACAGGCGGAGCGGCAGGGCGATATTGGCCTGCTGCGCCCTGTGTCCGGCGAGGTACTTCCCCACCGTGCCAGAGCGGTTGGCGATCCCCGCTGGCATGCGACTGCTTTGCGAGAGCAGGAGCAAGTGGGCGCTCCACGTGTAGCCGCCGGCCACGACGAATTTCTTCGCGCGGAACTCCACCGGCGTCGCTGTATGCGCAGCGGCACCCGGTCGGCGCTGCATCGCTTCGGCGGCGGCGATGCGTGTGGAGCGCTCGTCCATCACTAGTCGCCGCACGAGGGTGCGCGGATAGAGGGTCACGCGGTTGGCGGAGCGGAGCTTGTCCCATGTGAAATCGGGAGAGTATTTGGCGCCGATCGGACAGATGGGGAAGCAGGTGTCGTTGCGGCAGCATTCATTGCGGCCCGCATACGGACGCGAGTTTTTGGCGACCGGCTGGCCCCACATCGTGATGTCCGCGCTTGCCGCCCATTCCTTGAGTAGCCCGAGATTGTAGGTCAGCGGCATCGGACCCATTGGAAACGGCTTGGACCGCGGATCGATGGACGCCGGCCCCTGCTCGCCGGCCACGCCGATGAGTTCCTCCGCTTCTTGATAGAACGGATCGAGATCCTCGTACGAGAGCGGCCAGTCGGTACCGACGCCGAAGAGGCTGCGGGAGCGGAAATCTTCCGGCGACCAACGCGGCGTCACGCCACCCCAGTGCATTGCCAGCCCACCCACCTGCATCGACCGTGACTGGAGGGGGCCGTCAATCTCGTATCCATCGAGGTGGTCGTTCGGCCAGGGGCTTTCGCCGTAGTCGAGGAATCGCTCGCGCAGTGCATACCGCTGCGCCAGCGGTGGCGCTTCGTCGCCGGCCTCCAGCACGACGATCTTGCCCTTGGTGGTGCGCGCCAGCTTGTCGGCCAGCACGGCGGCGCTGATCCCTGAGCCGATGATGCAGATATCGCTTTCAACGACGCGACGCTTCGTGAACCCGATCATGCGCCGGCCCTCGTCGCCATTGGCAATGGCTTGCGCGACGAGCCCGCGAGCGGCCGACACGATTCGCGCGCAATGACGGCGTCGTAGCACAAGTCGTTGGCTTCGCGGCTACCATAAAAGTGGGCGAGCAGTGCCAGAGCCACGTGCGGCGCCTGTGCTACCGCGGGGATGCGGTCGGCCTTGATGGCATCGAGATCCGTCTGTACGAGCGACTGGCGTTGGGCGACCGTGAGCATCGCGAACGCCTTGCCGTGCTGCTTGCTCGCTCGCGCTTTCAGTGCGTCCAATTGCTGTGCCCAACGCGTGGCCGGTGTCGGCCCGGTGCGCTCCAGTTTCGAGGTGCCGTACCCGTGCAAGAGCTCCGCTCCTTCTCGGTAGCCAGCGATCCAGCGCTGGAAACCGGCTGCGACGGCTGCGGTGCGAGGGCCGCCGAGCGCACCCGGCAGGACTGTCTCGGCCAGGGCACGCATGGTGTGCGGATCCGCAGCGATGTTGTCCACGGCTGCAGCGTGTGCCAGGCGGACAAGCGTTGCCGACGGGAATACCGCAGCCAGCGCACCCACAAACGCGCGTCGCGACAGGGAAGGCATGTACAACTCCAATTCGGGAAGACAGAGACGCGTTTGGCCGACGATGCAAGTCTTGCGGCGCGCTGGCAAGGGGCCAACACCGAGGTGAATGCTGAAGCACATTACACTGGTCGTCGGCAATCGACCGCTGGATGGCTACCGGCTCTTTACACGCGAGTTCGAAATCGTCGTCCACAGCTGTATTCACCACCAACCAAGGAGTCGTTGCATGCGCTTTCCGATCATGATGCTCGCTGTCTTTCCGTCACTGCTCTTCGCACAGGCGCAGCCCGTCCCGGTGACGACGGCGAAGCCGGGATGGAAGTGGACGATGGATTCCGTGCGAACCGTCGTGAACGCCGTGCGCGCCGGTCGCACGCTGCTGCCGACCACGTGGCCCGGCGGCGCGCGCGTTGCCGTGCTCCTCTCCTTCGACGTGGACAACGAAACGGTGGCGTTGCGTTTCGGCGAGCCGACTGTTGGCACACTCGCGTCGGCGCAATACGGTGCGCGACAGGGACTCGGTCGCATCGTCCGGCTGCTCGACGCTCAGAAGATTCCGGCCAGCTTCTTCATCCCGTCAGTGAGTCTGGCACTCACGCCGGACATGGCCGACACAATCAAGAAAAGCGGACGGCATGAATTCGGCGTGCACGGCTGGATTCATGAGCTGAACGCCACGCTTCCCGATTCCGCCGAGCGTGCGCTGCTCACGAAGGCTGTCGCGGAACTGACGCAACTCACCGGCACGAAACCCACGGGATATCGCGCGCCGAGCTGGAACTTCAGCCCGAACACGCTGAGCATCCTGCGCGACATGGGTTTCCGCTACGAAAGCTCGCTGATGGCTGACGATCGTCCATACGAGTTGCTGCAGCATGGCGCGCGCACCGGCATCGTCGAACTGCCCGTCGAATGGATCCTCGACGATGCACCGCTGTTCGATCCGCGCGGCCAGAGCTACATGAATCCGCGCGATGTCGCGCAAGTCTGGATGGATGAATTCGACAAGGCGTACGACGAGCGCGGAGTGTTCGTGCTGACGCTGCATCCGCACATCTCCGGACATCGTTCACGGATCATCGCGCTCGAGCTGCTGTTGGCGCACATCAAGGCGAGGGGTGCGGGGCAGGTCTGGTACGCCACGCACGGTGCGGCGGCCGAATACGTGCGCACGGCCACGAAACTCGGCGAGCCCATTCCTCCTCGCTGACTTGAAAGGTGGTGAAGCAGGGGACGAGCGCGATCTACGCGGAGAATTGGTTCACGGAGCTGACGACGCGACGCGTGGCGCGCGCTGACGAGGTGCAGGAAGAACGCGCGCAACTCCGCTTCCGTCAGCGTGTCCAACGGACGCCATGGCTTGTCAGAAGCGCATAAAGAACGCGAGCATGCGTCGAGCCGCGTCCGAAAAGAGTTGGTGATCGGCGTACGTTTCGCGCAGCGCATCGTTCGCATCGCTGAGCTGATCGCCGGTGAGACGGCTGAATACCGGGAAGCCCGCTGCGCCTTGCGTTTGAAGATCGGCGACGATTTGTTCGGGCGGGCGGTTGATGAAGCTCCGACTATCCAAGTATCCCTTGGTACGTAGCTCAGCCACCAACGCGCGCGAGGTCGTCAGATCGATCGTACCTGCGCGAGTGAATCGCTCACCGTACAGCGCGGCTGGTTCGTTGTACGCGAGATCTGTCGCGATCCCGCGGCGAACCAGCGCGGCCCTGTTCTGGGCCGACTTGAGATTCCCGTCTGGGCCAACCTGGTCGTTCGTGTCGTTCCGGCACACGTACCACGCGGTTGGAGTGACAGTCACAGCCGGCCAGCCTCGAACGTGCTGCGGAGGAATCGAAGCCATACGTCGATCCCTTTGGGTAACAAGCGGGCGATGAAATGAGATGCGCGCGTAGCGCGCTTCCAAAGCCGCGCTCGTCTGCAGCAAGCATCGGTATACCGCACCGACTACGGTGCGTTAATGCTCGCGAACCAACTTCCGACATCCCCAAGGTTCATCTGCGCTGATGGAGAGTGTATCGCCACGAAATCGGAAGTTGCGCTGTTGGACGGTGCCGACATACGAAGGGATCGTGCCGCCTCGGACATGATGCACCACCGTGGAGTCGGATGTCACAGTATAGGTTCCGAAATAGCCAAAGTACGAGGTTCGCAATTCTGCCATGCCGCTGAGCGGCACCGAATCCTTGGTGAAGGCAACGAACGGCGCAGCTCGCAGGAGGCGGCATAACGAGGCTGTAGGATAAGTCCCGCACGCGGCCCATGTGGAAACGGAACTCGATGGATGGTGGCGGGTGTTCGATGGATTGAACGTGTTGCCGGTTCGACTCGCTGTCGAGATCCCGCCATGGCCCGCTACAACCCCATCGATACGAATCCCCAGTTCCTGAGCGTGGACCTCGCGGGCCAGTTGCTGCCCGGCACCTTCGAGCACGCGCTCAACCACTTGCGTGATCACGAAGTGGATCTGTCGCACTTCGATGCGCGGTTTCGGAATGACGCGACCGGGGCGCCGGCGTATGCGCCCGCGGTGCTGCTCAAGGTCGTGTTGTTCGCGTATTCGCAAGGCATCGTGCGCAGTCGCGCGATCGAGCGGGTGTGTCAGGAGCACGTGCCCTTCATGGCGCTCAGCGGCACGACCGCGCCGCATTTCACGACGATTGCCCACTTTGTCAGTGCGCTCCGCGATGATATCGCGCGCGTGTTTGCGGCGGTGCTCGCGGTATGCGACACGCAGGGCTTGATCGGGCGCGAGATGTTTGCGATCGATGGGGTCAAGTTGCCGAGCAACGCGTCCAAGCATCGGAGCGGGACGCGCGCTGACTTCGCGAAACGCGCGGAGAAACTGGAAGCGGCCGCCAAAACGATGCTGGACCGGCACCGCGCGACGGACGCGCTGGCGATCGAGCCCGATGTCGCGGCCAAGACGACCGCGCGGATCGCGCGGCTCACGAAGGATGCGCAGCAGGTGCGGGAGTGGCTGGCCACGCATCCGCGCGATCGCTATGGCCCGACGGGCGGCCTGCGCAAGAGTAATCGCACCGACAACGAGAGCGCGAAGATGGCGACCGACAAAGGCGTCATCCAGGGCTACACCGGCGTGGCGGCCGTCGATGCGACACATCATTGCGGATCCGGAGATGCGCACGCGCGACGAACGGTTTGCAGACCGCGCGCACCACACGAACGCGCCGGATCCGTTGCACGACAAGTCGGGCACCACCAAGAAGTTATCGCCGGTGTTTACGCCGAGCGATTTCACGTACGACGCCGACGCGCGCACGTGTGTGTGTCCCGCCGGGAAGTCGCTCTACCGGAAAGGTGCCAGCAACGTCACCAACGGCTACGTGGGGGAACACGTTCGCGGGACGAAACGGGACTGTGCCCCGTGTGACCTGCGCATGCAATGCCTGCGCACGCCCGCCACGACGGTCGTCCGCAACGTCGCGTTCTTCCGTGGGCGCGAGGCGGCCGACGCGGAGACGCACACCATGCGGATGCAGCAGCGCGTGGATACGCCCGAGGGACGCGAGCTGTACGGGCAACACTTCGGCACGGTGGAGCCGGTGTTCGCCAAGGTGCGCTACAACAAGCGGCTGGATCGCTTCACGCCGCGCGGCCGCACGAAAGTGAACGGCCAGTGGCTGTTGTTTTGCCTGGTGCACAACATCGAAAAGCTCACACACGCGGGGTATGCGGCGTAGCGTCACACCAGGACGACCTGCGCGCGCTCGCGAATGACGTCTCCGGCGGGAAATGCATCAGCAATACGGTCTAGAAATGCTCGATCGAGTGCACGCGCTGTTCTTTTGCGCGACGCGGTGCCTTCACGCGAAGCGCGTTGAGGCTTTTTCTACAGAGACTATGTAGGCCAGTGGTGGCGGGACGTTCGGGCCACCACTGTTGACCCTCCCCCTTCCTCGCGAGAAGAGTCTATGCCTACGATGATGACCCGCGCGACCGCCACAGCGAACGACACGTTACTGCTCGCGCT
>JANMKU010000047.1:0-6802 GCA_031372205.1 Gemmatimonadaceae bacterium | reverse complement strand
AGCGCGAGCAGTAACGTGTCGTTCGCTGTGGCGGTCGCGCGGGTCATCATCGTAGGCATAGACTCTTCTCGCGAGGAAGGGGGAGGGTCAACAGTGGTGGCCCGAACGTCCCGCCACCACTGGCCTACATAGTCTCTGTAGGATAAGCCGTTTTTGCGCGGGGTTTGCGCACGCGAATCGATGGTGCAGGGTGAAAGGATGATGCGTGTATCCGTGCCGCGCGTTTTCAGATGGATCTGCGCGCGAATACGCGCGCTTCCCGGTCGGTGCTACGCGGCGTAGCCCGCGTGGGCGAGCTTTTCAATGTTGTGCACCAAGCAAAACAGCTTCCATTGCCCATCCACTTTCGCACGCCCGCGCAGCGTGAAGCGATCGAGTGGCTTGTTGTGCCGCAGATTCGCAAACACCGACTCCACCGTCGCAAAGCGGCGGCCGTATTGTTCCCGCCCACTCGGGGCATCGATCTGCGCCTTCATGCGCATCGTGTGCGTTTCACGAGGTTCGAGCGTGTCGGGCTCGACGCGGCCGCGGAAGAACGCGACGTTGCGCACGGCGGTGGTGTCGGGCGTGCGCAAGCACTGCGCGCGCAGCGCGCACGGCACACAGTCACGTTTCGCGCCGCGAAAATGTTCGCCCACGTAGTCCTTCGTCCTATTCGCGCGCCCTTTCCGGTAGAGCGATTTGCCGGCGGGACAGGCGCACGTGCGCGCGTCGGCGTCGTAGTGGAAATCGTTCGGCGTGAAGACGGGGGACGCGGGTTTCGATTTGTCGTGCAGCGGATTGGGCAACACGGTATAGCGATCCTGCGTCGCAAAGCGTTCATCCAGACGGCGCATCTCGTTGTCGGCGATCAAGGCGGGCACGTGGAGTGCGGCGAGTTGCTGCAGATTCGCTTCGCTGTGGTAGCCCGCATCGGCTGTGATCAGTGTGTCGCGGGTGCGCATCGTCAGCACGGCGGTGACGACAGGCAGGAGCAGCTCTTGCTCGGAGCCGGTGCCGTGCGCCTGTGCGTCCACAATGATCTGATGCGCCGCATCCACGGCAGCGACGCCCGTGTAGCCCTGCAGCACCCCTTTGCTGGTCGCCATCTTCGCACTTTCGTTATCCGTACGATTGCTCTTCCGGATCGCGCCCTTCGCGTCGCGACGGTCCTCGGGGTTGCGCGCGAGCCACGTGCGAATCTGTGCCGCGTCGTGTTCCAGCTTCTCGATGCGCTTGCTCGCCTTGGTATTGGGATCCGGCTCGGTGGGCGCGGTGTCCGTCGCGCGATGCCGCTGCAGCATCGTGGCCGCGGCGGCTTCGAGCTTCTCCGCCAGGGTTGCCGGGATGCTGGTCGCAGGGTGCCGATGAAACAGAGGCGCTCGCGAACATTCGGGACGCCATCGCGGACTATCTCGCGGTGCGTGACGAACTGTTGAGTGAATGCCGACGTGCGTGACGTCGAGGTCGCGTAGCCAGTGCCAAGACTCGCTGGCGTCAACCATTTGGATGCCGTGCGAGTGCTGGAAAGGTCGGATTTCGCATGGCACGCCAAAGCAAGCATATCGTATTGACCGACGGCCAGCGTATTCTCACCATTCCGCGTCACAACCCCGTCAACGCCTTTACGATCGGTGGGATCGTCCGCGACGCGGGGCTAACCGTCGAACAGTTTCGCGACTTGCTGTAGCGTCCGCGCCATCTGTGCTATGCTCGCTAACCGTGGCGTTGGAAGGCGGACAACGGATTTGTGCATTTGCATTGGATGGTGTGCTGCATCGGTGTTGAGTAAGCCGCAGGCACCGCGCGTTTGATCGGTAGGGTAAGCACGGCGCACGCGGCGGGCGCCGCATTAAGGTTGCCATGCGAACGTCCAGCGAAGCCCCTTTGGTTTCAACCCCCAACCCCCATTGCGACTACCGTTTCCTTGCCTCGGCCGCGAGCAGCCGCTCGATGCGCTTCTTCACGTCACTCACCTGTGGTTGCAACTCCACATCGGCATTCGCCCAGAGCTTGGTGAACGCACGATAATTGTCGAGCGCTTTGGCCGTGTCACCGCCCGCTTCGTACAGCTCGCCAAGTCGGCGATAGGCGACGGGCAAGTTGAGCGGTGCCGCTCTGAACGTGTCATCGTAGCGCACGTTGGCTACCAGCTCGTACCACGTAACTGCGCTGTCGACTTGCCCCGCCCTATCGAACGCACGGGCCATGCGCGGCGGCGTGAGCCCACTGTTCACCGGCTCAATGCGTCCGCTGTCGGCGTTGGCGGCGACGCGAAACTCGTTGATGGCCTCCGTGGCACGCCCTTCGGCCAACGCCACTTCACCGAGCGCGCCGTGCCAGTCCGCCCATCGCACGAGCCGAGCCACAAGGTCCGCCTCTTTGGTCCACTGGGTAACAAGTGACTTGGCCTTGTCAGCTCGCCCCAGCTGCGCGTAGGCGATTGCCAGAGCGAGATCGGCACGGTCCGGGGCGGGACGCCCGTATTGCGAGTACTGCTTGAGCAAGGAGTCGAGCGCCACCACGCCGCGCGCCTCTTGATTGCGATGGATGGCCGTCGGCACGAGTGTCCATACGGCAGCGCTCATCGCGTCGTCACTCCCGGTCACCATAGCGCCGGCAGCGCGCGCCGCCTGCTCACGTTGCTCGAATGCTCGAAGCTGCCCACGCGCACCAGCGTCCGATGCGGACATCATCGCGCCCAATGCGGTAGCCCGAGGTTGTTGGGAGCGCTGCAGTCTTGCCGCCGTACTCGACAACGAATCCATCCCGAACTCGCCCCAGGCAAGCCATGCCAACCCCAATTCCACTTGAACGGACCCCGGAAACCGCTGCGTCATCTCCCCGACAAGCCGACGGGCGTTCCCGAATTGTCGCAGGGCGATCTGATAGAGCAGACGGTTTTGGTAGAGCTGAATGACGGACGGGCGCCCGTGTGCCGAGTCTGCCGAGCGCAACGCGAGCAGCAACGAATCTGCTTCGGCGAAGCGGCCCAGGTGCGCGAGAGCATTGGTGCGATTGCCTTGAAACACGTTGGGCGAGCGCGTGTACGCCTCGATCGCCGGCTTGTCGCCAACAACGAGATACGAGTAGTACGCCTCAACCTCGAGTCGCTCCCCCTCCGGCAGTCGCTCACGGTGTCGGTACGCGCTCATCGCCGCATTCACGCGTTCGGAGAGTGGCCGACCAAGATTGTACGCGTACGCGGACACCCTTCGCCACGCCTGCGCGAACGTGGAGTCAATGCGCACGGCTTCTTGCATCTGTGCCAGGCCTGCCGCCCAATTGCCCTCGGCATCTCCCAACTGCACGCCCCGTGTGTACGCGCGCAGTGCAGACAATGACGACGTTGTGACTTCTTCAAGTGCAGGTGCGCGCGCCACAGACCGAAGCGACTCACCAAGTCGCGATCGAACATCGCGCGCTACTTTGTCGACGGCATCGAGTAAATCGTCCGCCCCTCTCGCACCATGTTGCAGCGTCGAGAGCACTGTGGCCGAATCGCTACGCACAATGTCGGCCGAGATGAGAAACCCGGTGCCAACCGCGGTGATCTGTCCGGTGATCACGAGCGGAATGCGGTTGCGCTGGGCGAGTTCGAGGGCAGTCTGCCCGGTGAGTCTTGTGTTCGATGCCAACGTCATGCGACGAAGCGCGCTGGCCACATCGCTGGTGCTCACCAACTGCACCGCGCTTGACTGTGACAGCGACGAGCGCATCGCCTGCGCCAACACACTTCCCAACGAGCTGTCGCTGGTGGTCGCGGTAAACTCGGCGACAAGAATGCGCGACTCTGCTTGTACGCGCCCCGCTGCCAACAGCGATGCAGCGGGTCCAATTCCGAATTGACGCAGTATCAAGACCACACTCAGCACCACCACGACCGCGCCTCCTGCGAGATAGCCACTCATGCGCGTGCGACGCCACGACACATGCGCACTGGCTTTCATGGCGACGAGCGTAATCGCGCCCTGCGTCCCTATCCTCGCTATGGCCGAACGGTCAGGTATCACGGCCGGCATTCCACGTGCGGCAAGACTCGCGGTGCGTTGCACAAGCCACGTCAACAACACCGCCGGCAATCCAAGGGCCGCAACGATCAGCACCAACGGCACCGTCCATGACGGCAGGCCAATGCCGACGACCGCAGCTCGCGCCAACACCCATGCGGCACCACTCGCGCCCGCCCACGCCGCAATGACCGCAGGCAATGATCGCTGACGCTCGACGCGCAGGTCGGTGACGGCGACCGCGTCAAGCGTGCGCAGCACATCGCGCGCCGATCGCGGCCGTTCCTCGGGTGCCTTCGCGAGACATTGCGCAACGAACGAATCAAGTCGCGGCGACACGGATGGCACGCGCGATCGAACGGACGGCGCACTCTCCGTCATGTGTGCGCGCAACAGCTGATGCAACTGCCGCCCGTGAAATGGGGTCTGCCCTGTGAGCAGTTCGAACGCCACGCAACCCAACGCATAGAGGTCGGCGCGATAGTCAGTGCCCGGATCACCCGCCGCCTGTTCGGGCGCCATGTACGCGGGCGTACCAAGCGCGGTGCCGACCTGTGTGATTGTGTCGCTTCGGCCGCCCTCGCGCGCGGCGTCAATCGCCTTGGCGATGCCGAAGTCGGTGACCATCGCCGACTCACCGGACAGCAAAATGTTGTCTGGCTTGATGTCGCGATGCACAACGCCGCGTTCGTGCGCGTAGATGAGGGCGCGCGTGACATCGCGCAGCACGCTCACCGCGGCAGCCTCGGGCATGGGGCCGCGCGACAAGCGCGCGCGCAGCGATTCGCCCTCGATAAACGGCATGGTGAAGTACGGCATGTCATCGGCCATGCCGGCGGTGAGCACCGACACGATGTTCGCTTGTTGCAACGAGGCCGCAAGCTGAATCTCGCGCGCAAAGCGGTCGGTGCTGAGCGTGGCGCTTAGTTCGGACGACAGCACTTTGATGACAACGCGTCGCCCCAGCTTGCGCTCGGTGGCGAGAAACACGCGCGACATGCCACCGCCGCCGAGCTCGCGTTCGAGGCGAAATTCCGCGTTCAGCAGCGACTGCAGACGGTGCTGCAATTCCATAGGCTCGGAGTTGCAAGGTGGGCGAGGACGACGCGAAAGCTAGCCCACCCCCCCACCTGAGCGAGCAAGGCAGCTATGGTGGCACGGAACTCCTCGCGCCCTCGCTCAAATCTCATAGCGAAGAGTCACGGTTAGCACGCGATACCCGCCGTATGCTTTCTCGGCGGCAAATGCCGACTGGACAAAAAACTCCTACACGACTTGCACAGAGAGAACGAAGTCGGACTCGCGCGCGATCTCACGTGCTGTTTTACGATACTACGGTAGTTGGTATGAAGCAGCGGCTGGGCCTACACGGTAACGTGGTGGCAAGTCCCGCCCCACAACGATCACGCGCTCACCGTCTCGCGACGGGGCGCACGACCGGGAGGCCAGCCGCCATGGAAATCATAGGCCTGGATCTGCACAAGCGCGAGAGTCAGTTGTCCATCAAGGCGGACAACGGGTCCATCACCGACCGCCGGATCGCGACCAGCCGGGAGCGGTTCACCGCCGAGTTCGGCGAGCGGCCGCGCGCCCGCATTCTGCTCGAGGAAGAGCATCGGTGCGCATGGTGCCGACGGCGGTCAACACCGACAGCACTGCAGCACATGCCAAGATTTTTGGTAACATCGGCGCCGTCAAGGTTGGGGGGAGAGTACGACGACGCTTTGCTTAAACAACGATACGACATTTGCACAAGAACGTGAACAGATATTCGTCTGCACACCGTCGTCTGGATTGCGCGGTTCACCGCGCCTCGGCGGCGGTAAAAAATGACGACGTCAGATAGGCGGGAAGACCAACAGACAGGTCATTCGGCAACCGGACACCTTGAATGGCTTGACAGGTATATACCGTACTGTGCATATACGTGTCATGGAATCTGCATTCGGCATTATCGCGGAGCCAAACCGTCGCGCCATACTCAGCCTCCTCGCCTCCGCCGAGCGGTCCGTCAGCGAGATCGAGCTGACACTGGGAATGACGCAACCATCTGTCTCCAAACACCTTAAGGTGCTCCGTGAAGCCGGCTTCGTGGAGGCGCGCGTGGACGCACAACGTCGCGTCTACCGAATCCGACCGGAACCGCTCATGGCCGTCGACGCCTGGCTGGACCCCTTTCGACGCTTTTGGTCTGCGCACGTCGACGCACTCGAACGTCATCTCGATCGCTTCGAGCCGGCACCTCCCCCCAAACGAAAAAAGCGATGAGCAGCAAATACGTGCCGAGCGCCGCCTTTGGCGCGGAGATCCAAAAGGACGGAGAGACGTGGACGCTCGTGCTTGTGCGAACGTTGCGGCATCCGCCCACCAAGGTCTGGAACGCCCTCACCGATCCGGCGCAGCTACGCGAATGGGCGCCGTTCGACCCCGACCGAAACCTGGGCACAGTAGGCCCCGTGACGCTTTCGACCGTGGGAACGCCAACCCCGCACGCCGTCCAGACGAGCGTGCAGCGGGCCGACGCCCCCCGTCTTCTTGAATTCAGTTGGGGCGGCAACGACATGCGATGGGAGCTGGAGCCCTTGTCCACGGGAAAGGCCACCGAGGCCAGCGGAACGCGCCTCACACTGTGGCACAGCATTGGTCGCAAGTACATCGCGATGGGTGCGGCTGGTTGGCACATCTGCTTCGACGTGCTGGACTGTTTTCTTGCCGGACAGCCAATGGGCCGCATTGTCGGGGGCGACGCCATGAAGTTCGATGGTTGGCGCCGTCTGCACGCAGAATACGCCAAGCAGTTCGGTCATGACGAG
>JANMKU010000033.1:0-3941 GCA_031372205.1 Gemmatimonadaceae bacterium | reverse complement strand
GGTGACCGTGCGCGTGCGAACGTCGCCATCGGTGCGTGTGAATTGCAGACGAATCACATTCTGGCGGCGCGATCGCGACTCGATTCGCTGGTCCGGGTGCGCGATCCGCAGACGGCGAGTCAGGCGAGGCGCTGGGCCGCCCGAGGCGCGCTCGCCGACGGCGACCGGGATGCTGCTGCGGAATACCTCGGTGGCGCCGGCGCAGGTGCATTGGATTGGGAACTGCTCAACGCGTCAACGGCAGCAAGCGACTTTGGCCGTGCTGAATCGCTATTCGTTGCGTTGGCTGCACGGAGCGAATATCGCGACGATGTCGTTGGCGGCATCCGACAGCTCTGGAACGCTGGTCGCGTGGATGCGGCTGAACGCGTCGTCCACGCGTACGATATGTCACGCATCCGCGACGCGCATCGTGTCGCGTTGCACTACGCCATGGGCGACCTCCAGCTCCGTGCGGGTCGGGACTCGGCCGCACGACGGCACTTGCTGGTGGCGCGCGACTTGGCGGGCCGGGACACGGCCGTGGCGCATGAGAGCGCCGCCCGACTGTTGTTGCTTGGTGTTCCGGCGGCATCGAGCGTCCGGGATGTGGACAGCCTGTTTGCGCTGCAGGATAGTGTGGTCCGACGATCGAAGTATTCGCGACGGGTGAGTGAGCAAGTGTTGCTGGTCCGGTTGCTGCTTGGACAGCGGGAACCGAACGGTGCGTCGTTGTTTCTCGCAGCCGAAGTCGCGCGCGACTCGTTGCGCGCGGCTAGCATGGCTCGCAACTACTTCCTGCAGGTGGCCAATGAGTCGCCAGCGTCACCGCTTGCGCCGCGCGCGTGGCATGCGGCGGCGCTCCTCACACCAGACAGTGCGTCGACGTGGAATGCCCGAGTGCTTTCCCGTTACGCGTCGTCGTCAGTCGCTCGGTGGCTACGGGGGGAGGATCCGGCCGCGTCACCAGACTATGTATCGGCGGCGGAGTTGCTCAGATTCAGTTGGGACGAGACTGTTCGCTCATGGTCAGACAGTGTGCGAAAGCTGCGAGTACCGTCCCGGACTGGGGCAGACGCGACCCGGAAATAAGCGCCCAACGTGACGTGATGTCCGGTACTGCAGTTCGAACCCAGCCCAGGATCGTCTTCTCGATGCGCATGCAGGTTGCCGGACTCGATTTTCGGAATCCGATCGTCCTCGCGGCGGGGACGGCGGGCTACGGTCGTGAAGTCGATGACGTGATGGATTTGGCTGCAATTGGCGGCCTTGCAACCAAGGCGGTGAGTGTCGAGCCACGACACGGCGCACCGCCGCTTCGCGTGAGCGAGTTCGCGGGTGGCATGATCAACGCGATCGGCTTGGCCAACCCGGGCCTCGATGCCGTCCGTCGCGAGGCGGTCGGTTGGCTGGTTGCTCATGCACCGAAGACGCGAGTCATCGTGAACGTTGTTGGGAACCGCGTGGAGGAGTTTGCGGCCGTGGTCAGCGGTCTCGACACCGAACATGGAGTCGACGCGTTTGAGCTCAACGTCAGCTGCCCCAACGTGAAGGCGGGCGGTCTCGAATTTGGCGCGGACCGAGCGGCGCTCGACGCGCTAGTACGCGCGGTGCGCTCGTGCACGGCCCGCCCGATTTTCGTCAAGCTTTCGCCAACGCTTGCGACCGGTATTGTCGATGCGGCGCGCACGGCAGTGGATGCCGGCGCCGATGGCTTGACGCTGATCAATACTATGCCGGGTCTTGTGGTGGACACCACCCGTCGGAGGCCCCGCATTGGATTCGGCAGTGGCGGCGTCAGTGGTCCGGCGCTTTTGCCCCTCGGGCTGCTCGCCACCTGGCGCGTCAGTCGAGCGTTGCCCAATACGCCGATCATCGGCCTTGGCGGAGTGTCCACGGTGGACGATGCGCTACAGTACGTGATGGCTGGCGCATCGCTCGTCGGTGTCGGTACTGCGGCGCTTCGGGATCCACGCGCACCGGAGCGCATCGCGCGTGGGCTTTCGCGATGGGCCGAGCAACAGGGTCTGCGCGATCTCGCGGACGTCCGAGGCACGTTGGAGTGGCCCTCGTGACGGTGCGGGCGCTGGGGGGTCCATCGGACCGCGTGCAAGCGAAGACCGCGCGAGTCATTGTGGCGCTGGACGTTGCGGATGCCGCCCAAGCGCGGGCAGTCGTCTCCCGGCTCGGCGACACATGTGATTTTTACAAAGTGGGGCTCGAGCTCTTTGCCGCCGCAGGGCCGGACATCGTGCGCTGGCTGCGCGATGCCGACAAGGAGGTGTTTGTCGACCTCAAGTTGCACGACATTCCGAACACGGTTCGACGCGCCGCTCGCAGTGTGGCGCGACTAGGTGCGAGTCTGCTCACCGTGCATGCCGCAGGTGGCAGCGACATGGTACGTGCGGCGGTCGACGGCGTCGCCGATGGCGCGTCAGATGGCGATGCGTGCGGGGTACTCGGCGTAACCGTGTTGACGAGTCTCGATGGTCAGGTCCTGGCTGAGGCATGGGGGCGTGGCGCATCGGTGGACGTGCAGACCGAAGTGCTCCGCTTGGCCGGTCTCGTCGCGGCCGGCGATGGCATGGGTGTGGTGTGTTCGGGGCACGAGGCCGCACCAGTGCGAGCGACCTTCGGTGATCGACTGGGGCTGCTGATTCCCGGCATTCGGCTGCCGGGTAACGACGTGCAGGATCAGCGTCGGGTCATGACACCGGGGGAGGCGGCTGCTGCTGGAGCGCGCTGGCTGATTCTCGGTCGCACGGTCACTGGTGCGATCGATCCCGTGGCTGCGCTCGCGGCAGTGCACGCCTCAATTCGAGGGGCGTAAGCTTCTCCGTCGATCGATGGACCTGCCGGGTGGCCTTGCCTGTGGCCCATAAGTCCGTTAGGATGAGGGTCTTGCCCATTCCTCTGGTGACTCGCACGTCACCCCGGGCAAGACATCGCAGGCCGATCCGCCGGCCACTTCGCCTCACGCGTGCGCGGAATCCGTTGCGTCTCCCACCCGGAGCGTCCAGGATGCATCGCGCGTGAAGAACACATGGGGAGTCCAGCCGACCGGGTCATTCCGGTGCGGGAGACTCCGTCGACGATTTCTCGTCGAGGTATCCCGTGAAAGTTCGGAGCAGCGTGAAGCCGATTTGTGAACACTGCAAGGTCGTGAAACGACAAGGCGTGACTCGCATTATCTGCAAGCGGAACCCCAAGCATAAACAGCGTCAAGGCTGAGGGGAGCGCTAACATATGGCACGTATCGCAGGCGTCGATCTCCCGCGCGACAAAAAGGTAGAGATCGGCCTCACCTACATTTTCGGTATCGGCCGCGCAATGGCGCAGCGGATTCTCGAAGCGGCAGGCGTAAGCCCGGCCCAGCGTATCAAGGATTTGTCTGACGCGGACGTCAACAAGTTGCGTCAGGAGATCGAGCGCAATCATCGCGTGGAAGGTGCACTGCGCACCGAAGTGGCGATGAACATCAAGCGCCTCATGGACATCGGATCGTATCGCGGCACGCGGCATCGTCGCGGTCTGCCGGTGCGGGGCCAGCGCACACACACCAACGCGCGCACCAAGAAGGGGCCGCGCCGCGCTATTGCGGGCAAGAAAAAGGTGACCAAGTAAGCCATGGCAACCGCAAAGAAAACCAAGCGCGTCGTCGAGGCCGAAGGCATCGCCCACGTCAGCGCCACGTTCAACAATACGACCATCACGATTACCGACATGCACGGCAATGCCGTGTCATGGGGTTCCTCCGGCAAGGCGGGATTCAAGGGATCGAAGAAGTCGACGCCATTCGCTGCTACCGTCGCGTCTGAGCAGTGCGCGCGCGAGGCGCTCACCCTCGGCGTGCGTCGGGTGCACGTGCGCGTGCAAGGCCCCGGCAGCGGTCGCGAGTCCGCCAATCAGGCGTTGGCCAGAGCCGGCCTGCAGGTCAAGTCCATTCGTGACGTCACGCCGAT
>JANMKU010000030.1:0-8799 GCA_031372205.1 Gemmatimonadaceae bacterium | reverse complement strand
ATGAGCGCATCGCCCATCTGGTTGATCGCGTCGAACTGGCCTCGGCGGATCTGCTCGATCAGACCTCGCTCACCGATGTCGTGCAGGCGGCCGAGCCAGATGAGATCTACAATCTCGCTGCGCAGAGCTTCGTCCAGACATCGTGGTCGCAGCCTGTCCTCACTGGCGAGTTTACGGCGCTTGGCGTCACCCGCATGCTGGAAGCCATGCGAAAGGCCGCACCGCGGGCACGCTTCTACCAGGCCAGTTCCAGCGAGCAGTTCGGCAAGGTCGTGGAGACTCCGCAGCGAGAGTCGACGCCGTTCTATCCGCGCTCACCATACGGCGTTGCCAAACTGTACGGTCACTGGATCACGGTGAACTACCGGGAGAGTTTCAATCTGTTCGCCGTGTCCGGAATTTTGTTCAATCATGAGTCACCTCGTCGCGGACTCGAGTTCGTGACGCGCAAGATTACCGACGCGGTCGCGCGCATCAAGTATGGAACTCAACACGAACTGCGACTTGGTAACCTCGATGCGCGCCGCGACTGGGGATTCGCCGGTGACTACGTGGACGCGATGTGGCGCATGCTCCAGCAGGATGCGCCGGACGACTTCGTGATTAGTACTGGCTCCACATTTTCGGTGCGCGATTTCTGCGACGCGGCGTTTTCGTCGGTCAACCTGGACTATCGCAACTTCGTCGTTCAGGATGAACGGTTCTTTCGCCCAGCCGAGGTCGACTTGCTGGTCGGTGATCCCACGCGCGCGAAGAACGAACTCGGATGGCAGCCCAGTGTTGCCTTTCCGCAGCTAGTGCAGATGATGGTCGAGGCGGACCTCGAGCGCCACAGCAAGCATCGGTGAACGCAACCGAACCGCCACAGCGGGAAATGCGAGCGCTCGTGACGGGGGCGGCGGGCTTCGTTGGACGATGGCTGACCGACGCGATGCGCCGCGACGGGATCGCTGTGACGGCGCTGGCTCTCGCCGAGCCTCAGCACAGTGACGAGCACGGTCGACGCGATCCGACGTTGGTCGCGCCGATCGACTGGCACTATGGGGATCTCCGCGATGACGCCTACGTTCGGCGTAGCGTACATGCTGCACGCCCCGACTTCGTCGTCCATCTCGCGGCTGTTTCGCATCTGCCAACCGCCGCGGCCGATCCCGCAAGTGCGTGGGACGTGAACGTTACTGCATCAGCGCGCCTGCTCCACCATCTGGTGGGCGCGCGCGCGGCGGGCGTGTGCGATCCGCTGGTACTCGTCGTGGGTAGCGCCGAACAGTACGGTCGTCACCCTGACGAAGCGCTGCCACTGACCGAGGACGTGTCGCAATATCCGCGCACCGTGTATGCGGCGACCAAGGCAGCGCAGGAGATACAGGCGCTTCAGGTGTGGCGAGCCACGGGGCTGCGCGTGGTCGTGGCCCGCAGCTTCAACCACAGTGGCGCGGGACAGGAGTTACGGTTTCTGCTGCCTGCGTTGGTCGCTCGCGCCGTCGCCCTGCGTGAAGCGGCAGCCGACACGCCGATGATACTAGGCAATACCTCACCGATACGCGATTTCCTTCATGTAAGCGATGTCGCGGCGGCATATATTTCGCTCTGCAAAGGTGGGAGCCCTGGCGAAGCCTACAACGTCGCGAGCGGCGTTGGTCGATCGGTGCGGTTGGTGGCCGAACGGGTGCTGACGAGAGCTGGCGTTGTCGCACCGTTGTCGGAAGATCCGGCACTGCAGCGACCGGTGGATGTGCCAGCGTTGGTGGGGGATTCGCTCAAGCTGCAGCTCGCAACAGGATGGCGTGTTACGCGTTCATTCGACGACATTATCGACGATCTTCTTCATGCCGCGACGCGCTGACATTCATCGCATTCTGGTTATAGGCTCCGGTCCGATTGTCATCGGTCAGGCTGCAGAATTCGACTATTCGGGAACGCAGGCCATCAAGGCGCTCCGTGAAGAGGGGTACGAGGTCATTCTCGTCAACTCGAATCCGGCGACCATCATGACCGATCCGGAGTTCGCCGATCGCACGTACATCGAACCTGTCACGACCGAGTTCGTCGAGCAGGTGATCGCGCGCGAGCGACCAGATGCGATTCTTCCGACGATGGGTGGCCAGACGGCGTTGAACGTGGCGCTCAACCTGCACGAGCGTGGCGTGCTCGCGCGCTATGGCTGCGAGTTGATTGGGGCCAACGCGCGCGCCATTCGCGTAGCGGAAGATCGCGCGCTGTTTGCCGACGCGATGAAGCGCATCGGACTGACCTGCGCGGCAGGCAGCACCGTCACGAACGTGGACGACGCATTCGGTGCCGTGGAGGCGACGGGATTCCCGGCGATTATCCGGCCGTCCTTCACGTTGGGCGGTACTGGTGGTGGCATCGCCTACAATCGCGAAGAGTTCGACACGATGGTTCGGCGTGGTCTCGATTTGTCGCCGGTGCACTCGGTACTCATCGAACGTTCGCTCCTCGGGTGGAAGGAGTACGAACTGGAAGTCATGCGCGATCATGCCGATAATGTCGTGATCGTCTGCGCGATCGAGAATCTCGATCCGATGGGGGTGCACACCGGTGACTCGATCACCGTCGCGCCGTCGATGACGCTCACCGACCGCGAGTATCAGGTAATGCGGGACGCCGCCGTGGCGATCATTCGCGAGATTGGCGTCGATGCGGGAGGATGCAACATTCAGTTTGCGGTGAATCCGAGCACTGGCGATCTCATTGTCATCGAGATGAATCCCCGCGTCTCGCGGTCGTCGGCGTTGGCGTCCAAAGCGACTGGGTTTCCGATTGCACGGATCGGTGCGAAGCTCGCGGTGGGATTCACACTGGACGAAGTGCCCAACGACATCACCGGGACGACGCCGGCCAGTTTCGAGCCCGTGCTCGACTACGTCGTGGTGAAATGCCCTCGGTTCGCGTTCGAAAAGTTCGTGATGGCCGACCCTGGTCTGACCACGCAGATGAAGTCGGTCGGCGAGTCGATGGCGATTGGCCGCACGTTCAAGGAAGCGTTTCAGAAGGCACTGCGCGCGCTCGAAACGGGGCGCGCCGGGTGGACGATTGCGGAACGGTTGATCGACGATCGGCTGACAGATCGTTCACCGGAGACACTGCGTGCAGCGCTTCGTCGTCCCACGCCCGAGCGCGTCTTTCAAATCAAACGGGCGATGCAGCTAGGTATGCGCACCGCTGAGATTCATGAACTCACGGCGATTGATCCGTGGTTTCTCGATCAAATGCAGGAGTTGATTGTCGCCGAAGCGTGGTATGCCGCGCAGTCTGTGGTCACCACCGCGATCATGCGACGCATGAAACAGTTGGGGTTTGCGGATCGACAGCTCGGCGAGTTGCGCGGCGAGAGCGAGACGCAGGCTCGGGAGCGACGTTGGGCGCTCGGCGTGCGCCCCGCGTACAAGATGGTCGATACCTGCGCCGGCGAATTCCCGTCAAGTACGCCGTATCTGTACAGCTCATATGACGAGGAAAGCGAAGCTGCGACGCCTGGCTCGCGAAAGGTGGTCATCCTTGGCTCCGGTCCAAATCGCATTGGACAGGGCGTGGAGTTTGACTATTGCTGCGTCCGCGCTGCGCTCGCGCTTCGGGATCAGGGCTACGAGACGATCATGGTGAACTCGAACCCCGAAACGGTATCGACCGATTTCGACATTTCAGACAAACTGTACTTTGAGCCGTTGACGCTGGAACACGTCCTCGAAATTGTGGAACGGGAACAGCCGATCGGCGTGATCGTGCAGCTTGGCGGACAGACGCCGCTCAAGTTGACCCGCGCGCTTGAAGCGGCGGGTGTACGCATTCTGGGTACGTCGCCCGATGCAATTGACATCGCCGAAGATCGCCGTCGCTTTGAGAAGCTCACTCGTGAGCTAGGCATTACGCAGCCAGAGAATGGGACGGCGACGAGCGTCGCTGAAGCGATCACCATTGCGGAACGAATCGGCTACCCGGTCCTGGTTCGTCCTTCGTACGTGCTCGGCGGACGCGCTATGGAGATCGTGCATGATGCGACGTCACTGCGCGGGTATTTTGAACGGGCAGTGCTCGTCAGCGAAGACCGCCCAGTACTAGTTGACCGATTTCTTGAGGACGCGTTTGAAGCCGATGTCGACGCGCTCTCGGACGGCACGGATGTTGTGATAGGCGCGGTGATGGAGCACATCGAAAGCGCAGGCATTCATTCCGGTGATTCGGCGTGTGTGCTGCCACCCTACCTCATTCCTGTCGTGGCCGCCGAGCAGATGCGTATGCATACGATCGCGTTCGCCAGAGCGCTTGGAGTGGTGGGACTGATCAATGTGCAGTACGCGTATAAGGACGGTGTAGTGTATGTGATCGAGGTGAACCCGAGGGCGTCGCGGACGGTACCGTTCGTGTCGAAGGCGATCGGTGTTCCGCTCGCGTCTGTGGCTGCACGGCTCATGCTGGGCGAGACGCTCGACGAGGTGGGATTCACGCAGGAAATCGTGCCTCCGTACTTTAGTGTGAAGGAGGCGGTATTCCCGTTCAACAAATTCCGGGAGTTCGATCCGGTGTTGGGCCCTGAGATGCGCTCGACCGGCGAAGTGATGGGGATCGACTCAAGTTTTGGTGCAGCGTTCCTCAAGTCTCAGTTGGCGGCGGACAATGCGCTGCCGCGAGAAGGCACCGTTTTCATGACGGTGAATTCGTCCGATAAGCCGATCGCGGCTGATCTCGCCAGACGATTTCATTCCCTGGGATTTCGTTTGTTGGCGACCAGTGGGACGGCATCGTACCTACGTGAACGCGGCGTACCGGTGGAGACGGTGCTCAAGGTGCATGAAGGTCGCCCCAACGGCGTGGACCTCATTCTGAACGGTGACGTGCAGCTGCTCGTTAATACCCCGCTCGGCAAGCACGCGCAGGCCGACGACGAGCGACTGCGGCAAGCGGCGATCGCGAATCGTGTGCCATACACGACGACGCTTTCGGCGGCGAGCGCGGCGTGCGAAGCGATCGCCTCTCGACAGTCGCATGAACCTGGCGTCCAATCCTTGCAGGAATGGCACGTCGCGTTGGCCGCCCACCGAACCCGCGCCGCGGATGTCGGAACGTCGAGTTGGTCGGGCACCGCGTGAGCGCGCGCAGCGAGCCCGACGCGATCGCCGGCACAGGGCGCATTGGCGCGCGTGTGACGCTCGGTGCGGGTGTACACGTGCACGAGTCGGCCTACGTCGACGATGGGGCGATAATCGGAGCGGAGACTCGCGTGTGGCACTTTTGCCACGTGCTCGGCGGTGCGGTGATTGGTGAGCGCTGCTCGCTCGGTCAGAACGTCGTGGTGATGAACAATGTGCGGATCGGCAACAACGTGAAGATCCAGAACAACGTCTCGGTGTATGAAGGGGTCACGTTGGATGATGACGTCTTCTGCGGCCCGTCCATGGTGTTCACGAACGTGTTCAACCCGCGCAGTGCGGTCTCGCGTAAGGACGAGTACCGGCCCACTCACGTGCAGCGTGGCGCAAGCATCGGCGCGAATGCCACCGTGGTCTGCGGCGTAACGATTGGCAAGTACGCCTTCGTTGGGGCTGGTGCCGTGGTCAATCGTGACGTGCCGGCCTACGCGGTGGTAGCTGGCGTACCCGCACGGCGCATCGGATGGATGTCAGAGCACGGTTCTGCGCTCGAACCGTTGGAGGGATCGGCGCCAACGAGTAGTGAGGAACTGCTGCGTTGCACGGGCTCTGGCGTCCTCTATTTACGTCGCGGGGACTCCGTAACGCGAATGCCGGAGCATGAATGACCGTACCCCCGATTTCCTCGCATCAGATTATTCGAATCGCGTTGGTCGGGTGCGGTCGTATCAGCCGCAACCATTTCGAAGCGATCAGCAAGATCGACCGGATGGCATTGGTCGGTGTCTGCGACGTTATCGAGAGCCGTGCCCGCGACGCCGGCGAACAGCACGGTGTTCCCTGGTTCACCGACTATGAGGCCATGTTGGCTCACGTACCGTGTGACGCCGTTGTGATCGCGACGCCATCTGGTTTACATCCGCAGCACGGCATCTTGGCCGCAAGAGCGGGGCGTCATGTGATTTCCGAGAAGCCGATGGGTATTTCATTGGCTGCAGCGGACGCGCTGGTGCAGGCGTGTGACGACAACCACGTGCACCTGTTCGTGGTCAAGCAGAATCGTCTCAACCCGCCAATTCAGCTGCTCAAGCGCGCCATCGATCGCGGCCGATTTGGTCGCATTTTCATGGCCAATTGCACCGTGCGTTGGACGCGTCCGCAGGACTATTACGACCAGGCGCCGTGGCGCGGCACCTGGGAGTTTGATGGCGGGGCGTTCATGAATCAGGCGTCACACTATGTGGACCTGATTCAATGGCTGGTCGGTCCTGTCGAGAGCGTGATTGCCAAGACCGCGACGCTCGCACGCCGGATTGAGGCCGAAGATTGCGGTGTTGCGGTGCTCAAATTTCGATCCGGGGCGCTCGGCACCATCGAGGTCACGATGCTGACCTTTCCGCGCAATCTGGAAGGGTCGATCACGATCCTTGGCGAGAAGGGAACGGTCAAGATCGGTGGCACCGCGGTGAACAAAGTTGAGCAGTGGACGTTCGCGGAGTACGATGATGACGACAAGTACATCGAGTTGGCGAACACGAATCCACCCACCATCTACGGTCATGGGCACGAAGCCTACTATCGCAACGTGGACGCTGTGCTTCGCGGTGAAGCGGCTCCGGACACCGACGGACGGGCAGGACGGAAGTCCCTGGAATTGATCCTCGGCATTTACGAGTCCGCCAAGACGGGCCGCGAAGTTCCGTTGCCGTTGCGCGTCAATATCTGATCGACCCAACTCCAGAGTCTCCCATGGCCGTCCCTCTTCTTGACCTCAAAGCGCAGCACGCAACCATTCGCGACGACGTGGTGGCGGCCATGCTATCGGTGGTCGAACAGCAAACGTTTATCCTCGGCGAGCCCGTCGGTCAGTTGGAGTGCGCCATCGCTGGCCTGTCGCACACCAAGTACGCCGTGGGTTGTGCGAACGGCACCGATGCGCTGCTGCTGGCGTTGCGTGCCCTCAACGTCGGACGGGGTGATGAGGTGGTCACCACCCCATTCACTTTTTTTGCGACGGCGGGCGCCGTGCACAACATAGGCGCGACGCCGGTGTTTGTGGATATCGAACCCGACACGTTCAATATCTCCGCTGATGCGGTGCGCGGAGCGATGGGCCCTCGTACGAAAGCGGTGATCGCCGTGGACCTCTTCGGACAAATGGCCGCCATTGAGCAGATTACTGCCGCAGCGAATGGCGTCCCCGTTATCGAAGACGCCGCGCAAAGTATTGGCGCGAGCCGCATGATCAATGGCGGGCGGGTCATGGCTGGCGAAGCGGCGGCAGTTGGGACCTTCAGTTTTTTCCCATCCAAGAACCTCGGTGGCCATGGCGACGGCGGCATGATGGTCACCCAGGACACACTGCTGTTTGAAACGTTGATGAAGTTGCGCGTACATGGTGGCATGCGCACGTACTACCATGAAATGGTCGGGTATAACAGTCGACTGGACACGCTCCAGGCGGCGGTGCTGCGCGCCAAACTTCCGCATCTTGAAGGCTGGAGCGGCGCGCGGCGCCGCAATGCAGCCTACTATGACTCCGCGTTCAAGGACGTGCCGGAGATCACGACGCCGTTCGTCGATCCGGCCAATATATCGATCTATAACCAGTACACGATACGCACCGATCGGCGTGACGCATTGCAGGGTCACCTCAAGGCGCTCGGCATTGGGAACGCCATCTACTACCCGCTGCCCCTGCACTTGCAGCCATGTTTCGCCCATCTCGGGTACCGCGAAGGACAATTCCCGGAATCGGAGCGGGCAGCGAAAGAAGTGCTGTCGTTGCCCGTGTATCCTGAACTCACGACGGGGCAGTTGGACGAAGTGATCGTCGCTGTCCGCCAATTCTTCGGGCGTTGAGCCCCTCATGACCGCAGGAGTGTCCTCGATGAAGGCGACCGTGCTCGGCAAGATCCATGACCGGAGCGCCGTGATCGGCGTTGTGGGATTGGGTTACGTGGGCTTGCCGCTGGTGATGGAATTTGTGCATGCGGGCTTCCACGTGATCGGCTACGACGTGAGCGAACGCGTCGTCGACTTGCTCATGTCAGGGAAGTCGCACATCCAGGATGTGCCGAGTGCGGACGTGGCGGCGGCAGTGACGTCCGGCCTATTCGTGGCGACCGTCGTTGAGGCGCGATTGTCCGAGTGCGACGCGATCTCGATCGCGGTGCCAACGCCACTGTCAAAGACGCGCGATCCGGACATGGCATTTGTGCTCTCAGCGGCGGACACGATCGCTCGGCAAGCACATCCAGGACTCTGCGTGGTGCTCGAAAGCACCACGTATCCCGGCACCACGCGCGAACTCCTGCAACCGCGACTTGAAGCGAGAGGGCTGGTGGTCGGGAAAGACATCTTTGTGGCCTTTAGCCCCGAGCGCGTCGATCCAGGCAATCCCGTCTACAACACGCGAAACACTCCGAAAGTCGTCGGTGGCATTACGACAGCGTGTGTCGAGGTGGCCAGTGCCTTGTATGCGAGCTGCATCGATACCGTCGTGCCGGTTTCGTCGCCTGAGGCGGCCGAGTTGGTCAAACTGCTGGAAAATACGTTTCGCGCGGTGAACATCGGGTTGGTGAACGAGATTGCCATCGTGTGTGACAAGCTTGGCGTTGACGTGTGGGAGGTTATCAACGCGGCCGCGACAAAGCCGTTTGGCTTTATGAAGTTCACACCGGGACCT
>JANMKU010000191.1:0-31946 GCA_031372205.1 Gemmatimonadaceae bacterium | reverse complement strand
GGCGGCAAGCTGGCGACCGTCATTCCCGTGCATTCCTTCACCAAGCTGCAGAAAGCGATCGCCGACAAGGCCTTCGAGACGGAATTGTACGGCATTCCAGTGCTCAAGTACGAAGCCGTGCTCGCCGGCGAGGTGAAAGATCCTGGCCTTGGTCCGCTCCATACTGAATTCGACGGCAAGGGCTACGCCTACACATCCGTGTTCATTTCGTCAGAGATTGTGAAGTGGAAACTCGGCACGTGGGAAGTGGTGGATCGCGTGCCAACGTACTACTCCGTTGGTCACCTCATGATTCCCGGTGGCGGCACCACCAAGCCCGCCGGCAAGTACGCAGTGGCGCTCAATAAGATCACGAAAGATCGCTATCTGGCGACGGGCCCGGAACTGACGCAGTCCGCACAACTGTACGACATCTCGGGCGACAAGATGAAGTTGATTCTGGACTTCCCCACGACCGGCGAACCGCATTACGCCAACGCGATCGAGGCGAAGAAGCTTGAAGCGCAACAGGTGAAATACTATAAACTCGCCGAGAACACGCACCCGCACGTCACGAAGACGGAGCGCGAAGCGGGCGTCGATCGCAAAGGCAAGGTGGTGCACGTGCGCATGACCGCGATTCGCTCGCACTTTGCGCCCGACAACATCGAAGGCGTGCAAGTTGGCGATACTGTGCTGTTTCACGTCACCAATCTCGAGCAGGACTGGGATGTTCCGCATGGCTTCGCCGTGCAGGGTGCGCAGAACGCGGAACTGCTGGTCATGCCTGGCGAAACGCGCACGCTGCGATGGATACCGCGCACGGTCGGGGTGTTCCCGATGTACTGTACGGACTTCTGTTCGGCCTTACATCAGGAGATGCAAGGATACGTCCGCGTTTCGGCGGCTGGTTCGTCGGTTCCGCTGACCGCCAATACGCTGCGATCTCACGGCCAGTTGCCAACCGCCGTTACACCCACCGGCACGCCGAAGTCCAGGTAGGCGCTGGCGATGACGGCTTCACTTCGATCGCGACGCCTACTGGTGCTGGCGGTCGCCCTGCTCGGTCTCGCATTGCGCTTCCCGTTGTGGCGCGTAACGCTCACCGCGCCGCAGTACCCGGAAGGGCTCGGCATGCACATCTGGGCGACCACCGTTGTCGGCGTGGCACCAACGGACCTGCAAAACATCAACGGTCTCAATCACTACATCGGCATGCAGCTGATCGAGCCAGAGTCCATCCCTGAGTTGCGATTGATTACTCCCGGGGTTGTCATCATGTGCGTACTTGGACTCGCCGCGGCCGTCGCCGGTCGTCGCCGGTGGATGCTGGCCTGGAGTGGTGCCATGCTCCTGGCTGCGGGTGCTGGTCTTGTCGATTTCTGGCGGTGGGAGTACGACTATGGTCACAACCTCGACCTCGAGCATGCGCCGATCAAGATCCCGGGCATGTCGTATCAGCCGCCGCTCATCGGCAGCAAGAAGCTCTTGAACTTCACCGCCACCTCGTGGCCGGCGACCGGCGGCATGCTGGCCATCGCCAGCGTCATTGTCGGTACGGTGGCATCGCTGACGGCCGGCGGCGCAATGCCCGCCTCGGCGAAGACATGACGCGTGGTGCGGTACGCCGTTCGCTTCTTCTCCTGACGGTCGGGATCATCTCTTGCGACGCGAGCCCCCGCGGGCTCGTCGCGGGCGTAGACACGTGCCGGTACTGTCGCATGACGATTGATGATGCTCGATTCGGCGGACTCGTGATCACGTCGCGCGGCCGCGTTGAAACGTTCGACTCGATCGAGTGTTTGGCGGCCTTCGTCGCGAGCCTCCCCGGCAGCGAGCGCCCGCGTGCCGTGTGGGTCGCCGATTTCGCCACGCCATCGCGTTGGGTGGACGTTGCGAGCGCGCAGTTCCTGCATCAGGCCGACCTGCGATCGCCGATGGGACGCGACCTCGCGGCGTTTGCCGCCACTGACACTGTGCCGCAGCGATACGGGGGGCACACCCTCTCGTGGCCGGACGTACTCGCACTGATGGAGCACGAGCGATTTGCGCCCGCTGGCGCACCGGTTGGAGCGTCGCCGCGGACTCCGTCGGCGCATCCCGCACGCCCATGATGCACACCGCACATCGTTCGCGAACCCTGCTGATATTGAGCGCGAGCTTCTGCTGCCTGAGCGCGGCGCAGGCCGCACCGCGATCGACATCGTCACACTCGACGGCACCGCGTCGGCAGGACACCGTGTTTGTCACGCCGCGCCCTGCGACCACTGGTGGTGGACTGCACACCGGTATGCATTCGATCGCAGACGCCGTTCGCCGCGTCGCGCGTGGCGGCGTCGTCCGCATCCGAGCGGGCGTGTACGCGGAGGCAACGATTGCGGTCTTGCAGCCGGTGACACTGGTCGGCGACAGCGGTGCCATCATCGACGGCGAGGGCCTGCGCGAGCTCATGGTACTCGGTTCGGACTCCGTCACTGTACGCGGCATGACCTTTCGCAATACCGGCTCGAGTCAGGCGAGCGATCGCGCGGGCCTGCATGTGGTCGAGGCCAGCGATTGCCTCCTTGAGCACAATCGTTTCGAGAACACCCTCTTCGGGATCTATCTGCAGAAAGCCAGCCACTGCACGGTTCGCCACAATGTGCTCATCGGTATGACCGGGTCGCAGACTGTGACCGGCAACGGACTGCACCTCTGGTCGAGCAGAGACATTCTGCTCGAAGACAATGTCATCCGCGGACATCGCGACGGGATCTACTTCGAATTCGTCACGAATGGTGTGGTGCGCCGCAATGTCTCAGAAGGGAGTCATCGGTACGGGTTGCATTTCATGTTCTCTGACTCCTGTCGGTACGAGGACAATACGTTTCGCGCGAACGAATCTGGCGTCGCCGTCATGTACTCCAAACATGTGCGCATTACCGGCAATCAGTTCGCGCACAATCGCGGCAGCGCTGCCTATGGATTGCTGCTCAAGGAAATCACCGACAGCGAAATCCGCGGCAACGCGTTCATCGAGAACTCCGTCGCGTTGCATCTCGAGGGCGCCAGCCGCAACGCTGTCTCCGACAACGATTTCGTGCGGAACGGATGGGCCATCCGCGTGCTCGCCGATGCCCAAGACAATGTGCTGCACGGCAATGCCTTCGCTGACAACGTCTTTGACGTCGGGACGAACAGCCTGCAGAACTACAGCATGTTCGATGGCAACTATTGGGACCGCTATCGCGGGTACGACCTCGACAGGGACGGACGAGGTGACGTAGCGCATGCGCCGGTGCGACTCTTCGCCTTCCTCGTGCAACAGGCGCCAGCGGCTCTGATTCTGACCCGCAGTCTCCTGGTGGACCTGCTCGATGTGGCCGAGCGCGTCCTGCCCGTTCTCACCCCGCAGTCGCTGCGCGACCGCACACCGTTGATGCATCCACCTCGCACGCTCCCGTGAGCGTGCCTGATCTGCCGCTCGTTGAAATTCGCGGACTGTGCAAGTCGTACGGTCTGCGGCGCGCGCTGGACGCCATCGATCTGGATGTGGCGCCCGGCGCCGTGACGGCGATTGTCGGACCAAACGCTGCCGGCAAGACGACGTTGAACAAAGTGCTCCTCGGACTCGTCCACCCGGACCGTGGCACCATCCGCTTCGACGGCGAGGATACGATCGGACGTATCGCGCATCGCAACCGCATCGGCTACATGCCGCAGGCGGCGCGTTTCCCCGACAACTTCTCGGCGCGTGATGTGCTCACGCTGCTTGGCGACCTTCGCGGCACCTCGCGTCCTCGTGACGAGACGCTGATCCACGCGCTCGAGCTCGAGGCATTCATGGACACGCCAACGCGTGTGCTCTCCGGAGGACAACGACAACGACTGAACGCGGCCGCTGCCTTTCTGTTCACGCCAGACCTCCTGCTTCTCGATGAGCCGACCGCTGGACTGGATCCGATCGCCAGTGGCATTGTAAAGGATCGAATCCGCCAGATACGTCAGGACGGTCGCGCCGTGGTCATTACGTCGCACCTGTTGAGCGAACTCGAAGAGGTTGCGGATACGGTTGTGTTTCTCCTCGACGGCCGACTACGCTGGACCGGTCCGCTGGCCACGCTGCTGCATACGACCGGCGCACCCAACTTGGAGCGCGCGATCGCGCACGTGATGCGCGGTGACGCGATGTCTGCCGAGGTGGACTAACTGTGGCCGCGGTGATCGCTACCGTGCTGCGCCACGAGGCGCGCAGTCTGCGGCGCAATCGCGGCGTCATCGCGTTCGGCGCCTTCCAGCTCATTGTCACCGAGAGTGTGCTGCGCCTCTCGGGTTCAGCGCCGCGAGCACTCAGCACGCTCCTCAATCTCGTCCTGCTGGTCGTCCCGCTCGTCACCATTGTGTATGGCGTGATCTCCTGGCACGCGTCGCGCGAGTTCAACGAGCTGCTGCTCGCGCAGCCGGTGCATCGACGCTCTCTGTTCGCCGCGTTGTACCTCGGGCTGGTGCTGCCGCTGGCCGCAGCCTTCGCCGCTGGACTGTTGACGCCGTTCGTCTTGCACCGCGCGGTGACGATGGACGTTGCCCCACTGTTGGTCACCACGTTGGCGGCAGGCGTGAGCCTCGCGTTCGTGTTCGGTGGACTCGCGCTGCTCGTCGGCGTGCATGTCGACGACCGTCTGCGCGGGGTTGCCGTTTCTCTCGCGATCTGGCTGGGCCTCACGGTGGCCTACGACGGACTCGTGTTGCTCGTTGCCACCACCTTGTCGGACTATCCGCTCGAACGACCGATGCTCGCCTTGACGCTTTTCAATCCAGTGGACCTCGCGCGCACGATGATCGTGATGCGCAGTGATGCAGCGGCGCTGATGGGGTACACTGGCGCCGTCATGCATCACTTTCTCGGAAGCAGCGCCGGGACCGTCGCTACCGTCGCGGGACTGCTGGCATGGATCCTCGTTCCCGCGTGGTCCGGTCGACGCGCCTTCGAACGCCGTGACTTCTGACCAACTACCGCCGCCACTCGATTCCCTCACAACCTGCCAACGCAATACCCATATGATGTCCACACGACCGTCACTTCGTCACACGCTGTCGACTGCTGCCGTATTCGCCGTCGTCCTTTTCACCTCGGCATGCCGCGGCAACGAGAAGACGGTCGTGTCCGACACGGCCAAGCCCACGGTCGCGCCGCCAGCGCCGGCAACGCCAACCGGACGCGTGATCACGATCGAGATGATCAGCGATGACAAGGGCAACGTCTTCAAACCCAACGACATTGCGGCACATCGCGGTGACGTGCTCAAATTTGTGCTGGTCGCCGGAGTGCACAACGTGAACTTTCTGGCCGACTCCAATCCTGGCGCGAGCGGACTGCCCGCCCCATCCGCACTGGCGCAGCTACCCGGTCAGGCGATTGAAATTCCGGTGAATTTCCTCGTTGGCACGCGGTACTACTTTCAGTGTGACCCGCATGCGTTGCTTGGCATGATCGGACATGTCACCGTAGAACCCTGACACCTTGGCGCGCGTTGTGGCTAGCCCGCGGAACGCGTGACCAGTGGCTCATACTGTCGCCCACGCCAGCAGCGCGGAACGCGCGTGGTGCTGAGCGTCAGACGCCACGCCGCCGGCACGTCTGCCAACCACGACAACCAGAACGGCGTGCCACGCACCGCATAACTGCCACGCAGCGCAGTCAGCAGCATGAGTCGCACAAGCAACGCCGACGCGTTGACCAGCAGTAACGACTGCACCAGCACGTCGGACGACGGCGAGATGGCCCAGTGGGCGAGGCTGAGGACCGAGAGCACGAGAAGCATCGGTACCGGCAGTGCCTGGACACTCCAGATCATCACCACGTCGACCCATCGGCGCCACGTGGGCGTCGCGTCCTTCAAGTCAAAACTGCGCCCCCATTCACGCCACATTTCCGACAACGTCGCATACGAGTGCACCGCGATGATGCGCGAGCCATCGAGAAACCCGACGCGCGCTCCGCGCGACGCGAGGTGGCGGGCCAGCGTGACATCATCGCAAAACGACTCCCTCGCCGGCGCGTAGCCCCCGTGTCGCTCGAGCACAGAGCGTCGCGCCATGAAGCACTGCCCGTTGGCCAGCACACGGTCAGGCGCCGGTTGCGCCACTCCGGTCGCGCCGCAGCGATAGATCAACGTCACGAGCATCGCCGGCTGAACAAATCGTTCGCCAGCACTCTGCCCAATAAATCGCGGGGCGAACGATGCGACGTCCAGCGCATCCTGCTCCATCGCGCCTACCACCGCGCCAACCAGTCCGGGGGCGGGCACCGTGTCCGCGTCGATGCCGAGCACCCACTCGCCACGCGCGTGACGGAGTCCGGTCTCAAGCGCCCACACTTTCCCAACCCACCCGGCTGGCAGTGGATCGTCGGTCAGCAGTTTGATGCGCGGGTCTGCCAATCCCGCTGCCTGCACCATCTCACGCGTACCGTCGGTGGAGCGACTGTCCACGACCAGGACTTCAAGCAACGGCGCCAGTTGGGCCTGCAGTCCTGCCAGACACGGGCCGATGCGAGCGGCCTCGTTCAGCGAGGCCACGACCACAGTTACCGTGGTATCGGTGCGTGGGAGGTGGCTCGCAGCAACGGGGGGGCGCCGCACGCGACCTGGCATCAGTCGTGACAGGACCAGCAGCAACGCCATGACCTGCACCGCGAGCAGGCACTCACCGAAATGGCGCACGACTTCGAAGACGCTCACGTGTGGCGATGAGAGGAAAATTGGCGACGAGCTCGGGTATCTGGTAAGGTAAGCGTTCGTTGGTTCGTCTCGTTCCCTTCTCATGCTCGGCGCTCACCCTATGGCTCGCCCCAATCCCGCTCCCGGCGAGCAGCTGCTCGCTCGATGGCAGCAGCTGTCGCGCCTTCCGTTTGGCAATCGCATCTTTAGTTGGATGGTTGGCCGAATGGCGCCGTATACCGGCAGCGTGGGCGGCGTCTATACCGACCTGCGTCCCGGATTCGCACGGGTGCAGCTGCGTGATCGACGCGCCGTTCGGAACCACCTCGCGTCCGTGCACGCGGTGGCGCTGGTGAACCTGGCAGAGATGACGAGTGGTGCGGCGTTGCTGACGGCGCTCCCCGCAGGCGTGCGAGGCATCGTCACGGGTTTGCGCATCGAGTACCTGAAGAAAGCACGGGGGACGCTCGTGGCAACGACCACGGCGGTTGCACCAGCCGTGATCGTGACGCCGATGTCCCATGAAGTGCAGGCGACGATCGTCGATGCTCACGGGGAGTTGGTTGCCGCATGCACCGTGACGTGGAGGTTGTCGCCGCGCGACGATGCGCGACACAGCGTCGATCACAGCGTTGACCACACCGGGGCGTTTGGCACCGGCGTTTTGGCGCGCCGATGACCAACATCACCGCACGAGACGTTGAGGCACGAGACGTTGAGGCACAAGACGTTGAGGCACGAGACGTTGTGGCTCGCGACGCGACGGCGCGGCCAACGCACCAGACGGCGTTAACTCGCCACGCCCACATCGAAGTGCCACTGGTCTGTGGGCCGATGTATCCCTGCAGCAACCCGGAACTGGTGGCCGCCGTCAGTCGTGCGGGTGCGATCGGCGTTGTCCAGCCGATCGCACTGACGTACGTGCATGGCCACAAATTCCGCGACGGCTTGCGGCTCATCAATCGGCTCGCCGAGGGTCGCCCCGTTGGATTCAACGCGTTGATCGAGGCGTCGAGTACGACATATCACAACCGCATGGTGCAATGGGTGGAGATTGCCCTGGAGGAGGGCGTGCGATTCTTCATCACGTCGTTGGGCAACCCGCGGTGGGTGGTCGAGCGCGTGCATGCGGCAGGCGGCGTGGTGTATCACGACGTCACCGAAAAGAAGTGGGCCTTCAAAGGGCGCGATGGTGGTGTCGACGGACTCGTCGCGGTGAATCGGGAAGCTGGCGGACATACCGGTTCTCGATCGGCGGCCGAACTGTTCGCCGAAATCGCCGACCTTGGTCTCCCGGTGATTGCGGCCGGTGGCGTCGGCAATGCCATGCAGTTTCGTGCACTCCTCGAAATCGGCTACGCGGGCGTACAGCTTGGCACACGCTTCATCGCCACCACCGAATGCTCGGCTGACGACGCGTACAAGCGGGCGATCGTTCGTGCGCAGGCGAGTGATGTTGTGCTGACGGAACGGTTGACCGGTGTCCCGGTATCGGTGCTCCGTACACCGTACGTCGAGCGGCTCGGCACCTCGATCGGGCCCATCGCGCGATGGCTCTTTCGCGGCCGAAAGACGAAGCATTGGATGCGGACGTTCTACGCATTGCGCTCCTTGCACCAACTGAAGCGTTCCAATGCGACCGGTGCGAAACCCGACTACTGGCAGGCCGGTCGGAGCGTGGAGTCGATTCATGACATCGTCCCTGCGGCCACCATCGTGCGCGCGTTTGCCGAAGCGCTTGCCACCACGCCGGGAGCGGGATGATGCGCCATGTCCCGGTGGTGCGATGTGCAGCGCTCGTGGCGGCCCTGCTCCTTTGCGTCGCGCCTCACACGCACGCACAATCGCTCCGTGTGCGGGGACTGCGCGCGCCGGTTAGCCTGGCACGCGATTCCGCAGGCATCGTGCACATCAACGCGCGCAACGAGCATGATCTGTTTTTTGCACAAGGCTATAGCGCCGCGCGTGACCGGCTGTTTCAGCTCGAGCTGTGGCGTCGTCAAGCCACGGGCACGATGGCCGAGGTCCTGGGGCCGCGCTGGATTGCACGCGACCGGGCATCACGGTTGCTGCGCTATCGCGGCTCGATGACGACCGAGCTGCAGCACTACCATCCGCGCGGCGCGGCGATCATCACGGCGTTCGTCGATGGCATCAACGCCTACGTGGCGCGTGTGGCACGCGACAGCTCGCTCATGCCGCCAGAGCTCCGATGGTTGGGCATCACGCCCGGCCGCTGGACCACATCGGTGGTCATCTCGCGGCACAATGCGCTCGCCGCCAACGCGCGTGACGAAGTCACCACGGCTCGAGCGGTGCGAGCGATCGGCGATGATGCTGTCGTGCGTCGTCGCCGTTTTGAACCAGCGCCTGCGCGCGTCGCGATTGATTCAGCGATTACGCAGGCGCTCGATGCGGGATCGGATGACGCGCTGCTTGCGGTCTATGACGCGTTCAAGAACGCACCGCAGTTTCGGCCGGACGATGTGCAGCCCGCGGTGCGAAAGCGCGCGTCGAACCCATCCGATGGCGACATGCCGTTCAGCATGTTTCCTCGAACGCTTGGCGACGCCGACGACATGCAGCGCGACCACGGCACAACCGCTGGAGCGGCCGACCGATGGGAGAGCAATAATTGGGTCATTGCCGGATCGCGCACGGCGAGCGGTCGACCGATACTCGCGAACGATCCTCATCGGACGATTACGACGCCGTCCTTGCGCTATTTCGTGCATCTCACGGCGCCGGGATGGGATGTCATCGGTGGCGGTGAACCGGCGATTCCGGGCGTCGCCATCGGGCACAACGCGCACGGTGCGTGGGGGCTGACAGTTTTTGGACTCGATGTCGAAGATTTGTACGTGTACGAGACCAGCGCGACGGATGGGCGTTCCTACCGATACCAGGGTGTGGCCTCCACCATGCGCGTCGAGTACGACACGATTCGCGTGCGTGGTGCACCCCCGGTGCCCATCGCCTTGCGCTTCACGCGCCATGGACCAGTACTCTTCGAGGATTCCACGCGTCATGTGGCCGTGGCGCTGCGCGCCGCATGGTTCGAAGCGGGCGGCGCACCGTACCTGGCCAGCCTGCGCATCGATCAGGCGCGCAACTGGAGTGAGTTCCGGAATGCCGTGGGATACGCACATATGCCAGCGCTCAATTGGCTGTGGGCCGACACGTCAGGAGCGATTGGGTGGCAGAGCGCGGGCATCGCGCCGATCCGAAAACGTTGGGACGGTCTCGTTCCGGTACCGGGCGACGGACGATTTGAATGGAGTGGATTTCTGCCGATTGCCGAGCTGCCACATGCGTTCAGACCGGCAGGCGGATATTTCGCGACGGCCAATGCGCTCAACGTGCCACAAGACTATTCGCATGCCGACGCCATCGCCCGCACGTGGGCGGAACCATGGCGGATTCGCCGTCTCACTGAAGTGTTGGACACCCTCCAGTTGGCCGACATCCCGATGATGCAGCGCTTGCAGCACGACGAAACGCCGGTCGCTGCACGCTCGCTTGTTGCCCTGTTGCGCAATGCGCCACTGCGCAACGCGCCGCTGCATAGCGCGCTCGCAAATGCCGCGCGCGATTCGTTGATGACGTGGAATGGTGTGCTGGCTGCGCAATCCGTTGGGGCGGCGATTTATGCGACGTGGGAACGAACGCTCAGTGCGTCGGTCGCCACCGCAACGCTGCCGACTCGGGTGCGAGCGATTCTTCGCACGGTACCACTATCGCGGATGGTGGATTGGCTGGAGCGCGCGGACACTGTACTTGGGATAAGACCCATCCAAACGCGCGATTCCCTCGTCAGCCACTCATTCGACGACGCGATTGTCGCACTCACTACGAAGCTCGGTCCAGACATGGCCCGCTGGCAGTATGGGCAGGCGCTCTTCCACCACGTCCGCATCGCGCATCCACTGGATGGCGCCGTCACCGATTCGCTGCGTGCATGGCTATCACCCGGACCGATCGCGCGAGGCGGCTACGCCAATACCGTCAACGCGACGGGCAACGCCGACAACCAGACCGCCGGCGCGAGTCTGCGCGTGGTGTTCGACCTCGCGAACTGGGATCGTGCAACGGCGACCAACACGCCTGGACAGAGTGGTGATCCACGAAGTCCACACTATCGCGATCTCTTTGCGCCATGGACGCAGGGTCGCTACACCCCTTTGCCATTCTCGCGCGCCGCGGTGCAACAGCGAACGGAGACCATAGAGCAGCTCCGTCCGTAGTGCGGCCTCGGTGTGCTTCGCGTCCTACCGTTCGGGAGCTGACCCGGCCGCACGCGTTGGTGCAGGATCCTTTGGTTTTTCGCCTTGCAGCCAGTAGCCGAACCACTGACGAATTCGCCCCAGACGGTCCACCAGCAACCACGGCTCACCGGTGCGCGACAAATCGTGGTTTGAGCGCGGATAGCGCACCATCTCCACTGGCACGCCCTGCTTCTTGAGTGACATGAACCAGATCTCGGCGCTTCCCATCGGCGTGCGATGGTCTTCTTCCTACTGCACCATGAGCATTGGCGTCTTCACCCGTTGGACATAGCGAATCGGAGACAAGGTGTCATACAGTTTCTGGTTGTCCCAGGGCTTACCGTAGAATTCAAATTCGGTAAGTCCCTGGGCGTCGCTCGATCCATACCAGTATGTCCAGTCGGTGATCGTCCGATCTGTTTCTATGGCTTTGAATCGCGTGGTACGAGTGGCCAGCCACGTCGTCATGAACCCACCGTATGATCCTCCTGTGGCGCCCATCTTGGTCGAATCAACGTCTGGTCGTTTCGCCACGATATCGACCGCCTTCATCAGGTCCTCGTAGTCTTCGAGTCCCCAGCGACCGCGCGTGGCGTATGTGAAGGGAGCGCCGTAACCGCTGGAACCGCGGGGATTCGTAAACAGCACGAACATCCCTTGCGCTGCGAGATTCTGAAATTCGTCGAACCACCCTTCACCGTATGACGAGTGCGGCCCGCCGTGGATGTAGATGACCATCGGGTACTTCCTCGTCGCATCGTACCCGTACGGCTTCATCAACCACCCTTCAATCTCCTGATTGCCAACGCTCTTGTAGGTAAAACGCTCGGCATCGCTCCACACAGCGTCGGCGTTCACCGCATCGTTGAAGCTCGTGAGTTTGCGCTCGCCCGTGCCATCCGCATTGGCGATAAAGAGTTCTGGCGGCTTCGTCATAGACGTGGCTACGAACGTCAGCAGCCGACCGGCCGGATCGTAGGATGTGCCACGAATCTGCCGACGACCACCCACGAGTTCTTTCGGCGCGCTGCGACCCGTCAAATCCGCCTGCAGCACCGCGGTTCGGCCTCCCAATTCCGCGGTGAACATCAGCGCGCCGCCAACGAGCCAATCGAGACTGGCGGGCTCGAACTGCCAATCACCAAGAATATTTCGTGGCGCGCCACCTGCGGCCTCGACCAGATAGATGCGCGCGGATTTCATGCGCGACGGGCGACCGATGAACGCGATCGACTTACTGTCGATCGACCACGCGTAGTCCGACTCGGCACCCATCCACTCGGCCACCTTCCGCACGGCACTGCCGTCGATGTTCATGACGTACAGGTCAACATCGTTCCGGTCGGCCTCGTCGCGGACTTTGTTGTACGCGAGCTTGGCCAGCGAATCGCGTTCAAGGTCGATCACGGAATCCGAACGCAATTTCGCGTCGGCAATAAACGCAATCAGCATGCCGTCTGGTGACACGGTGACCGAGCGATGCGAGTACGCCGAGTTGGTCAGCATCTGCTTGGTCGTATCGCCAACACTCTGCCGCCAGACCTGCTGCGCACGCCACGTGCGTGGCACCGCACGTCCCGGTACAAACCCAACGCCGTTGACCTTGTAACTCATGTCCGTCACATGTCGGCCGTCGAAGCGTGACGGATCGGCAGGTCGCGTAATCGCTTCGAATGGCGGCTTGGCCATCGGCTGCATGCGTGCAAACGGATCTGCGGCAGCACGCGGCGCCGAGTCCACGCGCGCAAGCTGCGTGAATATCGCAAAGGCGTGGTTCGCCGGCATGGAACCGCTGGGATACGTCTCGAGCTGAATGGCTTCGCCACTCGGTTCGTCGAGTCGGATCGCCCATGTGCTGCCCCGACCATTCGGGCGTTGCGACGTGAAGAACAGGTACTTGCCATCCTCCGACCACCGCGGGTTCGAACTCTCAGTACTCGGCGACGTCCAGCGCTGCGGCTCGCCACCCGCGGCGTTCACGACCCAGACTTCATTGTGTCGTCGGTTCTCTGCTTCCTTGACGGTGGTCACCGTCATGGCGACGCGTTTGCCGTCAGGAGAGAGTGCGGGATTGCTGACGTTGGCGACCCGATACCAGTCCGCCAATTGCATGGCCCTCGGCCCCTTCGGCAGGCGCGTCAGCGGCGACTGCCCGGTTGTGACCGCCGCAGCATCGGAGCGCTGGGCGGCAACCGTCTGCGGCATCCACACCGTCGCGACGGCACAGCACGTCAGGCGCACGTGGCGCCACCTGCGGAGAGCAATCATGATGAATTCTCGTGGGACGAGATCGTTAGAGAACATCGGAGTCCGCGACGAGAGGTGGACGCGTGGCGGATACACAATTGTGCGTTCGCGCGAGGACTCCGGCAATGCATGTCGTCGTTCGACGCGCCTCGTTCATTTCATCCTTGCGCGATACGCGTGACGAACGTACCATGGCAAATGCACGCGGAGGAGCGCCGAGTGCACATCGTTTTAAATCCCACCCTTTTTGTCAGGAGGTGATCCATTGTCTAACACCCGTCCCTTTGCCGGCTCGGCCTGGGCATACGATCTCCTGATCGACGCCCGGTAATTCGGGTTCCGGTTCGGGATTCGTCTCGATCCGGCACAGGACAAAAGGGCCGTCGCGATTGCTGCGACGGCCCTTCGTCATTCAGGGCGCGCGCGCTGGGAAGCGGTCGAGCCCGCGATCAATCTGGCGAAACAGCGCATAGGCAAAATCGACGGCCGCGCGATAGAAGTCCGGGTCGACTTTGTCTGCGTCGTCGCCGGACTTGTGGTAGTCCACATGGTCTTCCACGCCGAGGTAGAGAAACGGAATACCCTTGCCGTGGAACGACGCGTGGTCAGAGGACGTGGTCCAATCGTCGCCCGGCTTGCCGCCCTTCGTGTCGTGCCCAAACTGAATGGCAATGCCGGCGCCTGTTGCTGCCGCATCGGCAAATGATTTGAGAAATGGGTAGTGCGACGTGCCGGTCACCCAGAGCGCCTTGCCGTCTTGCCGACTCACCATGTCGAGACTCAGATCGAAGGCGATACGTGCGAGTGGCACTGGTGGCGCCGAGACGAATGTTTTTGATCCGTGCATGCCGCCTTCTTCATTGTCAAAGAATGCCAACACAACGTCGTGCAACGGCTTTTCGTGCATCAGCCACTCGGCCATCGTCAGGAGCGCCACGCACCCGGAGGCGTCATCGTCGGCGCCGTTAAACACCACACCGTTGCGTATGCCGAGATGATCGTAGTGTGCACTCAGGACGATGGTCGCCGCACCAGCTGTCTTGCCCGGAATCCGCGCAACGATGTTCGCACCGAGTGTATCCGTGCCCCCGCGCGCCGGGAGCTTCACCTCCTGCTCAAACGACGCTCCGACCGGCTGCACACCCATCGCCGTCAGCTGCCCGATAATCCAGCGGCGCGCACGACGTGAGCCTTCGGAACCGGCACGACGCCCTTCCATGGAATCGGCGGACAACGCAGACAATCGCTGCATCAGCCGCAGCGTCGATTTGTCAGTCGGCGTGGAAAACGTGGACTGCGCGCTCGCGACAACGGACGTAGTGCACAGCACCGCAAGTATGGCCAGCATCGTGTGCAACGAGCGTCGAACAAGATGTCGCATGGAGATTCCGAAGAGGGTAAACACGCGAGTTCGTGCTATTGGATCCAGACTCCCGCACGTCCGGTAAGTCGTGCTTGCACGACAAAGGCGGTGGCGGTCGAAGTGACGCCAAGAATTTGTACGTCATTCACACTGCTGCCCAGCAGCACGCCCACGCCGATTGGTCCGTTCAGGAGGCGCATCATCTCCACGCGCACGGAGTCAAGCTGGGCGCCGAGCGGCACTCGTCCGCCCATGGTCGCGCGTCGTACCGCCCGACCAATGAGCGGCGCACCAATCGTCGCCTTGACACGCGACATCGCACCGCGGCTCGCCAGTGTCCACACGAGGTCGTCGAGCTGGAGTTCGCGCAACGCCGCGCTCCATCGCAAGCGCGCCGTCAACGTGAGTCGGCCATGCATGGCCCCGGAGACATCGAGATCCACATGGACCGTGTCGGCAACGCCGCGGACATGCATACTGTCCACGCGCACGTTCCCCGTGGCCTCGGTGGCAAGGAGCATTCCCGCCCGGCGTTCGATCTCGGCAAACGGCATCTCAACTGATACTGGGACATCAAAGTTCGCCGGCGCATCACCAAGGGTGAGCGTGGGCAGGCGCTTCACCAATGCCGCGGGTTTGGCACCGGCCACCACGCGCGGACGAGCGTAGAGCGTGATCGCGGTGAGGAAACTCGGACCGTTCCCCACCAGTGGCGCAACTCGCACGTCCTGCGGGTCGAGTACCAGCCAGAGCGAGTTCAGGGTGTCGAGTGCCGTTGGTTCGAGAAAGCTGCGCCAGAGTGAATCGGCAAGCGGTTGCAGGTCTGCGACGCGCGGAATCGCGGTATCCGCCATCTGTCCAAAGTCCGCGAGCTGTCGATCAATCACACTTTGCAAGGCTTTTGACGCATCAACGCCGAGCACCGTGACTTTGCACGGGTCGAGCAGCGCCGCCGTCAGTTGCGTCGCGCGCGCCCCAAGTCGCCAATCCTTGCGCCAGTACAGTGAGGTCTGCATGGACAGCGACGCACGACGCATGCTCTCAGGTGCGTATCCGCAGCTGGCGGCGCGCGCGAGGCCAGCCATCCCCACCTGCGCACGATAGGCCAGTCGTGTCTCAATCGACAGGCGATCGCCCTGCGCGCTAAGGGCCAGCGAATCGCGACGATACACGTATTGGTGACAGACAGCGCCACCAAGCGCCAAGCACTGCGCTTGATTCAGTGAATCCCGCACGGGGAAGAGTGAGTCGAGTGAGGGTCGCAGCGATCGCAGTGCATACGTGATGTGCACCGGCACCACGGCCAGCGACGGAAGCGCCGGCGTCACCGCGGCGGGCACCGGCGTGGGGTCAACTGCGATCGCTGTGTTCCCGTGGCAAGCAACGCCGAGCATGGCACATGCCACGCCGCGTGCAATTCGCCGAGTCGTCCCACCGGGAGCACCGTATATGTCTGCGCTCACTTCGCTTGCTCGCCTCAGCCTGGGTGTTGTGACCTGCCTCGCGCTGTCCATACCCCCATCAGGAAGTTTAGCTGCGCAGGGCCGAGGCCGCGGCGGTCCTGGGGGAAGAGGTGGATTCGGTCAGATTAAGTCGCCTGCCGCGACACTCAAAGACAACCTTGAGCACAATGACCCGGTGGCCTTCCTTCTGGATCGCAAGAAGCGGCTCGCACTGTCTGGCGCACAGCGTGACTCCCTCAAGTTTTTCAAGAAAGAGATGCGACGACAACAGGAGCCACTCTTCAAGGAGATGGAAGGACTTGCGACGAACCGACAGGAACAAGCTGCACGTGGGGGACGTGGTCGTGGCGGTCGATCCAACGGACGTGGACCAGATGGAGGTGGCGGTGACGGCGCATCGGGACGCGGCGGTGATCGCGGGGCGCGCGCTGGCGCATCGGACACCATGCGTGTGCTAATCGACCGTTTGACGGATATTCAGGACGCGTATGGCGAGCGCGCGCGCACCCAGCTCAGTCTATCGCAGCGAGCGAAGGCCGATACGTTGATGGAGCAGTTCCTTGCCGACGAGCGCAAACGAGCCGAGAAGGCAGGGCCGAACCGCCGACCATGACGTAGCAGTGTGTCACCAGGCGCGTTCGGCGCCCGTCCAGTCGAGAAAGCTGCCCGTTCGGTGGGGCGACAATCGATCGGTGACAGTCAGCAGCCCAAGAGCCGCTTCATCAATGGGGACACGAAAGGCCGGTGCATCCGGTGTCGTGGCGACATTGCCAGGATTGCCGAGACAGACGGTGATTTGCTGATCTGCAAGATCATGCGCCAGCGCCCGCGTTAGCATGTGGAGCGCCGCCGCGCTGCCGCACGTTGCATAATCTCCACCCTGTGACTTGCCGGTGAGCGAACCGAGCCAACTGCTCACCATCAAGATTTTCGCATCATCTCCCTGCATGAGCCACGGGAGCAATGTGCGCACGAGCAGTAACGGGGCGATGGCGTGTCGGCGAATGCGCTCGACCAGTCCAGTCCCCGACAGCGTCGACAACGCGTCGTCGCGCGTCGCATCAACGAGCGTGTCATGCGGACCTGGCTCCGCTGGCGCGATGACGACGAGGTCGAGTGACGACGTGAGCGACTCCAGCATCGGTATCGCATCGGCCACCGACGCCGCATCGGCGGGATCAAGGGCCAACAGTTCCAGACCCGGAAACTCCGCGCGCAAGTCGGCGAGTATTGGGACCCGCGCGGGATTGCGCGCCGCTGCGTACACCTTGTCGCCGCGCATGAGACTTTGACGCACGAACTCTACACCGAGGGGTCGACCCGCCCCCGTAACCAGGGTGCGTCGGGCAGATTTTCCCGTCATGCGGTCTCCGCAGCGCGCTGCGTGTTGAGCACCTGTGCCACTGCGCTCACACTCGCGTCAATGACGATCGGTCGATTGGCCTTCGCGAAATCTGTGCGCTCTTGATGCAGCTGGACCAACATACCTGGGTCCTTGAGCACGTGTCCCGTGAGCACCGCAACAACCCGATGTCCGGGGCGAATGATGCCGTCCGCGACGAGTCGCCGCACACCGGCAAGACTGGCCGCACTTGCCGGCTCACAGCCAACGCCCGCCGCATCAATCGCCACCTTGGCGTCGATGATTTCATCGTCACTGCACGCGAGCACAAGACCGTCCGTCTCGCGGATTGCGCGAACGCCACGCTCCCACGAAGCCGGATCGCCAATCCGAATCGCTGTCGCGACGGTTTCCGCCGCCACGACATGACGCGTCGCAAAATGCTCGTGGAAGCTCGTCGCGAACGGCGCAGCACCAGCCGCCTGCACGGCGACGATCCGCGGCACGCGCGAGATCAATCCCAGCGCCAAAGCTTCCCGCAACGCTTTCCCGAAGGCCGCCGTGTTGCCAAGATTGCCGGCCGGCAGCACGAGGAAGTCGGGCGCGTCCCAGTCGAGTTGTTGCAAGAGTTCCAGCACGATGGTCTTCTGCCCTTCAATTCGCCACGGATTGATGGAATTGAGCAGATAAATGTTGAGCTCGCGCGCTGACGCTTGCACCAATCGCAAGCAAGCATCAAAGTCCCCACGCACGAGAAGCGTGCGCGCACCATACGCCAAGGTCTGCGCGAGTTTGCTGGCCGCGACTTTGCCTTCCGGCACAAACACCAAGCCGGGAATGCCAGCCTGCGCGGCGTAGGCCGCCAACGATGCCGACGTATTGCCAGTCGAGGCACACGCCACGGCACGCGCACCAATACGCACCGCTTGCGTCACACCAACCGTCATCCCGCGATCTTTGAATGAACCGGTTGGGTTGTGTCCCTCATGCTTGATCAGCAAGTCATCCACACCGGACCACCGCGATAGGGCGTCGCGCGACAACAGCGGTGTGTTACCCTCCGGATGCGTGACGAGCGACGTACCGGCTGCAGGCATCACCATGGATTGGAATCGCCACACACCAGACGCCGAGCCGAGTGGTCGCGCGCAGCAGTGCTGCGCGAATGATTGCTTGAGCAATGCACCATCCATCGGCGCACCGCGAGCATCCCTCGGCACTGCGTGCAACACGTCGAGCAGCCCACCGCAGTGCGTGCATGCGGCCGCCGCATCACGTTCGTCGTAGGTCGCGGCGCAATTGGCGCACTGTTGCACGCTCACGGAACCGGCGGCGAGAAACACAGGATGATTCATCTGCCCCTCAGGCGGCATGCCATCGTGCCCCGTCAAAGTCGATCGTTGCGACCCGCGCGCTACAGGCGTGCCCTGCGGCCGCATACGCCCAGCGCATCGCTTCGGCGACGGCCAGCGCCTCGGCTTCGCTCGCACACACACCAAACGTTGTCGGCCCACTCCCCGACAACGATGCGCCGAGCGCCCCGGCCTCAAGCGCCGCCAATTTCGCCGCGGCAAATCCGGGGATCAATGCGGACCGTGGAGTTTCGGCGACATGATCGACGATCGAACGTCCGACGAGCGACAGGTCACCGCGAGCCAGCCCGGTCACCAGCGACGCGACACTCGCCATTTGGGCGACGAGCGTTTGGCGCGAATACGACACGGGCAGCACGGCGCGCGCGTCGGCCGTGCGCACACGAATGTCGGGGTGCGCGAGCGCAAACCAGAGGGGGACGTTCACGGGCACATTGGACACGTCCGGCGGATCGATGCCGAGTACACAAATCACACCGCCGAGCAGCGACGCGGCGAGATTGTCGAGATGTCGGCCGGCCACCTGAGATTCAGCGACCAGACTTGTTTCGAGCAGTCCCACGTTGTCGAGCGTGTCGCCGCCATCAAGGACAATGAGCTGATTCACGGCGACGGCCGCCGCAACCGCGGACGCACCGCTGCCGCCCTGCCCTGCCGATAACGGCAGTCCCTTGCGCACGGACAGCGCCACGCCGCGCCGAACTTTCGGCGCGCGACACAACACCGCGTGGGCCGCGATGGCACAGGCGTGCCGCAGCGGATCCGACGTCAACTCGGGATGACCAGCATCGATGACCTTAACGCCAGGCGCATCGGTCCACCACGCATGCACTTCATCGCCAGCTCCAGTGAGTGCACACCCGAGTACATCGAGACCCGGTCCGAGATTGCCGAGGCTCCCTGGTGCGAATGCAACCACGCCTCGTTGGGCACTCACCGTGGGACCAGTTGCAGCAAATCATTCAGCACGCCGGCCGCGGTCACCTGTGGTCCTGCCCCCGGACCGGTGATCACTAACGGATGGGCGCGATACCGTCGCGTGGTGAACACAATCTGATTGTCGGTGCCGCGCAAACTGGCCAGTGGATGCGCCACCGGCACGGCGCGCAGTCCCACCTGCACGCGACGGGGCGTCGCCAGCAACACGTACCGCAACACGCGACCAGCGCGTGTCGCCGCCTCATGTCGCGCCGCCCACATCGTGTCTTGCTCGTCCAGCCGCGACAGGAACGCGGTTCGGGGAATCGCGCTCAAGGTTGCAGGGACAAGCGATTCCACGGTGACGTCAGCCAAGTCGCCGCGGTAGCCGAGGAGTCGGGCGAGGATCAACGCCTTACGGGCCACATCCATCCCGGACAGATCATCGCGCGGGTCCGGCTCCGTGAAGCCGAATCGCATCGCGGCACGCAGCGCCGTGCTGAATGATTCGCCGCGCCCAATCTCCGTCAACAAAAATCCCAATGTGCCCGACGTGCATCCTTCGATGCGCAACACCCGGTCTCCAGTCTCAACCAGCTTCGCGTACGAATCCATGACCGGGAGTCCTGCCCCAACGGTGGTTTCATACAGAATGCGTCGACCGTGCGCCGCTGCCAGCGCGTGCAACGACTCCACCACGGATACTGGCGCCGACAATGGTCGCTTGTTTGCCAGCACGACGTCCATTCCTGCACTGATCGCCGCACGCAACGTTGGCAGGGTATCATGCGCCGTGACATCGGCGATGGCAGCGCGTGACAATGCATGCTGTGCAACAAACGCGACCGCATCTCGTGCGGTGGACTTGCGTGCGCCGACAAACGACGACAACGGCTTGCCGTCCGCTTTATCATCCGCGAGCACCGCCAACCGACGCGCCGAAAGCCCGTCAGGGTCAAACAGCACACCGCTCCGATCGATCAGGGCCACAATGCGCGGACGCACCGACGCCCGCACACGGGGCAACATGCGCACGAGCTCACGTCCGATTTGTCCGAAGCCCAGCAACACCACGTCCAGTCGATCATCGCGACGGAGACCACCACCGCCAATTTTGTCTAACTGAAACTCGTTATGCACCGCACCCGCCGCGGCCGTGGCCTGCGCATCGGTGATCACTACCGAAATGTTCAACTCGGACGCCCCCTGGGCGATGGCCACCACATTGACCGACGCGCGAGCCAGCGCACCAAACATGCGCGCCGCAATGCCTGGTGTGCCCGCCATCCCGAGGCCGACCACGGCTAACATGGCCACGCCGGTCTGCACGTCGACGCTCTCGAGTTCTCGTCGCGCGAGTTCGACCGCGAATGCGCTCACGAGCGCGGCCCGTGCGGCCTCACTGCGCTCAACCGGCACACAAAAACAGATCGAATGCTCCGACGACGCCTGTGAGATGAGCGCTACCGACACATTCGCCGTTTGCATCGCGGTGAACGTGCGCGCCGCAATGCCAGGCACGCCCAACATGCCGTTTCCCGTCACGGTCACCAGCGCTTGATTACGCACGACGGACAACGCCTTGACCGGATATCGCCGCAGCGTTCGGCGTCTGGAAATTTCCGTACCCGCTGCCTCAGGATCGACGAACGGGCGCACATAGAGCGGCACAGCGGTGCGCGCCAACGGAATCAGTGCGCGGGGGTGCAGCACCTTCGCGCCATAGTACGCGAGTTCGGCCGCTTCACGCACGTTGAGCTGCGGAATGATGCGCGCGGTCGCCACCAGACGCGGATCGGTGGTCATTAGTCCGGGCACGTCCTTCCAGAGAGAAACGCGTGCCGCACGCATGGCGCGCCCGACGACCGTCGCGGTGAGATCGCTGCCACCACGTCCAAGCGTTACGACACTGCCATCGGGCGCACTCCCTACAAATCCCGGCAGCACCGGGATGGTGCGTCGTGACAGCATCGGCGCGAGGTGCGCACGCACCGCGCGGTCGCAGTACGGCAGATCGGGGAACGCCCCACCAAATACACCATCCGTGCGCACCAGCGGTGCCGCATCGACATACTCCGCCTTGCTGCCAACAGCTTGCAGACCGGCCACGAGCAACTGCGCGGCGAGTTGTTCCCCACGCGCGACAATAAAGTCCCGCGTCCGCGGTGTCAGTTCGCGCAGACTCGCCACACCATGCAGCAGGGCGCGCAGATCATCGAATGCCTGCTCGATCCCCGCGCGCAGGGCGCGCTGAGCGCGTACGCCAGAGACAATCCTCGCTGCAACGCGACGGTGATGGTCGAGGATCGTCGCCAGCGCGTCGTCGACCGCACGATGCTGACCGAGGCACGCCGTTGCGGAGACGGCGAGGAGCGCGTCAGTCACATTGGCGAGCGCGGACACCACGACGACCAGACGAGCGCGACGCGGCGCGGCAATGATGTCAATCGCGCGAAGCATGGCGGCGGCGTCTGCGAGCGACGCGCCTCCAAACTTGAAAACTTCGACAGGATGCGATCGCGGCGGCATTGATGACGAAAGCGAGGGCGCAGCCGTCAGGAAGGAGACCGCGTCTCGCAGGTTAGTTACGTTGCAACCGCCTGTCCACACCTGCCCTCCCCTCCCTACTTTATCTGTTGCCGGTCAGGCGCGATGCCGCGACCGCTTACCGCCACTTCCGTCGTCGATCCCTCTCTATGACCGCTATCGCTACACCCACGTCCTCGACCACACCAATCAGCTCGTCGGCGATCCGCACACAGCCGCTGCCGGATCGCTTGTCCGGACTGACGCTCATCGCCAACAACCTTGCGTGGAGCTGGAATCGCGACGCGCGCGCGCTGTTCCGAGAAATTGACGAGACCTTGTGGGCCTTGTTGCGACACAACCCCCATCGTGTTGCTTCAACAAGCGGCGCCTGAGCGGCTGGCTGCGCTCGCGGTCGATCCTGCGTTCTGCGCACGGTATGATCGCGCACTCCAGTGGCTCGCCACGGAAAAGTCGGATGAGCACACGTGGTATGCGCGCACGTTTCCTGAGTTGCGCGGTCAGCCCGTCGCGTACTTCTGTGCCGAATTTGGGATTCACAGCTCGGTGCCCATCTATTCCGGTGGGCTTGGCGTGCTGGCAGGCGACCACCTCAAGACGGCGTCGGACCTCGGCGTGCCGATCGTTGCCGTCGGACTGATGTATCGGAATGGCTACTTCGATCAGCGCATCCGACCAGACGGCTGGCAGGAAGATTCGGACGATCGCTTCTCGTTAAGCTCCGTGCCGCTCACTCCGGTGCCAGGCATTGATGGCGCGAGTCACCTCGCCACCGTGAGCACGTTCGGTCGTGATGTACACATTCGCGTGTGGACGATGCAAGTTGGGCGCGTGCCGGTGTACCTGCTCGATGCCGATCTGCCGTCCAATCATCCGGACGATCGCCTCCTGCTTTCCAAGCTGTACTCGGGCGGCCCCGCCATGCGCCTGCGACAGGAATGGCTCCTCGGCGTCGGCGGCGTACGCGTGCTGCGCGCACTCGGTCTCGCGCCAGCAGCCTGGCATGCCAACGAAGGCCACGCCGCATTCATGATGATTGAGCGCGTGCGCGAACTCTGCGCCGAGGGCACGTCGTACGCCGACGCGGTGCGACAGGTGCGCAACCGCAGTGTGTTCACCACGCACACGCCGGTACCGGCCGGACACGACCAGTTTGCGGTGAACGAGGTGCGGCAGTGCGCTGGTGAGATGTGGAAGCAGATGGGCATCACCGCGGAAGCGTTCCTGCGCATCGGCTATCATCCCGAAGCAGGCACTGGCAGTTTCCACATGACCGCTGCATCGATGCGATTGTCGCGCCGCGTCAATGCTGTGTCACGGCGTCACGGCGTTGTGACGCGCGAAGCGAGTCGTGCGCTGTGGCCAGGCCACGAGGTCGATGACGTGCCGATTGGCCATGTCACAAACGGCGTGCATCTGGCAACGTGGATGGCCAGCCCGATCATGCAGCTGCTCGACAAGCATCTTGGTCCGTGGTGGGGACACGGGCAGGACCCGTCCATATGGGATCAAGTGCTGTCGATGGATGATGAGAAGTTGTGGTTCACGCATATGCGGCTCAAGCACGCGCTCATGCGCATGGTGCGCGAGGAAGCACGGCGCGCGTTTGCCAAAGGCACGATGGAGACTGCACAGCTGGTTGGTGCGGGGACGCTGCTCGATCCGCAGGTCCTCACTATCGGATTTGCGCGGCGCTTCGCGACCTACAAACGCGCTGACCTCATCTTCCGCGATGTGGAGCGACTGCGCGCCCTCGTGACCAGTGTCGAACGGCCCGTGCAAATCGTGTTCGCCGGCAAAGCCCATCCTGCCGACAATCCGGGCAAGCAGATTCTCCAGAACGTGTATCAGTTCACGCGCGATCCGCGCTTCGAAGGACGTGTGGCGTTCGTCGAAGATTACGGGATGCACCTCGCGCACATGCTGGTGCAAGGCGTCGATCTGTGGATGAACCTCCCGCGCGTGCCCATGGAAGCGTCAGGCACCAGCGGCATGAAAGCGGCCTTGAACGGCGTGCCGCAGTTCTCCACGATTGATGGGTGGTGGGAGGAGGGCTACGAAGGAAACAACGGCTGGGCCATTACCGGTGACGAGGACAGTGACGATGGTGTGTCAACCGCCGATCGCCTCTACACGCTGCTCGAAACGGAAGTCATCCCGCGCTACTACAATCGCGACGCCGCGGGGCTGCCGCACCTGTGGTTGACGACAATGAAGAACGCGATTCGGGTCTCTGGACAACATTTCACGGCGCGCCGCATGGTCGAGCAGTACGCGCGTGCCTACTACGCGCCGTCGATCATCGGCGACGCGCTGCCAGACGATCCACCAACCGCGTGATCGCTGTTTCCATCCCTGACCTGCGCGCCATGACTGCTGTTGGCCGGCCAACACCGTTCGGTTCTCCTGTGGTGTCCGCATCGTCGGACAGTGCACCGACGATCGTGCATATCTCCGCCGAGTACTCGCCTTTCGCCCGCACCGGCGGTCTCGCCGAAGCGGTGATGGGGCTCGCAAACTTTCAGGTCAAGGCCGGCGCAACGGTCGTGGTCTTCGTGCCGCTCTATCGCACGGTGCGTGACATCGCGCCCGACCTCGCACCACTCGGCAGACCCATTCGTGTCGAGCTTGGATTTCGCGGTGCCGAGGTGCGTTTCTTCCGGGAAGTGCAGTCCGCGCCTGGTCCGAAAGTGGTGTTTGTAGACATCCCCGAGTACTTCAACCGTGTTGGTTTGTATGGCGAGGGCGGTAGGGACTACGCGGACAACGCGCGACGATTTGCAATGTTCTCGCGCGCCGTGCTCGATGCCATTCCGCGACTCATCGCGGGGCCGGTTCTGGTGCACGCGCATGACTGGCACGCGTCGCTGGCACTGTTGTACATGCGGAACTACGCCGACCTGCGGGCGCGTTTCGCGGCAACGCCCACGGTGTTATCTGTACACAACGCTGGTTATCAGGGGCACTTCCCGACCGCGCAACTCAACGAATGCGGCATTCCGCCCGAACTCTACACGTATCGCGGCGTCGAGTGGTACGACCGCATCAATCTGCTGAAAGCGGGCCTCACGTCGGCCGATATGGTCGTCACCGTCAGCCCGACGCATGCCGTAGAACTGCGCACGCCGGGCGGCGGCTTTGGGCTGCACGATGTATTTCGCTGGCTCGGTGATCGCTTCAGCGGCGTCACGAACGGCATCGATCAGACGCTCTGGGATCCAGAGACCGATGAACAGCTGTCGGCACACTACAACACCGAGCATCCCGCTGAGAAGGTGCGTTGCAAGGCCGCGCTGCAGCGGTCATTCGGTCTGCCACAGCGGCGCCGGACACCCCTCTTTGCGATGGCCGGCCGCATGGTCATGCAAAAGGGGCTCGATCTCATTTTGAATTCGCATCTGGTCTGGAATCTTGATGCGCAATTCGTCTTCCTTGGACAGGGCGAACAGCGCTATGAAGACGCCCTGCGACGTCTCGCGGCAGCGCGTCCGCGCAACGTCGCCGTCCAGCTGGATTTCACCGACCGCCTGGAACATCGGCTCATGGCGGGTGCCGACATGTTCCTGATGCCCTCGCAATACGAACCGTGCGGACTCACGCAAATGCGTGCACAACGCTACGGGGCGCTGCCGATCGGGCGACGCGTCGGCGGTATCGCCGATACGGTCGAAGATGATGTCACAGGATTTCTGTTTGACGAATTCAAGCCTGGTGCACTCGACTGGGCGATGTCGCGTGCACTCGCCCGCTTTTCTGATCGCGAACAGTGGGAACCGCGGATGCGCGCGGCGATGCAACGCGACTTCGGCTGGGCACGCTCCGCCGAGCGATATGCCGATGTCTATCGACGAGCCGCCGTGCATGCGCAGCGGTCCTGATCGGGGCGACGCTCGGTGCGTGACGACGCGGATGTCTCCCAGAACGGCATGACCCAGGCAAGCATCACGCAAGCGGTCATTGTGCACGCGCACTGTTATCAGCCGCCGCGAGAAGATCCGTGGCGCGAAGCGATCGACGTAGAGCCGTCGGCGGCGCCTGACCACGACTGGAACGCGCGCATTGACCGCGAGAGCTATGCACGCCTGGCGCGCGCCGAGGTCCGCGCGCAACCCGCGACCGGCGCACCGCTTGATCCAGATGCCAAGCGGGCGTTGACGCGCTTTGTCAATCTGTATGCGTGGTGCTCGTTCGATGTCGGCGCAACGCTGTGTGAGTGGCTGGCGGCAGAGGCCCCGTCAACACTCGCCGCCATGCAGGAAGGCGATGCGGCCAGCGTCCGGCGACTCGGACATGGCAACGCGATCGCCGCACCGTATCATCACGTCATCCTGCCCCTCGCGTCGCGCCGCGATCGCATCACCGAGGTGCGCTGGGGCATCGCTGACTTTCGGCGACGCTTCCACCGGGAGCCTGAAGGCATGTGGCTGCCCGAATGCGCGGTCGATGAAGACACCCTCGACGTGCTGGCGCAGGAAGGAATCCGTTTCACCATTCTCGCGCCCTATCAACTGCGCGGCGCAGACGGTCGCGGCATGCCCGTGCGATGGCGGGGAGCGAACGGGCGCGAGATTGCCATTCTCCCGTACGATGGCAACCTCGCGGGGGAAGTGGCCTTTGGTGGACTGCTGCGAGATCCCGATGCGTTGGCGCGACGACTTACGGCGACTGATGCCGCGTCCCTGCCCCGCTGCATCACCCTGGCGACGGACGGCGAGACGTTCGGCCATCATCATCGCGGTGGCGATGGCGCACTCGCCGAAACCCTCTCGCGCATCGCGCAGAGCACAACGGCGCGCATCACCAATGTCGCCGCACTGATTGCCGCCCACCCACCTACACGCGACGTGTCGCTGGTGTCGCCATCGGCGTGGAGCTGCGCCCATGGTGTTGAGCGATGGCGAAGCAATTGCGGGTGTCGGCTGGACGGCAACAAGCCGCCAGCGCAGCAGAGGCGCGGACCGCTACGTTCGGCGCTCAACATACTGGCCGAGCGATGCGGCGAGGTGTTCGATCACGACGGACGTGCCCTCTTCACGGCCGATCCCTGGCACGTCCGCGACGCGTACGGCGATGTTGTGGCGCTGGACGGACCGGCACTGAACGACTTCACCCGGCAACACGTCATTGCCAACGCAACCGACGCACAAGTCGAACGAGCCCGCGCGCTCCTCGAGCTCCAGCGCGCGTCACTCCGCACCTTCACGTCGTGCGCATGGTTCTTTGATGACGTCGATCGTATCGAGACGCGTCAGGTATTGCGCTACGCCGCACGCGCCATGGAGCTCTCGGGCGTCGCCGCGCGCCTCGAGCCAGTGTTTGTCGAGGCGTTGTCGCAGGCCGTTGGCGGCGGAGTCAATCGACGGAGCGGTAGCGATGTCTTTGTGCGCGAGGCGCTGCCGCACATTGATGTCATGTGGAGTGTTGCGGCAGGCGCCATTGCCTGCGCATGTGATGAGATTTTGCTCAGCCGACATGCCACGTTCGATCTCACTGTTCGTGAGCGCGGCAGCGGATGGGTGGTCACCATCGAGCATCGACGCACTGGTGAACACCGCACCTTCGCGGGAACGTCGCGCGGCACTGGCGAGACGCTCGTTGTGACACTCGCTGACCATGCGTCCGGCGACACATCGACGCGCGAGATGCTCATGTGCGATCTGCCGGAGTCACTCGCTGCACTGTTGCTGCGCAACACGGCACTCGACGACCTGCGGAATCCGATGCACACGACGTGATGACGGCGCGCGATGTGTGTCGCTACCGTGGCGTGTCCGCCCAACGTACGCGCACGCCAACGTACATCTGACGCGCAAACGCCGGCGTCCACAAGGCTGGGCGCTGATCAAACATGTTGTTCACACCGAACGACAACTCGGCACCCCGGGTCATCGCCAGCCGCAATTGCCCATCCACCGAAAGGAACGCCCCTTGTGACGCCACAATGCCAGACCCAGTCGAGAACGCGCCGGTGATCGGTGCCCCACTCGGCACGCCAACCAGCGACGCCGCACCGGTGTACCGCGTCGACCAGTCGACAGTAAGCCCACGCAACACCGCCCATTCGCGCGAGACGCGCAGTCGCGCCGTATGCGTCGCTCGACGACTGAGCGGCAGCCCCGAACTCAGGTCACGCGCGCGCAGGTAGTCGTACCCAAGCGACCATTCCGACGGACCGAGCCTGCCCCGCAGACTGGTCTCCACGCCTTGCGTGCGCGCCCGAGCCACATTGACATTGCGATACACCTGATAGCCGGCGCCGTTGTTGCCTTGAAAACGCCAGTCGATGAGGTTCGTCACGTCGTTCCGGTAGCCTTCGATGTCCACAGCAATGCGTGCAGACGGCGACCATGTGGCGCCCAGCGCACCGCTGCGTGATGCCTCCGGCCGTAGGGCCGCGTTCCCAGCCAACGTGTAGCCGCCCGCTGCATTGAAGAAGGTGTAGCGCAGCTCCTTGAAGCTCGGCGCGCGGAATCCACGAGACACGTTCGATCGCAGTCGTATCGACGACACTGGCTGCCACGCCACACCAATCGACGGGTTCGTGCTGCTCCCCCAGAGTTGGCTGCGGCTGTGACGCGCGCCTATCGTCGCCAGAAATGGCCCCGTCGTCCAGGAGTCGCGCGCGTACACTTCGTTCACACGATCTGCCGCAGTATCGCCGTCCACCTTACCCGGTGCGCTCAGCGACCGAACCGCACGCTGCACACCCACGTCGACCGTGTGTGCCCCCAGCACACGTGTGTACGATACCAGGAAGCGAGACTGACGCTCCTGCTGCTCGAGCGAATCTGCCGACCCACGAATCGGGAGCAAGCCGCGCGACTGACGATACTGATACGAAAACCGTTGTTCAAAAACGCGCGCACGCAGACTACCATGGTCAAGCGCCGCCTGCACCTCAGCGAATCCTTGCGCCCCCCGGTTGTCGATGAAACCATTGAATTGTCCATCGAGCGGAAAACGCTGGCGTTCCTGCGACGCCAACGCGTCAAGCCGAACAGTGACGCGCTCCGTGGCGGCATACCGCACATCAGCGCGCAGGTCGTAAATACGATTGAATGTCGAACCGGCGGCGTCGTATCCCGTCACGCGATTCGACTGACGCCAGCCCGCATTGGCGCGGTAGCCGAGCGTGCCAACCGTGTGACTCACGCCAATCGTCGACTCCTGACGCCCGAGCTCACCAGCGCGTGCCATGCCGTCAACAGTGAACACGTGCGTCGGCGCGGCCTGCACAATGTTGATCACGCCGCCGAGCGCGTCACTCCCAAACTCGACGCTCGAAGGTCCTTTCGTCACTTCGATCCGCTCCGCGGCAATGGTCGAGAGTCGGCCGATGTCGCGACTTTCAACCAGCGAACCCGCCACCGGTTCACCGTCGATCAGCACCAGAACACGCGCGTCGTCAAAGCCGCGTACCGAAATCGATGTCTTCGATGGAGCCGCCGGTAGTTCCTGCAGTCCCGGCACCTGGCGCAGCAACTGGTTCACCGAAATGGCGGCGACGGCGGCGATCTCATGCTCGCCAAGCACCGTGACACTGCGCGGCGACTCACTGGCGCGAATCACGCGTTGCCCAACGGTCGTCACCAATAAGGGCAGCACGGTGGTCGCCGTTTCAAGTCGAACCATCACTTCCGCACCAATGATCACGACCTGTTGCGCGCGGAAGCCCAGCGCACGCACCAGAATCGAATCGCCGTGCTGTGCACTGATGAGGAATTGCCCGCGCGCATCGCTACGCGCGAGGATCCGACCGTGTGGCGCGCGAATCTCCGCCGTGAACACCGCGACGCTGTCACGAATGCCGACCACGGTGCCGCGCACGGTGAGAGTCTCTTGCGCCATCACGGCCATCGGCATGCAGAGGACTGAGGCGCCCACGACCAGCGCGGATGCGACCGATCGTCGCATCCGCCCTCGACTCACGATCATCGAATGCGCGCGTAGCGAATCGTTGGGAAGCCCGATGCGCCCGTGTTGCTGTAGTAGTCGGTTACCTGCAACTTGTAGATCTTCACACCACTCTTGATGAGAAACGTGTTGAACGACGGATGCAGACGGTCTGTGCCCGTCAGGTTGTAGCGAAACGGTGCGCTCTTGTCGACGACCGAGTTCGGAATCGGACCGACAAGCGTGGCGAGATATCCGGCGTACAGCGGCGCGTCGCTCGCCGACGTGGCGGTGGCAAACGTCGGGGACACCGCCCCCGGATATGTGCCGGCGTTACACGCGGTGTTGAACGTCAGGGCAAGCTGCGACGGCGACGGATTGAACAGTACGTCCCAGTTGCAACCGGTCGGTGCCGCAACAACGGATGATGATGCAAGACTGATCGACGTCGATTGCCCGTTGGGCGTCACGGTGATGGTCTGCGGTGCGCCGAGTGTGGTGCCGTTCTGCACGCGTACTTCCAGCGTCAGCGAGAGTACAGCGAACTGCGGCGTGAACTGCATTCCTGTGGCACGCAGCAAGGCGAATCCACCTGTTGCCAGGCGGACCTTCCAATAGTTGGCCGCATTCGCTGTTGGCACGCCGCTCAGATTCAGGTAGGCCTGCTTGTTCTCCGTCAACCGGTCCGTCTGAAACTTGTCGTCGGTGGGAATCGCGGCGTCCCGCACCGCATCAAATGCGACGAGCGTGTTGGCAGGCGTGAGGGTCAACACCTGGCTGTCAGATGCCCCGGTGTTGTTGTCGAGACCAGCGCCAAGCACCGTCCGCGCCGATGCACCGCCGACCGCAGGCCCATTCAGCCGCAGCTCATACCGCCGAAGAGCCAGATCCCAGTCGGCAGCGCGCGCGACCAGTCCACCCGTCGCGAAGCTGAAATAGACCAGCGTGTCCGTGCTGCTGGCGTTGATCGGACCATAGGTCACGATCTGGTTGATTGCAGGCTCTGGAATGGACGTCGAAGGTCCAGTTGGGTCGGACTGACCCTCAGTGCAGGCAACGAGGGCTGCGAAAATCGTCAGCGGGAACACGCGTTGAGCGGCCCGCGCAATCGTAGGTACAAACGAGAACATCGATGTCATGTCCGGAGTCGGCGGAAGAACTGCGCGCCCACGCACACCGTCGCGTGGCGCGTACGCACTGTGACAATATCCCGTCGACGCTCATGACATCATTCGTACTTGTGCCTACGTATGCCTACGTGTGCCGATCTCGAATCCACCGCACGTCCCTACACGCGCCGCATGTTCGAACTTGGAGTCAACACAATTCCTTACAGCATCGACTGCGCGCGCGCTGCGCCCGTTGGTCGCACGGCCGGAACCGCGATGGTGCCCTCGCTCGAGGCATGCATCGGCGAATCCACCTGATCAAGGGGCGGTCCAAGCGTTGGTTCGCACACGCCTTCCGCCGTCTCCCGAATTAAATGATCCACCACCGCGCGCAGGTCGCCCGTGCGAGCGTAGACCGCCAACTGTCGCTGCGCGCTTGACCCGTGTTCCAAAATCTGGAACGCGTACTCCACTTCCTTCCGCGTCCCAAGCTCGTCCAGCACATCGTCGAGAAACCACTCGATCAGCTCACGAATCAACACCGGCGCCGGCATCTCCTGCTTCTTGCCGAAATCGATCAGTTTGCCGCCGAGTCCCCAGCGTACGGCCCGCCACTTGTTCTCCTCAATGAGATCGGACGCGTACACACGGAACGACAAGTTGTCACGCCGCAGCTTCCACATCTTGGCAACCACCGCCAGCAGGATCGCCGCCACGCAGACGGCTTCGTCAACGCGCGTGTTCACGTC
>JANMKU010000186.1:0-3974 GCA_031372205.1 Gemmatimonadaceae bacterium | reverse complement strand
GTGGAGTGCGAGCATCTTTGCCTTCCCCGAATATATGGCGTCGACGCCGAGCGTGCCGCGACGGTCGAGGACGACAGACACGGCAGTTCCGCCGTCCTCGGGGCGCGCCGAGACGCGGAGCGCTTCCATGTCACCGCCGTCATGCCATGTCATGCCCATTGCGCTGGAATGTCCGTCATAGCTACCGGACTGGCCCGCGCTGATACGAACGGCAGACAAAAGGCGAGCGGACCCGGTCTCGTCAAGAGTGATGGGAAAGCGAATCTCGTGGTTGTGTCGCAACGGTCCACCGACAAGCCGTTCGAGTGAAGACGCCGGTGTGTTCACGACCAGCAGCTGCGCCGCGCGCTCGACGAGCGCGGGGTCGAAACCCACTTGAGCCGCCGCTGCCTTCATCTCCGCGAGCGTCAATCCAGCTGACGAAGGCGCAGCTAGTTCCGCTCGGCTTGCCAGTTCCGTCGCCTTGCGCAGAATGAGGCCGAACTCTTCGTCGCTGTAGACTCGTTGATCATCCGACACTTCAGACCTCGCTTTTCGGGAGAACTCCATCGTCGAAATCGTTCACGACCTTAGGATACGCTCCATCGCTTTTCCTTTGGCAAGTTCGTCAATGAGTTTGTCGAGCCAGCGGATCTTCTGCATCAGTGGGTCCTCCACTTGTTCCACGCGTACTCCGCACACGACGCCGGTGATGAGCGCGGTGTTCGCATTGAGCGCCGGGGCCTCAGCAAAGAACGTTGCAAAATCGGCTCGCTGCTCGAGTTGCCGATTGAGGCCTGCCATGTCGTAGCCTGTGAGCCAGCAGATGATCTGATCGACGTCCGCCTTCGTGCGCTGCTTGCGCTCGGCCTTCGTGACGTAGTGTGGATAGACGCTGGCGAATGCGGTGGTGAAGATGCGGTGCATCCATCTCCCTTAGGTAGTGTTCGCTCCGTTTAGCACTAGCGCGGTCTCGTCGCTACACGGGTGTCATTCGGATTCACCAGGCGCTCAAGAAATGGCGCAAGTAGCTTGACGAGCACGTCGGGCTCGACGGCGGTCAATGCGCTGAGTCAAACCATCTGCCGCATCAGCTGGACGCTGATCGCAGCATGATCTGAAAGCCCTCAAGCGGCGTGTCGCCCGCTGTGGTGATCTGTACCAGCGTTGATGCAATCACCTCGCCGAGGCGCTTCGAGCCCAATTGTCCGCCGTCAAAATGGTCGGCCGACTCATGGCGTCCGCCACCAAGTGGGCGAAGAGCTGCTCTTTCGAACCGAAATACCGGTTGCCCATCAACGCGAGGTTATGCCACTCCTCACGCGGCGAACATTGCTTGGAGGACCTCGAGCGAACGATTGAGCGAAGCGGGGGTCAGACGGCCGAGCCGCTTCGCAAACCGCTCGATATCGCACGAATCTGGTCCACGACCACGAAGCCGTCCTTCCCACCAAACTTGCAAGGGATGCGAAACGGATACGCGTGCCCTCGCTTCGTCAGTGGCGCGACAATGACTGTCCGGACATGGGCGTTCAAGTCGTCTGGCGACACGACAACGCAGGGCCACGATTTCCGGATCTCATCACCACGCGACGGATCAAGCTGGACGAGAAACACGTCACCGCGCCGCACCCGTTCCAGCGTCACCACTCCCACTCGTTCTCATCGAACCGAGTGGTTACCGGGGGATCGATCAAGCGATCATCATCGCGCGCGCGCATCAGCTTGGCGGCCTCGGCCCATCCCGCGCGCACGCCCGTCGCCGCCCGAATCGTGATGGCGCCAGCGTGGAGGCGCAACTCCACTTCGTCGGTGAGGCCGGCTTGTTCGATGAGGGGCTTCGGCAGCCGCACGCCGCGCGAGTTGCCGATTTGCACGAGTCGTGCTTTCATGGCGATACCTCCTGTGACCACAAAGTAATCACTTGCGATTTTTCGATCAGGAGCGATTCAAGGCGATCGTTGAGTGGCTCGTGGACTGCGTGGCCGATCCGTGAGAAGCGACGCCTAACGGCTGGGGCTTTAGCCGCGACGCGAAGCGCCGTCGGAAGCAAGCCCTTGTTGGGCGGGGATGCATACGCCATCCGAGTCGCTGTAGCCGCTCCGCTAGGTCAGAGCAAGAAGACCTTGTCCATGCGGAGCAGCTTGAAGATGGCCAGGGGCTGGTCCCGCGCGTTGGTCACCTGGACCTGGCCGCCGACCGCTCGCACGCGCTTGTACAGCGCGACCAGGATGGCGACGCCGGAGCTGTCGATCAGGTCGAGGCCGCGCAGGTCGACCACAACGCGGGTGCGTCGGTCCTCGACCAGCTTGTCGATGGATGGAAGGAGATCGGGCGCTGTGCTGACGTCCAGCTGCCCTGCGATACGAAGGTTGGAGACATCACCGCGGTCGGTACGGGCAACGTCGAGGGGCATGGATCACCTACCTGGCGGGGGATGTCCGGTCGCGACGGGGGGACAGCGGCGTGCGGATGCGTTTCATGACGAGGCCGACGGCAGGAACTTGTTCAGCTTCTGGGCCATCAGGATCGAGCCAGCGACCTTGAGCTTGCGCAGCATGAACGCCTTGGCGCCGTTGAGGTCGCCGTTGGCGAGGTCGACGTGGTCCTTGTCCTTGATGTTGTACGTGACAGTCGGGTCGGCAACGGTGCCGGTCGCGACCGAAACCTTGCCGTCCGTTACGCTCAGCGTCCAGGTACCGCCATCGGCGCCTTCGAGCTCGCAGACGAGCGTCGCCGTGACGCCTAAGGCGTAGTCGGGGAGGAAACGCTCTTGAACGGTGTCGAAATATTCCTTGCAGGTGCGGATCTTACGCATGACTCAGATCCCCTCGTGAAATATGTTCTACTTCGCGGAAGTAAAGCGGAGGCCGTGGCCAGCGTCGAGCGAGACCCCGGGATCAGGCGATGCAACCGCCGGTCCATTGGCCGCGCGGGGTGAAGCGTACACTGTCATCAACGAAGATTGTGTGCATGCTGTTGTTGGGCGGCGCTATTCGGCGTCGCGTTAGCGCTGTTACTCGACGGGTGAGAGCGCCGGGTGCCCAACCCTCGACACCGGGCTAAGCTTTCACTTTCTCGATCATGTGGTTGATGACTTGGCTGTGCTCGCGCTGCGGGCTGAACATGATGATCTCCGCGTCTGCGTTGACCTTTACGTTGTGCCCAGGTGGCCAGTAGAACAGATCATTCGCGTTGACCGTCTCCTGCGCGCCGCCCGCGTCGGTCGTGGTGAGTTGGCCGCGCAAGACGAAGCCCCAGTGGGGACACTGGCATAAATCGCCGTCCAGGCCCTGGAACAGCGGGGTGGTATCGACGCCCGCCGAGAGGCTGAAGTACTCGCAGCTGATCTTCCCTAATCCAGTTGCGTCGCCGAAATCCGTTCGCTGACGGATCACGGCACCTGGGATCTCCATCTTGACGTCCACGTTCTCTTTGGCTATCCGCATGCTCGTTTCTCCCATGTGTCAATGGACGCCTTGTGCTTGGTGGTTTGTCTATCGCCGCGTCCGTTTCAAGCGATAGCCGCCCAACGCGTGCGTTCTGCAGCGGCGCACTTCCATAAAATGCCGCCAGCGAGCAGCGAGCACTTGGCGGCTTCCGCAGCGCGCCGTCTGCAGCAACGCCTTGATATTCCCAACGAGGCCCGGCGGCGAGATACTCGTCGCAACACCCTCATTCGGGAGCGAGTCTGATGCTGTACTCCGGGATTGATCTCCACAAGTGAACCATCGCCATTCACACCGTCGATGCAAGTGGCGCGCTGGTGCGCAAGGCGGACCTCCCCACCAACCCGGCCGCGATTTCGGCGTACTTCACCACGCTCGACGGGCCGCATCAGGCAGCGGGCGAGTGTACCGGCATGTGGTACTGGGTGCGCGACCTGCTGGTGCCGCAGGGGATCGACCTTCGCCTCGCGCATGCGAAGTATCTCAAGGCGATCAGCTACGCCAAAGTGAAGACCGATGCGATCGATGCGGCGACGATGGCGCAGC
>JANMKU010000395.1:0-3963 GCA_031372205.1 Gemmatimonadaceae bacterium | reverse complement strand
CTGCGTCTGTCCGCGCGTAAAGAGCGCGGAGCCGTGCGCCCGTGGCAGCACCGTGGTGTCAATCGAGATGGCACGCACTTCATCGGGCTTCCGCCCGTCAACGCGCAGTCCGGTCGTCAGCACCTGTGCTCGCAACTCGTTGTACTCCACATCCCCCAGAACAGCGCTGACATCCTTGGCGTTGTCCGGGAACTCCGCCGCCAGCTGCTCGGCGACCGCGGCCTTCGCAGCTTCAATGGCCTGTACACGCGTCTGCTTGTCCTTCTGGTTCAACGCCTCGCGAATCGGGCCCGAACCCGCAGCCTTGGTGCGCTCCACCACCAACTCGGCAGGCTCAGCCTTCTTCCACGACATCTTCGGTTGTTGCGACTTGGCCAGTAGCTCCTTCTGCATGTCGATCAACTCGCGGATGCCATCATGCGAGATTTTGAGCGACTCCAGTACGTCCGCCTCGGTCACCTCAAGCGCGCCACCCTCGACCATCACGATCGAGTCCGACGAGCCGGCAACAATCAACTCCAGATCAGAGAACGCCAGCTGCTGAAACGTCGGATTCAACACCCAATGGCCTTGCACTCGGCCGACGCGCACGCCGCCGATCGGACCGGCAAACGGAATCTTGGATGCGTTCAAGGCGAAGGACGTCGCCAACAGCGCCAACACGTCCGCAGCGTTCTCTTGGTCGGCCGATATGACGTAGATGAATACTTGGACCTCGTTCTTAAAACCCTCAGGAAACAAGGGTCGAATCGAGCGGTCGATAATGCGGCAGGCCAGAATTTCGTGATCATGCGGACGACCTTCGCGCTTGATGAAACCGCCCGGGATCTTGCCCGCCGCGTAGGTCTTCTCCTTGTACTCGACCGTCAGTGGAAAAAACGGCAGCGAACTCTGATTGTCGCTGACCGTGACGGCAGCGAGCACCATCGTCTCCCCAAACTGGACCAACGCGGATCCGGCTGCCTGTTTGGCCATACGACCGGTCTCAATGACCAGTGGGCGACCGGCGAATGTCCGCTCGATACGATGCATCATCTGCTTTGTTTCCTCACGAGAACGCAAATCGCGCGGGTGGCATGACTGCCCCCGCGCGACGAAGTGGCGTGGTCCGGATTAATGCCGGAGCCCAAGATTTTGAACGAGCGTGCGGTAGTCCTGTACCTCGGTGCGCTTCAGATACTTAAGCAATCGCTTCCGCTTCCCAATCATCTTCAGCAGTCCCTGCTGACCATGGTGGTCCTTCGCATGGGTGCGGAAATGGCCGGTGAGGTAGTTGATCCGTTCGGTGAGCAGTGCAATTTGCACTCGCGTCGATCCGGTATCCTCTTCGTGAGTCCGGTACTTGTCGATCGTAGATGCCTTTTCGAACGCCATCGTCGTATGATTCTCGGCGCAACAGGGACGTGCGCATACAGGTCACGCGCAATTGTTAGGAAGCATGGATATTTACTTCACTCCGCCTCTCCTGTAAAGGACCGCACGTGCCAGACCGTTACCTAGGGCGGCAGATCGGCAAGTATCGCGTGACGCGGTTATTGGGAACAGGCGCGTTTGCCTGGGTCTTCGAGGCTATCGATCGTGACCTTGAGATTCCGGTGGCGCTCAAGATCCTTCGGCCCGAGTTCGCCGGTGATCCGGATGCTGAGGCACGGTTCCGTCGCGAAGCCGCTACCGCGGCGGGGCTTCGACACGCCAACATCGTGGTCGTCCGCGACGTCGGCCTGGCGAGTGGTGCCTCTTTTGTCGCCATGGACCTCCTCCCGTGGTCGGTCGGCGCACGGTTGCGGGAGACCAATAAGCTCTCTGAATCAGAGGTGATTCGCCTTGGGATTGACGTGGCGGCCGCCCTGGCCGTCGCACATGCCGCCAACGTCATCCACCGCGATATCAAGCCCGACAACATTCTACTCGGCGCGGAAGGCGAAGCCATCGTCGCCGATTTCGGACTTGCCCGTGCACTCGACAGCCCAGCCGCGGTCAGTGCGACGAACACCGTGATGGGTACGCCCCACTACTTCAGCCCCGAGCAGGCGCGAGGAAGACCACTGGATGGCCGAAGCGACCTATACTCGCTTGGCGTCACGCTCTATCGCGCGGCGACTGGTCGTTTGCCGTTTGAAGGGGACGACTGGTACGCAGTTGGGCTCGCGCACATTGAGTCCGAAGTCCCCGCGCCGCGCCTCCTTGCCCCGGAGCTATCGCCGGAGTTCGAAGCAGTCGTCCTCCGTCTGCTCGCCAAACGTCCGGACGATCGGTATGCAGACGCAACGGCGGTTTCCGACGCGCTCCAGGCGCTCCCCACTGGGCCGCGCGCACGAACGACATCGGCGACCCCGCTCTCGACAACTGATACGATCATTGCGCTCGCGCCGATTGTGACCGGCAACCGTCGGCCCCGCATTCTGACGTCTGTCGCCGTGCTTGGGCTTGTCGCGCTTGGCGTGTGGCTCGTCGATGCGCGGCGCCCAGTGGACGATCGATGGTTCGAGGTAGGGCGCGCCAGCTTTCGCGCCGACTCCGCTCGGCTTGCGACACGCTACGATGCCGCGCTTCTGTTAGCCGATTCTCTTACGGCGCAACGGGAAGCCGCGCGCGTCGCGCTGCACGACAGCCTCCAGTTCGCGCAGAATCAAACCGCGTTGCGCGACTCGCTACCGCCATCGAAAGTGGTACCATCGACCATTGTCCCGTCGACGGCACGGTTGACGTTGATCGCGGCCGATGCTGCCGTCCTGTACGTGGACGGTACGCGGGTCGGCGCAGGAGAATGGACCGGCGAACGCCCGGTCTCGTCGGCACTCAGACTCAGCGCCATTCTGGCAACCGCATCAACGGCCTGTGGGTCGGCGCATGCCGACACGGTTATTCACCTGCGTGCAGGCGAAGTGCGAGAGGTCGCGCTATCCGTGCGACCATGCGTCGCGCTGCGAATGTCGTGGACGCCGAGTGATGCCCGCCTCGTCTTTGCCCCACTCGACGGTGGCCATCTGCTCACCATGCGAGCCGACACGACGGGCACTGTCCTGTTGCCTGCCGGCCGATACCTGCTGACCGCGACATCGCCCAATTGCGCGCCGTACTCCGACACCGTGACAACCTCGAAGGATGCCGACAAGGGAGTGATCGTGTTGAAGAGACGCATGATCTGCTAACCGACCCAACGCACAGGACATCGTGCGATCTACGCTTAGCGAGAAATCGATGTGGCGGCGGTCCCCATCGCAGCACCAGCGACAGCACCGAGCCAGAAGTGGGGGTCCTGGAACCACCTCGTATGCGGTCGCGCCACGAGCAGAAAGTGCGACGTCGTGACGCGAGACACCTGACCGGTCACGAGCGCCGTCACCTTGGCACTGTCCACATACACCAAACGCAAACGCGCGACCAAGGCATCGCGATTACGCGGATCGACGGCGACTGCCACCATCCCCGGTCGCAACCATCGACTCTCAAGGCGACGAAAACGCACGGTGCTGTCGTCGACCGCATCAATCTCGAATCGCGCCGCATCACGTGGCATACGTGCCGCTGCCACCGACGCTCCTGCCGCCGCGCTCGGGACAGTACGCGAGTGGCAGGCTATCACACACAACAGCGACAACACTCCAGCACGCTGCGCACGCGGCCACTTGTTCAACACAATTCAATGCGTGAAGAACGCACGAATGTCATTGAACGTCACGAGCAAGATCAGCGCGAAGACGGCCACAACGCCAACGCGCGCGAACGCCTCACGCGTGCGCGAACTAAACGCGCTCCCCTTGATCGCTTCGGCGAGTACCACCACAATCTGCCCGCCGTCGAGCACCGGAATGGGCACCAGATTCAAGATGGCGATGTTCAGACTGAGGAATGCGATTAGCGACCACAGTGTCTCGGCACCATTCCGCGCCGCTTGCACCGACGTACGCGCTATGGCGATCGGGCCACCGAGATTCTTCGCTGAGACGCTTCCTGTGGCCA
>JANMKU010000381.1:0-6533 GCA_031372205.1 Gemmatimonadaceae bacterium | reverse complement strand
GCCACGGTCCTCCAACCGGTGGACGCGAACGGTGCTTTGAGATGCGTGGTGTCGCACGCGGGCGTACCGGCGCGAGCGCCGCCGCATTGACCTTGCGCCGATACCATGCGGACAGGAGCGGCCAACAGCGCCGTTCCTGCGGCGGCCAGCCACGCGCGGCGCGCGATCGCGCGCGGATGCAGCTGCGGGAACACGCGGAACACACTTGCGTCCATTTGGCTCGTCTCCTGCGAAAAAACGCAGTTGGTCGGGGATCTTCGCCGCGCATAGGTCACGCAGGCCAGAGGCTGGTCGGCCGCGCCGGTACCACAATCGGAACGCCGTGCAGGTAATACGCACGGGACCGCTGAAGCGCTCAGTGGCGTGCGCCGGGCGGCACCGGTTTCGTCAAAAGTGGCGTCTCCTCGCGAGCCATCTTGACGGCCGCATACGCGTCGACGAGCCCGAAGCCAAACATGTTGTCCTTGCCGGGCGCGCCGAGATCACGGGCGGTGCGTTCCATGATTTCACGGACACGCCAGACCGACAACGCGGGTCGATCTGACAGCATCAGCGCCGCAATCCCAGCCACCTGCGGACCAGCGAATGAATTGCCGCGAATGCGCACCTTGTCGGTGTCGATGTATCCACTGTCGGTGATGCTGAGCACCGGGAATCCTTCCCCGGGATAGGCGACCAGATCGGGCTTGATCAGACCCGCCGGCATGGGATAGTCGCCGTACAGTGCGACGGAAGTCCATTCGGCCGGCCCCATGCTGCTGAACGACACCAACGCGCCCAGCGTGTCGATCCCGCCCACCGATATGACACTGGGTACATCCTTGGGCGACTGGTGCTGCACCGGAATTGGCTGGGTGACGCGGAAGTTACCTGCGCCGCCGACCAGCAAGAGTCCTGCGGCGACGGCGTGATCGCTCATCATGCGCCAATAGCCGCGCAGATTGCCCAGGTTCGGCAAACTGAAGCTCATGCTCAGAATGTCGGCGCCGTTTTCGATCGCGTACTGATACGCCAGCGCCGCGGCAATCGGACGATTCCCACCTTCATCAACATTGCCGCCCGTCATCTTGAGGAGCATCAGTGATGCGCGCGGCGCGACGCCCGTGACGGTGCCGCCGGTGCCGTCGCCCACGGTGATCCCCGAGGTCATCGTGCCATGCTGTCGACCCGTGCTGGTGTCGCGCACATTGGCGCTTGTCGCACCAACGTCATAGCCGTAGACGTCATCGATCCAACCATTGGCGTCATCGTCCACGCCGTTGTTTGGGATCTCGCGCAGGTTGCGCCACAAGTGTGATCGCAAGTCTTGATGCGCATAGTTGGCGCCGTTGTCGAGCACGGCGACAACCGCTCCGCTGCCCGTGATACCAAACTCCAACCACACGCGCGGCGCCTGCAGATGCGCAACATTCCACGCCACACGTTTCCCGGTGACACTGAAGGCTGGCGCGCGCTGTTCCGGAATGACAAGGATGGGCTGTGCGCGCGGTCGAGACGCGACGATGGGCTCACCACCGGCATAGAGGAAGAGCACGTCGTCCAGACCGCTGGCGCGCCGAATCTCGCTGGCCGTGAGCTCAAGCGACATCGCGTTGATGATCCAGAGCGCGCGGTCAGGCTGTGTGCGGCCGAGCGCGCGAAGAATACGCGTCTGTTCGCTGCTCGCATTCCGCTTGAGCGACACGACCACCTGCCGCCGTAACGTGCGGCGGTCGTCGGCGGCGTGCGTCTTCTCGAATTGCGCAAGTCCGCCAACGGGTGCAAACAGTTGTGTCTTTCCCAGGACAATCACGCGCGACGTTCGGCCGGCGCGCATCGCCGCGAGGAGTGGCGGGTCGATCTTACGATCGGACGGATCCTGCTGCGTGGAGGCCTGTGCCAACGGCGCGTGTACCGCACAGGCCGAAAGGACGAACAGCTGGCCCGCGACGCGTCTAAGGGACTGGAATCGTGGCACACACACTCCGGAATGGTGCAGGACGACGGTGGTCGGTCTATCTCCCCACGTACAATATTCATGCAGCGAATCCTGTGCGACATACTCCGCCTCCCGTCTTGCGCGGCATATGACACGTCCCCAACATGAGTCTGAACCTGCCGAAAGGGGCCAACCGCATGTCGTTGCACACCGATGTCACCAGTCCGCGACACTACCATAAAGTCGTCGACTGCCAGTGGGCCTGTCCTGCGCATACAAACGTGCCGGAGTATCTTCGGCTGATTGCGCAAGGTCGATACACGGAGTCGTACCTGCTCAATCGCGAGTCGAATGTCTTTCCTGGCATCCTCGGGCGGACGTGCGATCGACCCTGTGAGCCGGCCTGCCGGCGTGGCCGCGTGGACGGGAAGCCGGTCGCCATTTGTCGGCTCAAGCGTGTCGCCGCCGACCTGCGCGATGACATCAGCGAGTATCTGCCCAAGCCGCTCGCGGTACGCAACGGAAAGCGGGTAGCGCTTGTCGGCGCCGGGCCTGCATCCCTCACGGTCGCCAATGATCTGCTCCCGATGGGCTACGAGGTGGTCATTTACGAGAAGCATGCGCGTGCCGGTGGATTGATGCGATTCAACATTCCGTCCTTCCGCTTGCCGGAGCACGTGCTGGATGAAGAGACGCAGTGCATCATCGACATGGGCGCCGAGGTGCACTACAACACACCAGTCGACAGTCTTACGAGCCTGATGGCCGAAGGGTACGACGCGGTGTTCGTTGGCAGTGGGGCACCGAAGGGGAAGGAGCTCGACATCCAGGGACGGTGGGACCCAGCGGCGGTGAACCAGATTCACATCGGCATTGAGTGGCTGGGGTCCGTACACTTCGGCCATATCGAAAAGATTGGCGCGAAAGTGCTGATCATTGGCGTCGGCAACACGGCGATGGACTGCTGTCGCACGTCGCGTCGTCTTGGCGGGTTGGATACGAAGGTTGTGGCGCGCCGGTCGCGTCCGCACTTCAAAGCGTCGCCGTGGGAGCTGGAAGACGCCGAGGAAGAGGGCATCCACATCATCGAGAATCACGCGCCGAAACGCTTTGTGATTGAAAACGGCACGTTGGTCGGCATGGAGTTCGAACGCCTTGAGTGGAGTGAGAAGGACGGCAAACAGGTGAGCACCGTCATCGAGACAGTCATCATGCCGTGCGACGAGGTCATACTGGCGATTGGGCAAGACAACGCCTTCCCGTGGATCGAGCGCGACCTCGGCATCACGTTCGACCAGTGGGAAATGCCGGTCGTCGACAAGGCCACGCACGAATCGTCACTGCCCGGCGTGTTTTTTGGTGGTGATTCGGCATGGGGCCCGCAGAACATTATCTGGGCTGTGGAGCATGGCCATCAGGCGGCCGTCTCCATCCACCAACATTGTCAGGGTCAGTCCGTCGCCGATCGCCCGCCGCAGGGCATGCATCTCGCGAGCACGAAGATGGGCATGCACTCGTGGGCGTACAGCAACGACTTCAATCCATCGACACGCGCGCAGATGACGCACGCGGAACTGGTCAAGCGGTTTGCCAGCGTGAGCGAAGAAGTAGAGCTGGGTTTCACGCCAGAGCAAACGGCCACGGAAGTAGAACGCTGTCTCAACTGTGATATCGAAACGCACTTTTCGGCGTCACTCTGCATCGAGTGTGATGCGTGCGTCGATGTCTGCCCCGTGAACTGTCTCACCATCGCGCCCGCGGCGGACTCTGAACCGGAGTTGCGCACCAGACTGTCCGCTCCGGCCGCCAATCTGTCGCAGGACATCTACGTCTCCGACGCGTTACCGCAGACCAAGCGCGTCATGGTGAAAGACGAGGACATCTGTTTGCACTGTGGATTGTGCGCGGAGCGTTGCCCAACGGCCGCGTGGGACATGCAAAAGTTCGCGCTCATTATGCCCTATGCGTTCGGTCCTTCTGGTACCACTATCCCGGTGTTGGTATGAGCGGCATCAACGATTTCGCCTTCAAGATGGCCACGGTGAATGGTACCGGATCGGCCAGCGCGAACAGTTTGCTCATGCAAGCCATCTTTCGCATGGGCATCCCGGTCACAGGCAAGAACATCTTCCCGTCCAACATCCAGGGACTGCCAACCTTCTACGAAATTCGCGTCAGCAAGGATGGCTACACGGCGCGTCCGGAAGCGGTCGATCTTGTCGTGGCGCTCAATCCGGCAACGTACGCGAAAGACGTGGCGACGGTGCGCCCGGGTGGCTACCTGATCTACGACGCCACATGGCCGCTTGAACCGGAGCTGGTGCGCGAGGGGATCACCATTCTGGGCATCCCGTTCGGTCGCATGTGCGTCGAGACGTTTCAGGGCGACCGTGATCGCACCCTGCTGCGGAACATTGTCTACGTCGGCGCACTGGCGGCGCTGCTGAATTTTGACATGGAGCTGGTCGGGCAGATGCTGCTCGAGAAGTTCTCCAAGAAAAAGAAGTTGCTCGACTCCAACAATACGGCGATCAAGCTTGGCTATGACTACGCCAAGGCCAATTTCGACTGTCCGTTGCCGTTCCATCTGGAGAAGATGGACGAGACCGGCGGATCGATCATCATCGACGGCAATACCGCGGCGGCGCTCGGCGCTGTGTACGCTGGCGCAACCGTAGGCGCGTGGTATCCCATTACGCCGTCCACCTCATTGATGGAGGCCTTCAAGGGTTTCTGCGAGAAGTACCGGGTGGAGCCGGAAACGGGTCTCGCGCGGTATTGCATCATTCAGGCGGAAGACGAGCTGTCGGCCGCGGGGATTGCGATTGGTGCCGGGTGGGCTGGTGCGCGTTCGTTCACGAACACGTCGGGCCCGGGTATCTCGCTCATGCAGGAGTTCATCGGGCTCGCCTACTACACGGAAATACCCGCCGTCTTCTATGATGTGCAGCGCACCGGACCGGCAACGGGCATGCCGACTCGCACGCAACAGGGTGACCTCATGTCGCTCGCGTACGCATCGCATGGCGACACAAAGCACATCGTGCTGTTTCCGTGTAGTCCGGAGGAGTGTTTCTACACGAGCGTGATCGCGTTCGACCTGGCCGAACGCTTTCAGACGCCGGTGTTCGTCGCGAGCGATCTGGATATCGGCATGAACGACTGGATGTGCAAGCGCCTCACGTGGGACGATCGCTATCGTCCGGATCGCGGCAAAGTGCTCAGCGCCGACGAACTTGTGGGTGTCAAGAAGTTCTCGCGCTATCTCGATGTGGATGGCGATGGGATCGCGGCACGCACACTGCCGGGGGTACACCCCAATGGCGCCTACTTTGTGCGTGGCTCTGGGCACGACAAGCACGGCGCCTACACCGAAGACTCCGATGCTTATCAGGAAGTCGTCGACCGTATTGCGCGAAAGTTCGCTGGTGCCGCCGAGCACGTACCGGCGCCAGACTTCCATCTGCAGCAGGGGGCGGACGTTGGCATCGTGTCGCTTGGTGGGTGCCACGCTGCTGTCCTCGAAGCCGTCGATCGGCTGCGCACGCAGGGCATCGTCGCCGACTACATGCGGATCAAGTCGTTCCCGTTCAACGAATCGGTGTTGGGATTCCTCGAAAAGCATTCGACCGTGTTTGTCGTGGAGCAGAATCGCGATGCGCAGTTGCGCGCCATGCTGACCATTGAAACCGGCATGCCGCGCGACGCGATGGTGTCGGTGCTCGACTACGGTGGCATGCCACTCACCGCCAGCGTCGTCGTCAAGGCGGTCTCCTCTCACCTCGCGCAGGTGCACGCATGACGTCGATTGCCAAACCGCCGGTCCGGCATCCGGGGCTGCACAAAAACGCACTCGGCTACACCGTCCGCGACTACGAAGGCGCGATGTCCACGCTGTGCGCGGGCTGTGGCCATGACTCCGTGACGGCCGCACTCGTGCAATCGTTCTGGGAGCTGGATGTGCCACCGCATCGCGCCGCAAAGATGAGTGGCATTGGATGTTCGTCCAAGACCACCGCGTATTTCATGAAGCAGTCGCATGGCTTCAACAGCGTGCACGGACGCATGCCGTCCGTGACGTCGGGAGCGAATGCCGCCAACCGTGACCTCACCTACATCGGCATCTCCGGCGACGGCGACTCGCTGTCCATCGGACTGGGGCAGCTGTCGCATGCCATTCGCCGCAACGTGCGCATGTTGTACGTGATCGACAACAACGGCGTGTACGGACTGACGAAAGGACAGTTTTCCGCGTCCGCCGACATCGGGTCGACTTCCAAGAAGGGCGAAATGAACGTGCAGCCGCCCATCGATCCGGTACTCCTGGCCCTGACGCTCGGCGCCACGTTCGTCGCGCGCAGTTTCTCTGGCGACAAGGCGCAATTGGTGCCAATTCTCAAAGCGGGATTATCGCACAACGGACTGGCGCTGATCGATGTGATTTCTCCGTGCGTGACGTTTAACGATCACGAGGGGTCAACCAAGAGCTACAAGTTCACTCGCGAGCATGAAGTGGAGATCTCGGCGGCGGACTTCGTGCCACTGCGTCGCGAGATTGTCGCGCCCGTCACGGATGCGGCGGTGTCCGTGGTGACGATGCACGACGGCAGCAGTG
>JANMKU010000344.1:0-5080 GCA_031372205.1 Gemmatimonadaceae bacterium | reverse complement strand
TGTTGCTGCTCCGCATTGGCAAAGAACACCGCCGACCGGTATTGCGTGCCCACGTCCGGTCCCTGCCGATTGAGCTCCGTCGGGTTATGCGCCACGGAAAAGAACACTTGCAACAGGGTCTCATACGACACAACAGCCGGGTCAAACACCACCTTGACGGCCTCGGCGTGCCCGGTGCGTCCGCTGCTGACCGACTCGTAGTCCGGCTTCACGACTGTGCCGCCGGCGTACCCGGAGACAACATTGGTAACACCTTTGACATGTTCAAACACGGCCTCCACCCCCCAGAAACATCCGCCAGCGAAGTACGCGGTTTGCAACGGCTTTTGAGCAGCAGCCGGAAGGGTAAGGATCGAGGACGCAGTCAGCAGCAGCAGGTTGCGAAGCACAGTAGTCTCCAGTTGTCGAGCACGGTTCGAATAGGTGGGGCTCCCTTCACATAGCCGTGAACGGAACCGGAAGTTCCCGGTCCGCCCTGTCGAATTGGGTTAGAACCAATCGACAATACACGTTCGCCAGATGCGCCACATCACCTTACCCCAGAGCACACGCATGGACACCAAAGACATCGCCTCCGAACTCGTCGCCCTCTGCAACGCGGGTCGGAACGCCGACGCCGTCGACCGGCTCTACGCAGACGATATCGTGAGCATCGAGACCAACGAACCCATGAAGGAAACGCGCGGCATTGAGGGCGTGCGCGGAAAGAATCAGTGGTGGGTTGCCAATCACGAGATTCACTCCGGGGTCACCCGTGGACCGTGGGTGAACGGCGATCAATTTGTCACCGAAAATACGTACGACATCACGTTCAAACCGACCGGCAAACGCAACACGATGAACGAGACCGTGGTGTACACGGTGCGTGATGGCAAGATCGTACACGAAGCGTTCTTTCTGCCGCTCTGATTCGTTGGGGCTGTGCTGCCACACGGGGCGACGATTCGCGAATCGTCGCCCCGTGTGCATTGTCGCTACTTCTTGGGGTCGCGCGAGGGCGAGTTCTTGTCGCGTGTGGGGGAGTCGTCCTCGTTCCACGGGAACGGCGCACCCTTTTTCATGCGCGGATACACTTCGTCAAGATTGGTCGCGTCGTACAAGCGTCCGTTTTTCATGACGTATTTGATCGCTGCCGAGTTCTGCAGGTTGTCTAACGGGTTGCGGTCGAACACGACGAGGTCCGCCATCTTCCCGGCTTCGATCGACCCGACATCTTTCCCCAAACCCAGTGCGTTGGCGCCGAGCATGGTCGCGACGCGAAGCGCGTCGTGCGGGCGCATGCCGTCGCCCATCCCGATGTTCCATAACTCCCAGTGGAAGCCGATGCCTTGCTGCTGGCCATGCGAGCCAACGCCCGCACTGCCGCCCGCGTCGATCAACTTCTTGATGTCGCCGCCAATGAGCTTCATGCCGTACTGCGAATCGTGGAACCACCCGGCCTGCCCCATGGTGGTCACCGCGCCTGCCGACCCACCGCGACGAAGAATCTTGCCTTCCAGATCACTCCACGGCGTGAACAGCTGCAACTTGGAATCGTGCAGCAAATCCATATGCTCGTACCAGTAATTCTCGGCCCATGGTGAGCCGTACGCGACAATGATCGTGGGGGTGTACGTGATCCCCGATTCAGCGAGCAGCCGAATCACATCGGACTGCAGCGGAAACGTTGGGATCGTGTGCTCATGGCCACTGTAGCCGTCGATGGCCTCGGTCATGTTCATCTTGACGTCCAGGCCACCTTCCGTCGTGGGCATCAGCTTGAGTTCGTTGGCCGCCTGAATCACCCACTGGCGCACCTCCCGATTCCCCGTCTGATATTCCTTGATCGTCTTGGTGTCGTAGTAGTCCGCGTAGCGCTTGAGCACCGTGCGTGCGTTGTCGAGACTGCGAATATTCTCCGCGGCGAACACGCCCGGACCGGTAGAGTAGATGCGCGGCGCCAACACCGTACCGGCCTTCTCTTGATCCTCGTACGACAGCACGTCGGTCGAACCGGTTTGCGGGTCACGCGCCGTTGTCACACCATATGCCAGGTTCGCCGCATAACTCCAGACGGGGTCGCGGTGCACGTTGGCAGCCACGCGCAAATGCGCGTGCGTGTCGACGAAGCCGGGAATGATGGTCTTGCCACTCACGTCGATCGTACGTGCACCCGCCGGCGCTTTCACGGAGCCGCTCGGACCGACCGCCACAATGCGATTGTTGGTGATGACAATGTCGCCCTTGGCGATAATCTCCATCCCCTTCATGGTGATGATGCGCGCGCCACGCAGTACGACACTCGCCTTCGGAATATCGCGCTCGGCGCTCAGGCGAATGCGTGTTTCGGTGGGCTTGTACGACGGCAACGGCGCACGCGCCGCTCCACCTCGACCACCACCTGCCGCAGCACCGCCAGCCGAGTCGACACCTGCACCGCCGCCGCGTGCCGGATTGGCTTTGCGCACGGAATCGTCAAACGCATAGCCACGCGCAAGGTCGTATACAGCGTGTGCGTTGCCGATCGTCCACCGTATGCTCTTGCTGTCGGCGCTCCAGTGCGGAAACTGAGCGCCAATGTCGGTCAGCTTCTTGGATGGAAAATCCTGCGCTCCGCCTGTACCGCCAACCGTGATCGTTGGCTCAGGGCCACCGGGCCATGGAATGTCGGGGATGTAAAAGAGATCGAGGTTGACCTGCGCTAACAGGTGCTCACCGTCCGGTGAGATCTGCACCCAACTCGCGCCAGCACCGCCACCACCACCGCCACCACCTCCGGGTGCAGCCGCGCCGTTGACGCGAATGATGGGCTTGATGTCGGTGCCATCCCATCGCATGGAATAGAGGCCGCGCGCGCCGGTGTAGGCGAAGAGGCGTGACGTATCACGCTGCGAGAAATGCGCGTCGCCAGCGCCATTGGCGATGAACGTGGAGGCACCACCAGCAGCCGGGATCCACACCAACTCTCCACCGCCACCGCCGCGGCCACCGCCGCCCCCGCCCGTCGTACGAAACGCGCGTGATGGAGCACGCGTGGCGACAATGCGCGAGCCGTTGATGTTGTAGACGGGATTCGTCCACAGGCCCTCTTGCGCCGTGAGTCGCTGCGGCTGGCCACTGCCGTCACTGCGCACGCGGTTGAGAAAGCCAACGCTGTCGGCCCACGTGGTGTAGGCAATCCACTGACCGTCTGGACTCCATGTGGGTTCGAACTCGCCCGCCGTCGCGTTGGTCAATCGCTTCGGCGTACCGTTGGGATAGTCCATGACGTAGAGTCGATCCAGCGCTACAAACGCAAGCCGTCTGCCATCGGGGCTTGGTGCGGCATCGCGAATTTGCTTGACAGTGAACGTCGTCGAATCAGGCATCCGATAGTCGAACGCCACATGTGGGCCGAGCGCTTGCACCACGTCCGCTTCAAACGGAATCTCGGTCGAAGCCTTGGTGTCGATGTTGATCTTCCACAGCTTGCCGCTCCATGTGGTGATCACCGACCGTGAATCCGGCGTGAACGCCATGCCAGGATACACATCGAGTGTTGCGAGCGACTCCTGATCGTCGCGCTGCACCTCGCCGGTCAGCCACTCCTCTTCGTTGTTGGCCAGATTGCGCACGCGCAACCGCGTGTGATCGACGTAGCGCGTGCCGTACACGAGCCACTTACCGTCGGGCGAGAGCACCGGCCGAAACGCGGAGCCCCAGCGACTCTCTTTGGTGGTAACCTGACCGGTTTCGCGATCGTACTGCATGAGCGAGTAGTCACCGAGCGGTGTGTTGTAGACCCACCCACCGCGGCGCTGTGCGTAGTAGATGTAGCGCGGGTCACGGCCAAACGCCGGACCTTCCTCGCGCAACACGTCCGGCGTGGCAGCACCACCGGCACCCCGCCCCGCCGGCGCCGCCCCATCAGCGCGAATCAGCTGAATGCCGGTGCCACCATCTTGCGGAAACATCCACAGCTTGGTGCCACGTGTCGCGATGATGAACTTGCTGTCCGGAGTCCAAATCGGCGACTCGTACTTGTTCGTGTTGCCGGTGGTGATTTGCACCGTGTCTTTCTTGTCGACCGAGATCGTCCACAGGTTGTAGCCACCCGTCCGATCACTCACGAACACGAGCTTCTTTCCGTCTGGCGAGAAGCGCGGTTGCGCATCGAAGCCCATGCCGCGCGTAAACGCAGTGGCCTTACCACCGGCAATCGGCATCGTGTAAATGTCGCCGAGCAAATCGAAGGCAAGCAGGTTGCCATCTTTGCTCACGTCAACGGACATCCAGTTGCCGGCCTTGGTGGTAAAGGCGAGCGTCCTCGTGGGGCGAAGCGGCAGCAGTTCCTGCATCGGGTCACGTGCCTGCGCTGCACCACCCGCGCGCTGCGCGCTCGCCGACGCGGACAGTGCCACAGAAGCCAGCACGACCGCCTGCAACGGAAGCAGGCGTAGACGGTGCATTCGGGAGCGCGATGCGGGCATGGAGTATCCTTGCGCGAGAATGGTGTTAACGCATTGCCGGGGGCGCATTGCAATTCGCCAACGCGAATGCGATCTCGGCGCACTCGAAAAGGTGGGTGCGAACGTCGCTGGTGGCAATGCCGACGCGACTCGCTTCCGCAACGCCCGACGATATCACATCGTTCATCCATGACCTTCGACCCTCCGATTCTCCGCACCGCTCGGCTGGTGCTGCGCCCCTACGTGCTCGGCGACGCGCCACAATTGCAAGCGCTGGCCGGTGCGCGGGAGATTGCCGACACGACCCGCGACATTCCGCATCCGTATCCCGATGGCGCCGCCGAGGCATGGATTGCCTCGTACGACGAACGGTGGCGCGCCGGCACATTCGTCAGCGTCGCCATCTGCGACATCGTCAGTGACGCCGTGCTCGGTGGTATGGGGCTGACGATCAAACCCGAATATGCCAGCGCCGAGCTTGGCTACTGGCTTGGCGTGCCGTCCTGGGGTCGCGGCTACTGTACGGAGGCGGCGCGCGAGCTGCTGGCGTATGGGTTTGAGGGACTGCGGTTGCATCGCATTGAGGCGTCGCACTTAACGCGCAACCCGGCGTCGGGACGCGTGCTGCACAAACTCGGCATGCAGCGCGAAGG
>JANMKU010000336.1:0-6400 GCA_031372205.1 Gemmatimonadaceae bacterium | reverse complement strand
CACTGCTTCGATGCGTGCCATCGAACAGCCAATCACCGCGCTGGTCCCCAGAACGTGTCGGATAGCGTCCAGTCGACTGAATGGCGATCGTGCCGGTCGTATCGACGGTGAGCATGTTCTGCGCCGGCGCCTGGTAGCGCTCCGCCATACCCGCCAATAGTTCCTGCGACGTACTCGCGCGCGCGGCTGCATGAAATGCATCGAGACCTCGGGTGGTCTCAAGCACGGTCCAGCGAACCGAGATCCACCGCGTTCCCACTTTGCGTATCGGTCCGCGATGCGTGAACCGCAACGTGTCGCGTGCGATCTCAACGCCGCGCGCATCGCGATACTGCTCAACGCGGAGCTCGATCGGTTGCCAGCTGTCGTCAAGTTTGTACTTCGTGGGCGCCAGCGCGTTGTCTACCTGTTCGGCGTAATAATCCATCACGTCGCCGCCCGTATTGGTGAACGTCCACGCGACGGCCTGTGTGAAACCGATCACGACACCCGGTGCACCAGGAATCGTTACGCCGTACACGTCTAACGAATCCTTGACGATCATGTGCACTTCGTACCAGATCGACGGCAGCGTGAGTTCAAGGTGTGGATCACCCGCGAGCAGGGCGTGCCCCGCGGCTGTTCGTGACGGCGAGACGGCCCAATTGTTACTCCCAATCGCATCGTCGTTGCGGCGCGGTGCGAAGGCGAGCAGGCGCTGCGGATCGACCCCGCGCATACCGGCCAGCATCGCCACGGCCCCCGCATCGGGGAGACCCGGCGCAGGAATCTGCACCGCATCAAATCGAGGCTGCGACTGACCGTTCGGTTGAATCGGCTCGACAATCGGCGAGTGCACAGGGAACAGCGCGTCGGCCGCTGCCCGCCCAACCCGCGCACTGGCTTGTAGATGCGTGAGCTCGTCACGCGTGGTGGCAAGCGTCGCCCCCATGCGATTCAACAGATGCAAGACGTCAATCACCTTCATGCGCGCTGGAGCCCGTCCCAGCAGCTTGTATTCAATTGGGTAGTCAGCCGGGGCGAGCGCATTGATGTACGCATTCACACCGTCCACGTAGGCGCGCAAGAGACGCCATGAGGCGGCCGTCGAATCAAGCGTCGCCAACCGTTGCTCCGCCGACCGCGGCATGCCCGACGCCCTCGTCTCACGATCGATAGGCAGCGCATTCGGCCCAGCGAGTTCGCTCAGCGTGCCAGCGCCTGACCGTCCCTGTATTTCCAACTGAAACAATCGATCGCGCGCGACCACGTAGCCGAGCGCGCGATACGCATCGTCCATGGTGGTGGCGAAGATGTGCGGGACGGCCCGGTCGTCGTAGGCGACGCGAGTTTCGCCCGCCAGGCCGGGGATTGATCCGGTCGCACTGTCGGGTAAGTCAACGGAACGCACGGCGTTCCAGACCCCGTGCACCGGATCCAGCAACGGGCCCAACGCCGGCAGCGGTCCGGTGGATTGCGCGCTGACGAGCATGCTGGCGGTTAGCAGCGCCAGCGCAGCGATCGTGCCAGCAGGAGAGGGACGCATATTGAGCCGGGTAGGGAATGATCCTCCGAGCAGTTCTCGGCAGATCGCGCGTGAAGTTGTCGCCCCCGACGTGACTCGGCAATGCGTGATTCGGCGTGGTGCGCGTCGACAGGCATTGGAACGGGCACTGTGCGACATGCGGGTAGACCTCGCAATCGTTTGGTGATGAGGTCCATGCGCGCCTCGCTTACGGTACGCGCATGACCAAACAACGACAGGCGCTGGGCCTTCTCGGGGAACGCATCGCAGCGCGCTGGTTCGCTCGCCAGGGGTGGGGCGTTGTGTGCCATCGCTTTCGCAGCGGCCATCGCGACATCGACCTCGTATTGCGCCGTGACAACGAGATCCTGTTTGTGGAGGTGAAGGCGCGTCGCGGGGACACGTTCGGTGGCCCAGTCTCCGCCGTGCATCATCGCAAACGGCGCGAGCTCTGCCGCTCGTCCCAGGTTTGGGTCGACCGGTTCGGTGCGCCCGAGCTCTCGTATCGGTTTGACGTGTTCGGCGTGCTGATCTCTGAGACCGGGGTGCGGGTCCGGCACGTCCCCAATGCCTTCTCCCTATCTTAGAGCCCCTCAATTTGGGGAGTTGTCCACATCGGTACTTCTTCGTATTTTATTCGGGTCTTGGTCCTGCTCGCGCTTCCGGTAGATTCTCGCGGGCCAGGGCATGGCGGCTCCACACCTCACGACGGCGGATTCATGGCGGGTACGGTGATGACGGAAGACAAGCGCAAGGCCCTGGCGCTCGCAGTGTCGCAGATCGAAAAGAGCTGCGGGAAAGGGTCCATCATGCGACTCGGCACGGATTCAAAGGTGCGAGTCGAAGCGATACCGACGGGCGCAATTAATCTCGACGCAGCCATCGGTGTCGGCGGCATTCCGCGCGGTCGCATCAGTGAGATCTACGGGCCAGAGTCGAGCGGCAAGACCACGCTCTGTCTCCACGTCGTCGCCAATGCGCAGCGACTTGGCGGTGTTGCTGCGTTCATCGATGCAGAGCATGCACTGGACACAGAGTATGCGAAGAAACTCGGTGTCGATATCGAGAATCTGCTGATCTCGCAGCCAGACACTGGTGAGCAGGCGCTCGAGATCTGCGAGATTCTGGTGCGGTCCGGTGCTGTTGATGTGATCGTGATTGACTCGGTGGCGGCGTTGGTGCCGAAAGCCGAAATCGAAGGCGACATGGGCGAATCGCACATGGGGCTGCAGGCGCGACTCATGAGTCAGGCGCTGCGAAAGCTCACCGGAGCAATCGCTCGATCCAAAACGTCGGTCATCTTCATCAATCAGCTGCGTGAAAAAATCGGCGTGATGTTTGGCAATCCCGAAACCACGACCGGCGGCAAGGCGCTCAAGTTCTACGCGTCTGTACGCCTCGACATTCGTCGAGTCGGGCCGGTGAAAGAGAAAGAGGAAATCATAGGGTCGCATGTTCGGGTGAAGGTCGTGAAGAACAAGGTTGCACCGCCGTTCAAACAGGCGGAGTTCGACATCATGTACGCCGAAGGGATCAGTCATACGTCGTTGTTGGTGGATATTGGCTCCGAGTCCGGCATTATCGACAAGTCGGGCGCGTGGTACAGCTACGGAACGCAGCGAATCGGCCAAGGTCGCGAGAATGCCAAGATGTTCCTCAAGGACAACCCGGTATTACTGGCCGAGATCGAGGAAAAGGTGAAGGTCGTACTTGGCATCAAGCCGCCTGCGGACGTGGCGGTCGACGAACCCGAGGAGTAGTCGGTTCGCTCACGTCGACTTATGAAAGGAAGAGCGCGAGCCGGGGGGTGGCTTGCGGTGAGAAGTGGTGCCCGGATCACCACGGCTCATCGTGAGTAGCCCCTCGGCTCTTTTCCGTGCAGACGGGGAGGAAAACGATGCCACGCGTGAAGTCGTTGGAGGCTCGGTGGAGCGCCTTTGCGAATCACCACGTCGACCCGGTCGCTACGTCGTCACCTTGACGGACGGTCGAGCGTTTGTCGTCGGGGTCGCCGCGCTGTCCGACGTCGGTGCGTCGAATGTTGGAGTCGCGCTAACTGCCGTCGCGGTCGAACTGCTGGCGCGCGAGAGCTGCATCACCACCCTGGTTGATCGGGCCCTCGCGATGCTGGCCCGCGCGCGACGGACTCGCCGAGAACTGGAGATCAGACTTCGACGACTGGAGTCCGCACCCGGTCTGGTTGTGATCGCGCTCGATCGCCTGGAGGCGAGCGGCGTACTGTCCGACGTTGACGTAGCACGCGCCGAGGCATCGGCGCGATTGCGGCGCGGCGAAGCGCCACTTCGGGTCAGGCGCGCCTTGCAGCAAAAAGGAATCATCGGCACGACAGCCGCCGAAGCAGTGAGCGCTGCCGTCACTGAAGACGGTTTTGACGAGTTGACGTCGTGTGCCGCCGCCGCCGCAAAGCGACAGCGTTCGTTGTCGACACTACGGCCGGACGTTGCCCGGCGGCGGCTGGTGGGGTTTTTGCAGCGCCGAGGTTACAGTGGGACAGCCATTCGGTCGACATTGGAAATCCTTGCCGACTCGTCGCGCGCAGGCTGAGACACACAGCTACGCGCGCTCTATATTTCCGGAAATATGCTCGCGTCCGAAATCCGTTCCCGATTCCTGGCATTCTTCGAGAAGAATGGCCATTCCATCCGTTCGAGCTCCCCGCTCGTTCCGGGTGACGATCCTACGCTGCTATTCACCAATGCGGGGATGGTGCAATTCAAAAAGGTCTTCCTCGGCATGGAGGACCCGCCGGATGGAGCGCGGCGAGCGACCACGTCGCAAAAGTGCGTGCGGGCGGGTGGCAAGCATAACGATCTCGAACAGGTTGGCCACACCGCGCGACATCACACGTTCTTCGAGATGCTCGGGAACTTTTCATTCGGTGATTATTTCAAGCGCGAAGCCATTCGCTTTGCCTGGGAATTCATCACTGGAGACTTGAAGATCCCTCGTGAGCACCTGCGTGTCACGGTGTTTCACGAAGATGATGAGGCACGTCAGTTGTGGAAGGAGGTGGCCCAGGTACCGGAGAACCGTATCTACGGGCTTGGCGCGCGTGACAATTTCTGGCAGATGGCCGACACCGGGCCATGCGGGCCCTGCACGGAGATATACGTCGATCTTGCGCGTCTGGCGCCTGACTGGGCCTTCCCGAAAGATGCGCACGGCGAGTGGACCCGAACCGACCTTGACGAGTACTCGCTGGACGCGTTTGTCGAGGGCGCGGAAGCGGGACGGTTCCTTGAAATCTGGAACTTGGTGTTCATGCAATTCGACCGACAGGCCGACGGGACCTTGGTGCCATTGCCAAAACCGTCAGTCGATACGGGCGCCGGGCTGGAGCGAATTGCCGCGGTGATGCAGGGGGTCACGAATAACTTTCATACGGATCTCTTTGCACCGTTGCTTGCCAAAGTCGAAGAAATTGTCGGCATCTCGTACCCGTACCGTCCAGGCGTTGGGATTGGCACCGCACATGCCGCCGATGGACGCGCGATCGACTCCGCATCGTTCCGCGTCATCGCGGACCATGCACGGGCGGTGTCGTTCTTGCTTGCGGATGGCGTGTTCCCGTCCAATGACGGGCGCGGCTATGTGTTGCGGCGTATTCTGCGCCGAGCAGTGCGACACGCATGGTTGTTGGGACGCCGAGAGCCGACACTGGTGCACGTCGTGGACGTGGTGGTGGACACCATGCGCGACGTCTTCCCGGAGCTTCAGACGCGGCGCGTGCACATTCTGAGCACAGTCCGCGCCGAAGAGGAGCGCTTTCTCGCCACAATCGATGCGGGAATGACGCGCTTCGAGGAGCTCGCACCCCTCGGATCAACGCAAGGCTCGACCGCTCTTCGCGGCACGCTGTCTGGTGACGATGCGTTTCGGCTCTACGATACGTTCGGATTCCCGATTGATCTCACCGAACTGATGGCGCGTGAGCGCGGCTATCTGGTCGACATCGCGGGATTCGAACACGCGCTCTCGATGCAGCGCAAGCAGTCGCAAGCCGAGCGGAAATCACGGCAGCTCACGGTCAGTGCGGATGATTTCGGCGATCCCACGCAGTGGTCGCACGACGAACAGCACCGTGAAGGGCTTGGCACCTTTGTCGGCTACGAAGAACTCGAGGTCGATTCCGTCGTGACGGCGGTGCGTGCATTACGGGATGGTCGCGTTGCCGTCATGCTCAAGGCCACGCCGTTCTACGCGGAGTCCGGCGGACAGGTCTCGGATCACGGCACAATCACCGGCGACGGTTGGTCCGTTGACGTGTCCGATGTTCGTCGCCTCGATGGTCGAATCGCAGCCATCGGCAGTCGAACTGGTGACATCGGATTCGGACCGGCTCACGCGTCCGTGCCGAAGCAACGTCGCCACAATACGGAACGACACCATACCGCGACGCACTTGCTGCATGCGGCGCTTCGAAGTGTGCTAGGTGAGCACGTGCATCAAGCCGGTTCGCTCGTGTCGCCGGAACGACTCCGATTCGACTTCACCCATCACGGGCCGCTTACCACCGACCAGCTGGAAGACGTTGAGCGGCGCGTCAATAGTGACATCTGGAGTGCGGCGCCGGTCCGTACCCGGCAGGAGGCGTACGTGGACGCCGTGGCCCACGGCGCCATGGCGTTGTTTGGTGAGAAGTACGGCGACGTGGTGCGCGTCGTGGAGATCCCTTCCATGTCCGTTGAACTCTGCGGTGGCTGTCATGTGCGCAACACGGCGGAGATTGGACTCTTTCGGATTGTGTCCGAGGGTGGTGTTGCTGCGGGCGTTCGGCGTCTTGAGGCGGTAGCCGGTCCGCTGGCCTTCCAACTGCTCACGGATCGCGATCGTGCGCTCGCAGCGATTGCGGGTCGCCTCAAGGTACAGATTGGC
>JANMKU010000300.1:0-5488 GCA_031372205.1 Gemmatimonadaceae bacterium | reverse complement strand
GACTGGAACGGTCCGTGCGCGACGGGCCAGCGGTCTAACAATGCTTGCTGCTGACAAGCGGAGGATGGAAGCTCGCTACGCTCGCATTATTTGACCGCTCGCAGCAGAAGCTTGCGTTAGACAGTTGCACCAGCATCGTGTAGCGACGCTGTCTGTCGTGGTCCATGTGCGCCGCCGACCTCAGTCACGTGACCAGCGGCGTGGGCGACTCGACGCGGCGATCGGCGTGCGATGCCCGGATCGATCACCTAAATTAAATGTATGCCTACTCGCGTGTTGACTCGTGCCGATGTCGAATCCTGTCTCGCCGCCGCCCGTGCCGACATTCTTGGCCTAGGCGTGCGCCGCCTCGCCCTGTTTGGATCCGTGCAACGCAATGATGCGCGCCCCGACAGTGACGTGGATGTCCTCGTGGAGTTCGAGCCGGGCGAAAAGACGTTCGAGCACCTCTTGGACCTCGGCGATCTTCTGGAGGCCGCGCTGCAGCATGCGGTCGAGCTGGTGACCGTGGAGTCGCTCTCGCCGTTCTTGCGACCGTATATTCTCGCTGAAGCGCAGGATGTCCTTCGCGCCGCGTGAATACCTGCGCCATATCGCGGCCGAAGCGACCTTCCTCGCGGATGCCACGGTCGGCGTGAGTCGTGACGCGTTTCTGGAGGACGCACTGCTGCAGCGCGCCTGCATTCGCAGTTTTGAAATCATCGGCGAAGCCACGAAACGCATCCCCAAGGCGATGCGGATGCAGCATCCGGAGGTGCCGTGGCGGGCGATGGCGGGCATGCGGGATCGCCTGATTCACGACTACTTCGGCGTCGATCTCGATCAGACGCGCATCCCGTCGCTGCGCGCACACATCGATCGCATCCTCGCCACTGTCTAGCCTTGCTTGCTGCAGACGGGCGGGTTGGTAGCTCGCTGCGCTCGCGTTTGTTTGATCGCGCGCTGCTCGGCGCTTTGAACTTCATCAGTCGTGGGCGCTCATCAAGAGGAAACCGCGTCCTCCTCATTGAGCGCGCCGAACTCGCCGAGGATGTCCGGATCGCGGAGGCCCAACTCGCGGCGGGACAGCGCATCCCCCCACGATACGGCCCAAGCGCTCGTGTTGGCACGGTTGCGAGCGCTGGTGCCCGCACCAAAGCGCACGGCCTGAGTCGACGACGGCCCCGCTGCACCGCCGATCCGCGTCGTGTGGTCGCCGCTCGCGCCTGAGCGCGTGCAGGAGATCGCAGAGGAACGGCCCGCCGCCACGGCAGTCAGGACGACCTCGAGGCGGCGAACGATGCGAGCCTTGGGAGCTAATCACCAAGCCGACGGATAGAGGCGCGTCTCGCTGCATTCGAAACCTCGGTACGTCGAGATCGTAGGTTGTTTGGCCGTTCCCTATCAGCGCGCGCGAGGTTCGAGTATGGAGAACGGTCGACGATTTCGCGGAATCTTCGGCATTGCCGTCACCTGGGGCATTGCACTCTCGACGCTCGCGACCGGCTCCCTTGCCCTCGGTCTCGCCACGGGGCTGGTGCCCTCCTCAATTTTCGGGGCGCGCGAACTTGTCGCCGTTGCGGTGCGGGGGCTCCTCGTCGGGGGCGTGGCCGGTGGCCTCTTTGCGTGGCTGCTCGCGCGTCGGGAGCGTGGCCACTCCCTCGCGACGCTGTCCACGCGACGTGTTGCCTTATGGGGATTCGTCGCGGCCGGGAGCCTCCCTGCTCTCCTCGCGCTGGCCGCAACCGGACCTACTCTTCCCCTGGGTGTGCTCGTCGCCGGAACTGTGGGATTCGGTGGCATCGGGAGCCTGTTGGGCACGACCACGCTTCGAATAGCACGCCGAGCGGAGGCGCGGCTCGAAGGCACCGACGAGGAACTGCGCCACCTGACACCGTGAGCGCGTTCCGAGCCCGATGCGTTGGCTGTAAAGTGGCGGACTTGCCGTCCGGTATAACCGCAGTTATACTCTTCGGATGAAGACCGCCATCTCACTCCCCGACGCCCTCTTTGAATCTGCCGAGTCCCTCGCTCATCACCTTGGGATGTCGCGAAGTGAGCTCTTTGCAAATGCGGTCGCGGAGTTCATCGCACAGCATGACCAGACGCTGGTGACGGAGCGCCTCAATGCGGTCCACGCCAATGCTGCCGATGAGCAACCGGATCTCGGCCTGGCGGCGTTGCAGGCCCGGTCTCTCCCGCACGAGCAGTGGTGAAGCGGCGCCAGCCGCCCGAGCCTGCGCTCATCCGCCGCGGAACGGTGTGGTGGACCAGCCTGCCCGAGCCGGCGGGATCGGAGCCAGGCTATCGACGCCCAATGGTAGTTGTGCAAACCGATGCCTTCAACATGAGCCAGATCCGCACGGTCATTGCCGTCGCTCTCACCTCGAATCCGATGCAGGCAGCAGCCCCGGGCAACGTCCGGGTGTCGGCACGGGAGTCGGGTCTGCCGACCGACTCGGTTGCGAACATCTCGCAAATCGTGACCGTCGACAAGAGTTTCCTCGAGGAGTACACCGGACGACTTCGTCCGCGCACAATGGCGGCGATCGCCGACGGGATGCGCCTCGTTCTCGGCGTGTGAAGCTCGCGAGGCGTCTCACTTGCCTTCAATCCCACGGTGCGTGGTCAAGTACGTGGCGAAACTTCCAAGCCAATGTCCACCCGTGTAGTGCTCTCCAGTCACAGCAGCGAGTCCACTAGTCGCGTGTATCTGCGCGGCGGCCAGAAGCGCACCTCGGCGTGAATCGTTCGCGGGCAACCCAGACGCGATGCCCTCGAGCATCCACGCGCGACTGAGATTGAGGCCATCGAGATGTGCGAGTTTGCCGTCGGTCTTGTCGGTCACTACACCGATCGGCAACCACGTGCCGACGTTGGTCGTCGGAATTCGCGGAAGAAATGTCTTCAACCACGTGGCATACTCGGCAGGTGGCAAGATGCGACGCATCAGATCGGCTTCGGCGATGCAAGGTGAAACGAAGTCCTGGCCAGACGGTTCGTAGTTGATCGGGCAATCGCGATCGGTGAAATGAAACTCGCGAATTTTTGCCGTGACCATTGCGGTCAGCGCATGATCTCTATTGCGCGCGTAGTCGAGAATGAGGCCGAACGCGAACGCCGTCTGCGCGTGCTCACCCTCGCGAATGGGATACGCCAGTTTGGGTATCCAACTCTTGAGTCGCGCGACCGATGCGTACTCAAGTGGCGCAAGCGCCGCCGAGAGGGTCGCGGCATCGCGCGTAGGCATTTCGCGTAACTCGGCGCCGAGTTGCAGCAGCCAGGCCAAGCCGTAGGGACGTTCAAATGACTCTCGGCCGGTCGCATTGAGATACGCCACTTCGCCCGCGATGTGCGCCGGTGTGAGATTCGCCTTGAGCGTGGCAAGCGCCGCGGTTGCGAACGGGGCATTGGGAAACGTGCGGATCAGGCGGACGAGCATCCAATGACCATGCACCGACGAATGCCAGTCGTAGCATCCGTAGAATGCCGGCGTGAGTTCGTGCGGTGGCTTTGCATCCGCCGCAGAATTGAGGATGTGCGTGATCTTGCTCGGATATTCTTGCTGCACGCACGCCAACGCCAGCGCGGCAAATCGTCCGGCCGCACGCATATCGAGAGCCGCCGACGTGTGCTGTGCGCGCACGAGCGCAGGCGTAACCGCGAACGCCGTGACCATCGCGGCCATCGTCAAGGAAGACTTCATGGTGTAAAGTTGTATCATCGTTGCCCATTCATCAACCGGACATTCCATGCACCCTTTCGCCGCGCTTTGTGCTCTCGCTGCACCGATGACGTTGCTCGCTCAAAGTACGCGCGGACCCGTTCGTGAGTGGCGCGCGCAGCGTGAGGTCGCGATCGTCCGCGAAATGAACGCACTGTTGGCGCTTCCGAACGTCACGCGCGACACCGCCAACCTCCGTCGCAACGCTACGGCTATCACCGCGCTCATGCAACGCCGCGGCATCACAACGCAGTTGCTCGAAACGCGCGGCGGGCCACCCGTCGTATACGGCGAACTCAAAGCAAAAAACGCCACCAGGACGCTCGTGCTCTACGCCCACTACGACGGTCAACCGGTGAACGCGAGCGAGTGGCAGGGCGGCGCTCCGTTCACGCCGGCGTTTCGCGTGCAGCGCGGAGGCGCGTGGGTGGACACTCCGCTCGCCGACTCCGGTCGACTCGATCCCGAAGCGCGCATCTTCGCGCGCGGCGCAGGGGACGACAAAGCCGCGATCATCGCGATCCTCGCCGCGCTCGACGCTATCAAAGCCACCGGGACGCCACAGAGCGTCAATCTCAAGTTCTTCTTTGAAGGCGAGGAGGAATCGGAGTCGGTACACCTTGAGCAGATTCTCAAAACGCACGCGACGCTGCTTGCCAGCGACGGTTGGATTTTTTGCGATTCGCCGGTGCACGCGAGCCGACAGATGCAGGTGGTACTGGGCGTTCGCGGATCAATGGGGCTCGAGCTCACGGTGTACGGGCCAAGTCGCGCACTGCACAGCGGCCACTACGGCAACTGGGCACCGAATCCGGGGATCCTGATATCCGAGCTCATTACGTCGCTGCGCGATGCTGACGGTAAAATCCTGGTCAAGGGATTTCAGGACAACGTCACGCCGCCGACACAAAAAGAAATCGCCGCGGCGCGCGCGTTACCGAAAGCCGATGCAGCCCTTCGCCAGGAACTCCTCCTCGGCGGCACCGAAGCGAACGATGCGCTGCTCGCCGAACGTCTGCTGCTGCCGGGGCTCAATGTGCGCGGCATCCGCGTCGGCAATGTGGAGAGTGCCGCGACAAATGCGATTGCGACCGACGCGAAGGCATCGATCGACTTCCGACTCGTACCCAAGCAGACCCCTGAGCGGATCCGCGTGCTTGTTGAGGCGCATCTAGTCGCCAATGGCTGGTACGTCACGCACACGGCCGCAACGGATCAGGAGCGACTTACCCACCGCAAAGTCGTGCGGCTCAGCTGGGGCACCGGCGACGCCGCCACACGCGTCAGCGCCGACTCCCCGCTCGCGAGCGCGCTCCTCGGCGCGATGGACGAGATGCTCGGGAAGCCCATCCTGCGCGTACCCACGATGGGCGGTACGCTCCCAACCGCCATTTTCGAGCAGACGCTCGGCGTACCGCTGATCGTTTTTCCCATCGCCAACCACGACGACAATCAGCACGCCAAAGACGAGAATCTCCGACTACAGAATCTGTGGGATGGGATCGACGCGTTCGCGGCGATGTTCACACGCATCGATCACTTCTGGCCCCGCACGACGCCGTAGAATGTGACTCCAGTTATCGTTTACTCCTCATGAAATTTTCTCACGCATCTGTATCTTGCGGCCGCCGCGGGGATGCTGCTGGCTTCTGCTGCGAGCGGACCGACAGATACTTCCACTGCACGATGCGCTCAGTCAATGGTATCGGGACCGATTCGCCTACGGCGGACCACGCGTGCGCCGCATCGGGATCGTTGCGCTTGCGCGCAAGTTGCTGATTGCGT
>JANMKU010000258.1:0-2651 GCA_031372205.1 Gemmatimonadaceae bacterium | reverse complement strand
GCTCGTCATATACGCTGGTCTTGGCGGTCACCGCGGTATCCGGTGTTGTCCTCGGCGCCCTCTACATGTTGCGCTTTGCCATGGGCTTCCTGTTCGGTGCGGAGAACGCGCCGCATCAGCCGCTCAAGGATCTCAACACGCGCGAACGCACAATTCTTGGTGTCATCGTGATCGCGGTGTTTGCCCTCGGCTTGTTCCCAGACAGTGCGATGCGCAACTCGGAGTCCGCCGCCAAAGCGTATCAGCGACTCGTGACGACGTCGCGACTGCCCACCGGTAGCGTGTCGCGGAGCGCACCGTGAACGCGCAACTCACGTTGGCGGCGATGCTCCCGGAGCATGTGCTGTTGGCTGGATTGGTGCTGGTGCTGATCGTCGAGATCATTGGACGCGGAACGCGCGCAGCGCTGGTCATCGCGAGCATAGCCGTGGCCACAGCGGCAGTCGTCGCCGGCTCCATGTTCGCCAATGGATTTAGCGGCGCACCGTTTCCCGGCCAGTTCGCTGTCACACCGTCCACATCGCTCGCCAAGGCCATCGTGCTGGCGCTGACGATACCCGTGCTGCTCATGTCCCGTGGCGAATTCGACGGCGGCGAGTTTTCGGCGCTCCTGCTCTCGTCGTTGTATGGCGTCTGCCTGCTCATTTCCGCAGACAGTTTTCTGACGATGTTTCTCGGCCTCGAGCTAATGTCGTTGCCGGTATACGCGCTCATCCTGCTGGCCTTTCGTCGGCCGGAGAGCGCGGAAGCGGCGCTTAAGTATCTCGTGCTGGGCGGATCAGCGACCGCGATGTTCCTTATGGGCGTCTCCCTGCTCTTTGGTGTCTCGGGCTCCACCGAAATCAGCGCTTTTGCGACGGCACTCGGCGCATCCGACTTGATGTCGCGCGCAGCCGTCGTGCTGATTCTCCTCGCATTCTTCCTCAAAGCTGCGGTGGTACCGTTCCATGCGTGGGCGCCTGACGCGTATGAAGGCGCCAGTGTGCCGGTCACTGCCTACATGGCGGCGATCATCAAGGCTGGCGTGCTGCTTGCTGTCGTGCGTCTGTTCGCGGCGGCACCGGTGGTCTCGCCGATCGCCGACCTGCTGGCTGTATTTCCGCTCATCTCGATTGTGTGGGGCAATCTGACGGCCATGCGACAGCTGTCGTTCCGTCGCATGATTGCCTACTCAAGCATCGCGCACGCCGGCTATTTGTTCTACGCGCTGCTGGGTGACGGGCCCGGGCGCTTTCAGGCGGTGACGTTCTATGTGCTCGCGTACGGGCTGTTGAATGTGCTCGCCTTCGCTGCCCTACCGTCGCATCCTAACGACGTCGAGCGAGACCGTCTCGACAACCTGAAGGGATTGTACCAGCGCGACCCGTTCGCGGCGCTTGTCATTGGTGTTGCCATGCTCTCCCTGGCCGGCATTCCGCCGTTCCCCGGCTTTACGGCCAAGTTCCTGATCTTCCGCAATGTGCTTGCCGCTGGATACACCACGTATGCCGTAGTCGGTCTCGTCGGGAGCTATCTGGGGATCTATTTCTACCTGCGCGTGATCCAGTTCATGTTCATGAGTGCCGTCGCGCACGCCACTCCCGAGCGCATAGCACCTGCGGCCCACGGTGATGCGCACGCGGCCGGCATCCTCGTAAGTTCGGCACAGCCTTCGACGACCGCGCCGGTGTTCGCGCGAAGCGCCGCGCTCCTCTGTCTTGCCGCCTCGATTCTGTTGTCTGTGTTCCCCGGGTGGGTGCTCGCGCGCGGATGAGGTTCCGGCTGTACCCGGTGCGGAATCTGAGATTGCATTGACATTGTGCATGCACGTTCGATAATGTACATGCATGTCTAAGCCGCCGAAACAGGTCCGCGAGCCAGTGCAAGTGTATCTCGCCCAAGACGACCGCGACCTGTTGCTGGAGGCCGCCCGCCGGAGCGCCCTCCCGCAAACCGAGATCTTGCGTCGTGGACTGCGCCGAGTGGCGGCAGACATCTTGGCGGAACGCCAACCCGGGGCGTCACTCGACCGGTTGATCGGATCGCTCGGCGCCGCTGACGATATCCCGACGGACCTCGCCGCGCGGCACGACGAATATCTGTACCGCATCGGGGAGGCAGATGACCCGGGTGGCGATTGATACGGGCGCCTTACTGGCGCTGGCGAGTCCGCGCGACCAGTACCACGCGCGCGCCGTCACTACCGCGCGGCGCTTCGTCACGCTCGGTGGTCGATGGGTTGGATCCGTGCTCGTCCTCGCGGAACTGCACGGGCACATGCTGCAGCGTCGCGGGCCGGCGGTCGCGCGCAGCATCCTGACCACGCTGCGCCAGGACCCCGCGTATGAGTGGCGCGAGGTCACGCTCGACCTCATCGATGCGGCAAACAGTTCCTGGCTTGAGCGCTTCGGCGATCAGCGCTTTTCACTGACCGATGCGGTGACCTTCGCCCTGATGAAGCGCGAGCGCATCAAGACCGCATTTGCGTTCGATCAGGATTTTGTCACGGCAGGCTACCGACTGCTGGACGAGTCGGCGGCGTAGCGCGTCAATCGGGCCAACGCCGTCGCCCGCTCCATCGGCGCGCGTTCGGCGAGGGCGGTGGCGAGCGGCCGTTGCACCGAGGCAGCGTTCACGAGCGGGGGCGTCGGGTAAGGTGCTTGGGCTCGCGT
>JANMKU010000251.1:0-4235 GCA_031372205.1 Gemmatimonadaceae bacterium | reverse complement strand
GGAGTGGAGGCCGTGTTTGAACATGTCAAAGGTGTCACCAATGTTGTCTCCGGGTACGCCGGCGGCACAGTAGTGAAGCCGGACTACGAGTCGGTCAGCAGCGGACGAACGGGGCACGCGGAGGCCGTCAAGGTGGTGTTTGACCCGGCCATTGTGTCGTATGAGACCCTGCTGCAAGTGTTCTTTTCCGTGGCGCACAACCCGACGGAGCTCAATCGGCAGGGGCCGGACGTGGGCACGCAATACCGGTCGGCGGTGTTCTTTGCCAATGCGGAGCAGCAACAGGCCGCGGTCGCGTATATCGCGAAACTGACCAAGGACAAGGCGTTCTCGCGACCCATCGTCACGCAGGTCGCGTCGCTCGCGTCGTTCTATGACGCGGAAAGCTATCATCAGAATTACCTCGTCTCGCATATGACGCAGCCGTACATCGTCTACAACGACTTGCCCAAGCTGGACGACCTGCAGAAGCGCTACCCGGCGCTGTGGACGGACAAGGCGAGCAAGTAGAAGCCGCGGTGGCGTGACGACGGCGGCTCTCGGGGCTAGGTTGAAGGTTGCCAATCCCCAGTTCCGCCTCTAACCGAGACTCGCGAATGCTTCCGTCGCGTCCGCTGTTGTCCGCACCGCGTTTAGCGCCATTCGCTCTGGCATTTGGTGCCTTCCTCACCGTCGCCGCGGCAGCGCACGCGCAGGCGCCGCGCTCCGGCCGTCCTGCCACTGTCGCCAACCCGGCCGCCGCGCAATTGGCTCCAGTCGTCCTCGACTCGGCGTTCCTCAGCAACTTTCGCTGGCGGAACGTCGGTCCTGATAAGGGCGGTCGATCGATTGCGTCCAGTGGCGTGAAAGGGCGTCCGAAGGAAGCCTATTTCGGCGCCGTCGGTGGTGGGCTCTGGAAGACCAGTGACGCCGGCGATACCTGGAGCCCGGTCACGGATGGCCAGATCACCAGTGCCTCGGTGGGCGCGGTGGCGGTCAGCGAGTCGAGCCCCGACGTGGTGTACATCGGCACCGGCGAAACGTGCATTCGCGGCAACATCATGCCGGGCGACGGCATGTACAAAAGCATTGATGGCGGCAAGAAGTGGACGCACATCGGCTTCCGCGGCGTAGACGCGATTTCGAAAATCCGCATCCACCCAAGCAATCCGGACATTGTCTATGCGGCCGTCTTTGGCCAGTACAGTGTGCCGAGTGCGGAGCGCGGCGTGTTCAAGAGCACGGACGGTGGGAAGACGTGGCGCAAGGTGCTGTTTCGCGACGACAAGACCGGCGCGATCGACATTGCGATTGATCGTACCAATCCAAACGTGTTGTACGCCGCGATGTGGGAGGCGTATCGCAAGGAATACCAGATGTCGAGTGGCGGCGCCGGCAGTGGCTTGTTCAAGAGCACCGACGGTGGCGAAACGTGGACCGAGATCACGCGCAACAAAGGCATGCCGTCGGGGCTTGTCGGCCGCATTGGTGTGGCGTTGACGGCGGCAAATGCCAATCGTGTGTATGCGCTCGTGGAGAACGACAACGGCGGATTGTTCAAGAGCGATGATGCCGGCGCAACGTGGGCGCTCGTCAACGACAATCGCTCCATTCGTCAGCGCGCGTTCTACTACACCCACGTCTTCGCCGACCACAAGAACGCCGACGTCGTCTACATGCAGAACACCACCATGTTCCGTTCGACGGATGGTGGGAAGACGATGACCGGCATCGACAACGGGACACACGGCGACTTCCACGACTTGTGGATCGATCCCGATGATGCGGCGCACCTTGTGGTCGCCAATGATGGCGGTAGTTCCGTGTCGACGAATACGGGACGGGCGTGGACGGCGCAGGACTTTCCCACCGAGCAGTTCTACCATGTCATTGCGACGGCCGGACTTCCGTACCACCTCTGCGGTTCGCAGCAGGACAACAGCACACTCTGCATTCCCTTCAACTGGAATCAGGGCGGCGGTGGACGCGGCGGGCGTGGCGGCGGTGGTGGCGGTGATCCCACGGCGGGTGGTGTTGCCGTTTCCTATGCAGCTGGCGGAGGCGAGCCAGGTTACATCGGTGCCGACCCGAAGGATCCGGATCTGTTCTATTCCGGAACGAATAACGGTGGGTACCTCGACAAGTTCAACCGTCGCACCGGATTGTCGCGTGAAGTAAACCCGTATCCGTGGTTCTACTCGGGCGAACCGTCGAAGGACATCAAGGAACGATGGCAGTGGACGTATCCGATCGTGTTTTCCCGGGTCGATCCGCGCATGCTGTTTGTCTCGTCGCAACGCTTGTGGCGCACGATGGACGGCGGTCGCACGTGGACCGCGCTGAGTGGTGACCTCACGCGTCATGCGCCGGAAACGCAGGAGAAGTCGGGTGGTCCGATTACTGGCGACATGAATGGTCCCGAAGTGTACGGCGTCATTTTTTCTGTCGGACCGAGCAAGAAAGACGCGAACGTCATCTGGACCGGCTCGGACGACGGACTGGTGCATGTGACGCGCGATGGCGGCAAGACGTGGGCGAACGTGACGCCGAAAGAAATGCCCGACTTCGGGCGGGTCAGTCAGATCGACGCGTCAGCGTTCAATGCGGGCGCGGCCTACATCTCGGTGCGCAAACCACTGCTCAACGATCGGTCGCCGTACATCTTCAAAACAGCGGACTACGGCAAGACGTGGACAAAGATTGTGAGCGGACTGGCCGCTGACGAATACGTGCATGCGGTGCGCGAAGATCCGATGCGCAAGGGCCTGCTGTACGCCGCCACGCAACATGGCGTGCGTATTTCGTATGACGACGGGGCGTCGTGGCAGCAGCTGTCGCTCAACATGCCCAGTACGCCCATTGCGGATCTCATTGTGGAAGCGAACGAGTTGGCGATCGCCACGCACGGTCGCGGATTCTGGGTGCTCGACAACATCGCGCCACTGCGTCAGGCAACACCAACGGTACTTGCCGCCGAAACGCACCTGTACGCGCCGCCGGTCGCCGTGCGGTCCGGTCCTGCGGTGACGTTTTCTTATGCGCTCAAGAGTGTGCCCAAGCGTGCGGTGTTGCAGATCGTCGATTCGGTTGGTGGTATCATGCGCACGTTTGAAGTGGACACCACGCCGGCCAATCCCAACGCCCCTGCCGGTGGCGGTGGTGGTCGTCGCGGCGGTGGCGCGATTCCACTCCCGGCAGCGAAGGGCCTCAACCGTTTGCAGTGGGATTTGCGCACGCAGCCGATCGAAAGTTTTCCCGGCATGATTCTCTGGGGCGCCGGCACGAACGGTCCGGCTGTGCCGCCGGGGAAGTACACGATTCGTCTCGTCGCCGACGGCCAGACGTTCACGGTACCACTCATCGTCAAGCGCAATCCAATGCTGCCCGACGTGACCGACGCGGATTTGCACAAGCAATACCAGTTCGGTCGCAAGGTGCGCGACAAGGCGACGGAGGCCAACAACGCGGTGATCGCGATTCGTCGCGTCAAAGCGCAACTCGTGCAGCGTCTCACCAAAGCGGCTGACGATGCCGCACTCAAGTCCGCTGGCGAAACACTCAAAACGAATGCGTCCGCAGTTGAGGAAACGGTCTATCAGGTGCGCAATCAAAGCGGGCAGGATCCGCTCAACTTTCCGATCAAAGTCAACAACCGCATCGCGAACTTGTTGTCGATGTCGGAACGCGGCGACGGCCCGCCCAACAACAGCATGCCAGAGATCTTCAGCATCCTGACGAAGGAACTGAAAGGCTACACCGACAAGCTGGATATCGTGTGGAAGACGGACCTGGCGGCGGTGAACAAAGAACTCGCGCGACTGAAGCTGCCGCCACTCGATCCCAACTGTACCAAGGTTGAGGGGTGCGTCGTGGTGCCCTGACGCATGTGTTGTTGCAGGCCCCGTGCTATTTGTTCGGCGGGGGCGGCCAAAGCGAACAAGCAGTGGTTCATCATCTGTGTGCACGACCTGTTGCCGAGCGGTGGGGACAACCTGTCGATGACGCCGACGCGTTTTCAGGAGATTGTCACCTACATCAAGGCTACGGGTATTCGGGTGGTGACGGTGGCGCAGGGACGTGCGCTAATGCCGAACTAACAAACAGCGGGCACGCGGAGGCGCGGAAGCGCGGAGAACTCGCAGTCATCTTGCCGATGTTGCGGTTCCCCGCGCCCCCGCGCCTCCGCGTGCCCGCTGTTTGTTAGTTACATCTTCACCCCACCAATCGCCTTATCCAGCTGCGCTTTCAACCCATCC
>JANMKU010000223.1:0-3351 GCA_031372205.1 Gemmatimonadaceae bacterium | reverse complement strand
ACACGCAGCCGTCCGGTACGCGCACCGATTTGCTGCAGTACCGCAATGAGCATCGTCGCACCAGACGCGTTGCGCTTGCCGGTGAGCACCGAGACACGCCCGGTGAATCGTTCGGGTGCTGGCCGAAAGCGTTCGGGTACGGCACGCTCGACGAACATGCCGCCCGAGCCCCGCATAAACAGCGAATCGGCGGGCGCAAAGACTGCGCTCGCATCACCCCATGTGGAGAACGATTTTCGCAGCGACGCAGCGATGCTTATCGTGCGCCGACGCGACGCGTTCACGGGTTGCACCGGCACATCCGTGAGATACGGCAGGAGCGCGTTGGACGCGTCGTCCGAACCGCCACCATTGTCGCGCAGGTCGATCACCAATTGTTTGACGTGCCGTTTGCTCAGCTGAGCGAACAGTGAGCGATAGAGCGAATCGGCATTCACTGGCTTGCGATAGTTGACGAAGCTCCGAATCGTCAACACCGCGTTCGCATCATTACGCATAGTCAGGTGCGTACCGCTTACAAAATCGAGCGACGCAGTGTCGCCGCCAAGCGATTTCCACGAGGTGTAGCTGATTGGTGCGAGCATACTGGTGCCATGCTTTCCCGACGTGTCGATTGTCTCCACGTTCCACGTCTTCGCAAAACCGAATTCAATGGGCCAATAGTGGTCCAGGTCTGAGCCCATCAAGTCGCTGTCACGTTCGAGCAGGGTGGTGCGCGCAAAGTCCGTGAAGCCATCGACTGCAGCAAAGCGCGAAAGTTTGACGATGATCGAGTCAGCAGTCACGCCGTTGATGCTCGCGACCTCCGTTCCGTGCGCCAGCATTGCCGATGCACTCGTATCGACGAAGAGGCGCTTGCCAAAAATGCGTGCGCGAAACGGCAAATGCGTATCGTGTGTTTCCCGATATTGTTGTAACGCGGCAGGATATTCGGCTTTGGTGTGATTGCAACGAATCTTTGCCAACAGTAGTGCGACTTCTCGATAGAACGCGACGTCGGTCATTGGCGTCGCAGCCCGCCGTTCGAGTCGCGCGAACGCCGTATCCATCACGCGTCGCGGCACGTAGCGATCGTAGCCTGCATGCACTTGCTCGAGCGACTGGCGCAGCAACGCGAGATCGTGCGCGATGTCCACCGTGCCAAGCGTGCGTGGTTGGTAGATGCTCGTATCGACAGAAGGCTGCTGGGCATGCAGCGTCGCGCTTCGGGAGGTGCTGATCCCAGAAACCAGCAGAGCGGTGATCATCGGGGCGGACGAACGAAACAACACAGGCAACTCCGGACGAAGGGCAACGAGTTGGCGTAATTCGTATGGGACGGGCGATGGCACACAATCGTTTGAATCGCCGGTGTGCATGACCGTATCAAAGCCTTGGCATAAGTGCCCTTGGCCACAATTTGTTCCGACCCCGCTGTACTTTGCGTAGGTGCCGCGCCGCGCGCAGCATCACTATCTGCCGCGGCGTCCATGTTCAGATCCTCTCCCCACTCGCGTGACCCTGCTCTCCGTCTCCAACGTCGGCATCTCGTTCGGCGCGACCGAACTCTTCAAGAACATCACCTTCACCGTTGCCCAAGGCGAACGGTGGGGCATCATCGGGCGGAACGGTGCTGGAAAGACGTCCATCTTCAATGTCATCACGGGAGATCGTCAACCCAACGTCGGGAGCGTGGCGAGGAAGCCCGGACTCCGGCACGCGCTGCTCGACCAGCACCGCGCCTTCGAAGGCGCCACCACGGTGTGGCAGGCCGGAGCCGCAGCCTGGCGTGACGTGACGCTCCTCGAGCAACGCATCGCGGAGCAGGCAACAGCGCTCGGCGAGTTGGGCGAACGCGTTACCGACGAGTTTTTGGAACGCTTTGGACATGACCAGGAGCGTTTCGCCGACCTGGGCGGCTACGAATACCACGCCCGTGTCGATGCCGTGCTTCAGGGACTGGGTTTTGATGCCGAGGAGTCGAAGACGCGTCTGGTGTCGTCGCTTTCAGGCGGTGAGCGGGGGCGCGTGGGGCTGGCCGCGCAACTGATCGCGCCCGCTGACCTGTTGCTGCTTGACGAACCGACGAACCACATGGACCTCGACACCACGACCTGGCTGCAGGACTGGCTCACGGATGCCAGCGAGACGGTGATTGTCGTGTCGCACGATCGCGCGTTTCTCGATGCGATCTGCACGAACATCCTGCACGTTGAGGCGAAAACCAGCGAGGCGTACAAGGGGAACTACAGTCAGTTCGTGCCGCAGCGCGCCGAGCGTCGGTTAACGCGCGAGCGCGAGTTGGAGAAGCAGCGCGCGTATGTGAAGAAGGAACAGGACTACATCATGCGCAACCTCGCCGGCGTCAACTCGTTCCAGGCGAAGGGCAAGCGCAAGCGGCTCGAGCGCCTGCCGCGCCTGGCGCCTCCACCGGGCGATCCCGCCGCAATGACCCTGCACTTCGATCCCGCCGAGCGCGGGGGTGATCAGGTGATCGCGATCGATTCGCTGCGCGTTGAAGTTCCCGGCCGCGTACTCGTTGACGACTTTACCGCGGTGCTGCGGCGCAATGATTTCGTCGCGCTGGTTGGACCGAACGGCGCAGGTAAGTCGTCGTTTATTTCTACGATCATTGGCGATCGCGCACCGGCGCATGGCAGTGCGCGCATCGGCGGGTCGATTGCACCGGCGTGGTTCCGTCAGGACCTGGCAGACTTGCCGCTTCGCAAATCGTTGTTCGACGCGATACAGGAACAGCGTCCGCTCTGGAACCGCGGCAACGTGCAAAACCATCTGGGCGCGTTCGGCTTTAGTGGTGACGAGGTTCTTCGCGAAATCAGTAGCCTGAGCGGTGGCGAGCGCGCACGCGTGGCGCTGGCGCTCATCGCATTGTCGCGCGCCAATCTCCTCATTCTCGATGAACCGACCAACCATCTCGACGTCGAAAATATCGAAGTACTCGAAGACGCGCTGTCCGACTACGATGGCACTGTGCTACTGGTGAGCCATGACCGCGCGTTTCTGCGCGAGGTTGCGACGCGCGTCTGGTGGTTTGACGGTACGCGCCTTGTCGACTTTGACGGCCCGTTTGTTGAGTGGGAGGAGGATCGGGCTCGTCGCACGACGCGCGCGTAGCGCGGTGAATTGGCCACGGACGCGGTGCTTCGGTGCGGACCAGCGACGAGTCTCGCGGTACCATTCGTGGGTACGCGGTGACGCCTGCACTGCCGCGCAAAGGCACCGCATCATGGCGAGGTGCGCGGGTTCCGCTTGCATGCGCACACCACAACACTCACGCGGAGAAACGCGATGCACTCCACAGCACAATCCTCGACAGGCACCATGCATGATGTCGTGCGTTACATCGAGATC
>JANMKU010000078.1:0-8136 GCA_031372205.1 Gemmatimonadaceae bacterium | reverse complement strand
CGCACATCGTCGGCGCCGAACAAACTGGCGACGGTCTCCCAGATGTACACGAGCCCTAACGCCGCCCACACGCTGAGCGCCGAGAAACTCCAGAGGTAGAAATAATCTCGGTCACGCACTTCGCGGTTCACCGACTCGCCCAGCTCCGGCGACTGCGAATGCCCGTACTTGAAGTTCAGGTAGAAGATCAACACGATCGTCATCGTGAAGACCAATGGGCCGAAAAAGAGGAAGCTGCGACGGTCTCGTTTGTAGTGCATCCAGCCGCCGAGCAGCGACAGAATGAAGAAGAAGACGGCGAGCCCGTTCTGCAGCCCAGGGTTGGTGTTGTACGCGTCTCGCAGCCATTGCCACTTGAAGTACATCCACCACATGCCAAACTGCGCAGTGATCGGCGCCTGTCGCTCTCCGAGTTCAGGCTTTCCGTACTGACCGCGGTTAAAGTTGTACATGAAGCGCTCGTACGTGAGCGCACTAAAGGTGCACTTGGCCTCCAGCTTCATGGCGCAGCCGGTTGGTTCGCCCTCGTTAATCGCAGGGAAGTGCGCCGCGCGAATCGGCTGCGTGGCGAACGGTGTCATGCCGAACACCAGGGCCGCGAGGCAAACCACAATCAACTTCCAACGCAGCACCGTTCTCGGCGCGCGCAGCAACACCGCCAACCCCACGGCCGGCGCCGCGAGCATGCCGGCCATATGGTTTGCGTAGCCCAACCCGAGCAGATACGCCACGAGCACCAATCGTCGATCGCCGGAATTGCCGTCCGGTTCGTCGCACCAGAGCACCATCAGCCAGCAAATCACGGCCAGACCAAGCAACGAGACCGTGTACACCTTTTCGTTCACCACCGACTGATTCCACACCGTGAACGCGGTGGCGCCGATCAGCGCGGCGAGGGAGCCACCCGCAATGCGCTGCCAGCGGCGCGGCATCCAACTCACCAGCACGCGCTCGGTGACGAGGAACCAGAAGCCAGCAGACACGGCACTCGACACCGCCGCAAGCACATTGATGCGCATCGCTACGCTGGGCGCGATGGGCAGGATGGCGAACACGCGACCGATCAGCACAAACAGCGGATTCCCCGGCGGATGCGGAATGCCGAGCACAAACGCGGCCGTGATGTACTCGCTGGTGTCCCACATCGACGTCGTTGGGGCGAGCGTCAGGATGTAGAGCAAAAATACCGCGAGGCCTGCAACCGCCGCGGCGAGGTACGACGGGCGATAGTCGAGATCAACGGCACTGCTTCGGGACGCAGTGGCGGACCCGACGGCGGCGGTCGCGGAAACGGATGCTGCCACGGTCATGAGGTGATCGGAAGGGTTCATTACGTCCAGCGGGGAACCGACTGGCACAGATGCAGCCCCAAAGTTGGCAGAAGGGGCGCGGTGAGACAACGGAGCCGCTGTCGGCTGTCGCGTGAACGGGCTGCCGTATGCGCGGGCACTCGTGAACGGGCTGCCGTATGCGCGGGCACTAATGAAGCACTAATGACGGAACAGCCGCTCTCCGGTGAAGACCATGGCGATGTCGTGCTCGTCCGCTGCGGCGATCACTTCGGCGTCGCGCACGGAACCGCCGGGCTGGACAATTGCCCGTATCCCGGCCGCCGCCGATTGATCGATCCCGTCGCGAAACGGAAAGAAGGCATCGGAGCCGAGCGCTGCACCGGCGGTTGGGTGGCCAGCGCTTCCGGCTTTGTGCACAGCCACGAACGACGCGTCGACGCGGGACATCTGACCAGCGCCGATCCCGATCGTGGCGCCATTGCGCACGAGGACGATCGCGTTCGACTTCACACTGGCCACAGCGCGCCATGCAAAGGCCAGATCGCGCTGTTCGTCGCTCGTGGGTCGTCGTTTGGTGACCGTCGCCCATTGTCCCACCACTGATGGCAACGGTGCCCGGTCCTGGACCAGCAGCCCTCCCCGGATACGCTTGTAGTCCATGCCGCCGGCCGGCCAGCGCGCCACACCCGCCAGGACGCGAAGATTCTTCTTCCGTACCAGCGTCTCGACAGCGTCTGGGCTAAACGACGGCGCCACGACGCACTCGACGAAGAGGCTGCTGATCGCATCGGCCGTTGCCACGTCAACTGGCACGTTGAACGCGATCACCGATCCGAATGCCGATACCGGATCGCAGGCCAGCGCCTTCCGGTACGCATCCAGCGCGGTGGGGCCGGTTGCCAGTCCACAAGGCGTCGTATGCTTGATGATGGCACACGCGTGGTCCGCTGCGAATGGTTCAATCGCGAGTAACGCCCCCTCGAGGTCAAGCAGATTATTGAACGAGAGCTCCTTGCCGCCAAGCTGCTTGAGTGCGCCGAGGCCAGCGTCCGCACGCTCCACGTAAAAGGCCGCACGCTGTTGCGGATTCTCGCCGTAGCGGAGCGTCTGCTGCTTTTCGAAGGTCAGCGGGTAGTGCATAGGAAACGGCTCGCCGCGCTGTGCCGCGAACCACTGGGCGATGGCCGCGTCGTACCCACTCGTATGCGCATACACTTTTTCGGCGAGCAATCGGCGCATCGCCAGACCGTCGCCCTTGGCAACGAGGGCGTCCAGCACCGGCGTGTAGTCCGTGGGATCGACCAGCACCCACACGGCAGCAAAGTTTTTGGCCGCCGAGCGAAGCATGGATGGACCGCCGATATCGATGTTCTCGATGACGTCGTCCGGATGCACGCCGTCGCGCGCGGCCGTTTCGCGAAACGGATACAGATTGACCACCACCAAATCGATCGTTGCGATGTCGTGTGCGGCGATCGCGGCCAGGTGTTCGGGCAGATCGCGCCGCGCGAGCAGTCCGCCGTGCACTACGGGGTGCAGCGTCTTGACGCGTCCGTCGAGCATCTCCGGGAAGCCTGTAATGTCACTCACGTCGAGCACGGCCAATCCGCTCTCACGGAGCACACGCGCGGTCCCACCCGTGGACACGAGCTCGTAGCCAAGACGCACGAGCTGCGTCGCGAACGGAATGAGACCGGACTTATCAGAGACAGAAAGCAGGGCGCGTGGCATCAGGAGTCGAAAGCGTCGGGTGTGTGTCATCGACCAGCGCGAAGCGCCAGTCGAGGGATGGGTGTGTGGCGGGCGAATCGACGGCCCCGCGAGTGCGTCCGTCAGCGCCGAGCACTATGGTACCTGTGGCAACTGCAGCGACGCACAGGGGATAGAGTCGATGCTCAATGCGAAGCACTCGCGCAGCTAGCGAGCGCGATGTGTCGCCTGGCAATACCGGCACTGGCCACTGCGCAACAATGGCACCGCGATCGAATGCCTCGTCCACGAAATGCACCGTCACCCCCGACACCGTGGCGCCAGCTGATAGCACGGCCGCGTGCACATGCGCACCAAACATTCCGGCGCCACCGAACGACGGAAGGAGTGACGGATGGACATTGAGCAAGCGCCCGTGATAGGTGCGAACAACGTCGGCAGGAATCAGTTTGAGATAGCCCGCGAGCACCAGCAACTCGACGCCAGCGTCGCGAAACTGCGCCAGCTGCGTTGCGCCATCCGCCGGATCGTCGATCACACCCGTGGCAATACCGGCCGTTGCGGCACGCGCGAGCGCCGCTGCAGCGGAATCATTTGAGCCAACCCAAACAATCCGGCTGTTGGTGGAGCCAAGACGTGTGAAGTGGTCGATCAGGGCCTGCACGTTCGAGCCGCCACCCGACGCGAGAACACCGATGCGCATGCCGACGGTCACACGCGAACTGCGGAGGTCGCGGCGGCACCAACAAACGTCAGGGCCATACTCACGGCATCATCGAGCGATTCGGCGATGCGAATTACGTCGGACAAATACGTGCGCGCTGACTCAATGTCGGCTTCTGGCGTTTCAGCGCCCGGAACGAGGATGCCAATCCCGCCCAAGGCCTGCGCCGGCTGCACATCGCGCCACCGATCGCCGATGTACGCGGACTGGTCGAGCGCGAGCCCGAGTTGCGTTGCTGCTTGGCGATACATGCCGGGTCCCGGCTTTCGGCAATCGCACGGGCCACTGACGGACGGCCAGTGCGGGCAATGATACGTCGCCTCCACACGGGCACCGGACGCGTCAAGCAACGTCTCCATGCGCGTGCGCACGTCATGGTACTGCGTGAGCGTGATCATGCCGCGCGCAATACCCGATTGGTTGGTCACAACGACAACAGGTACGTCGGCACGGTTAGCACGCGCAATGGCACTCGCCGCGCCCGTGAGCAATCGCACCTGCGACGCACTCGACGGATAGTGCGCATCGGCGATGATCGTGCCGTCGCGATCAATGAACAACGCGGGTCGCGCGCGACTCACGTTCACTGGCGCCGTCGAGTGACGTCGCGTGGCAGCGATCGGGCGCTGAGTGTATCGCGGCGTACAGGCGGCGTTCGTCGTGCGGTGGTGTCCACTTTGGTGGTGTCGACTTTGGTCGTGACGGAATCGCGCTTCGTTGGTGGTTTCGCGGTGTTGACTACGCGCGCCGGTGAGCGCACCGTCCCGGAAAGACTTCGCACGCTATCGATTTGCACGCGATAGGACGATGCCGGTGCCAAGGGTTGCGCCAACGTGATGTACACCTCCGAGTACAGCAACGGTCGCTTCATCGCCGGTGCTGGCGTGGTGTCGCGGACCGGAAGCGGCCGACCGCCGCGTAGCTGTGCGAGCCTCCGCGCTTCGCGATCGGCCCGATCGGCCGCTAGCAGACTGTCGGTGCGGGCCTTTCGCACGGCAGCGTCCACACGGGCACGAGCAGCAGCACTCGTATCGGCCTTCGCGCGCGCCGAGTCCGCCTGTGCCTTGCGAGACAAGGAGTCAGCGCGCGCGCGCTGCGGCACCGTTTGCACCGACGCGATCAGCAGACGTGTCGAGTCCTTGCCTTTGACTGCAAACTGCGCCGGCACGAACACCTGCGTTGACGCATACGGCTTGTCGAACACGACGCGAAGCACGCGGTTGCTGTCGGCAACCGAAACCTCACTGATGCGGAGTCCCACGGTGTCATGAGGAAATGCGTAAAACTCAAGCGCCGCTGCCGACGTGAGGGTGACACTCACCGTGTCCCATGCCTCCAGCGGATCGAGGTCACGATTCGCATTCTTGTCAGCAAACGCGCGCACCAAATACGGACCCGGCGGCAGGAAGCTCAGGTCATAGCGGCCCGCACTATCAGCGAGCACCTGATACGTCGTGCTATCCTTCGCGATCGCTTCCACCACGGCCTTCGGTGCGCCTTTGCCCACGATCCAGTCAAACACAACGCCCGTAATGTGTGTTTGCGGAATCGCGCCACCCGTGCTGAACACCACGCGTATCACGCTGTCGATCGAGTTGCCGCGCAGATCGGCAATACCAGGCGCAATCGTCACCGAGTACACCGTGTTCGCTTTCCACCCCTTGCGCGGCCGAATCGACAAACGCGTCCGTCCCCAATCAACAATCGCCGGTCCCGTCTTTGGACTGACAAAAATGAGGGACTGCAAATCAGTTCCGCTGCGCGGTGTCTCGGCGATCACCTCGTCGAACTGCAGCACAACAGACTTCGGTCGGACACCCACCGCGCCCGCTTGCGGTGAGGCCGAGACGACGAATGGGGCCTCCCGATCTTCAGGCCCACCCGGCGGCACAGAAATGTTCGCGCAGGCCACCCCAGCAGCAACGCACGTGAGTACAACTCCAAGCAGCGCGAGACGTGCGCGATGTCTCATTCGCCCAACGCCGACAGTTTTGCCGTCAGTTGCTGCAGTCGCGCGCGCCACTCGGTCGCCTTCGCCTGTTCCGCTGCGACCAACTCAGGTGGTGCCTTGGACGTGAACTTCTCGTTCGCCAAGCGTCCGTCCAGCGCGGCGAGCTGTTTGGACAGCTGCTCGATCTCAGCAACGAGACGCTGACGCTCTTTCGCCACATCAACCATGCCGGCCAATGGCACAACCAGTTCCGCGCCACCCGAGAGCACAGTGCGCGAAGCCAAGCCACTCGGCGCCGCACTGGCGAGCGTCGCGCGGGCGCGGGCCAGCGCACCAATCGTGTCGAGTTGCGGCACAATCGCGTCGGCCTGCTGCCCTGTCGCAACGATGACGGCATCCACCCACGCACCGGGCTGTACGTTGTACTCGGCCCGCGCGCGCCGAATTGCTTGTACGGCCTCGCGTGTCCGCTCGAAGGCCTCTCCATGGCTGGTCGCGCTGCGGGCCATGGTGTCACTGCCAGTCGCGTCACGGCGTGCAGTAGGCCAGGCCGATATCGCGAGCAGGGCACCATCGGGTGATTGTGGCAGTTTCTGCCACAGGGCCTCCGTGATGAACGGCACCATCGGATGCAACAGCCGCAGCGCGCCGTCAAAGGCATGCGCAAGCACCGCACGCGCCACGTCGCGGTCAGGGCCGTCTGCCGCCAGTCGCGGCTTCACCGACTCGAGGTACCAGTCGGCCACCTCACTCCACACGAAGCGACGGGCGGCCTCTGCGTACTCCGAGAGGCGCAACCCACGTCCGCGTTCCGCGTTGGACCAGACGCCGTCTGCACTCGGACGCGCTGGGCCGAGCGCCGCGTCACAGTCGGCAATGGCCTGATCGAGACGTTCGAGAATCCAGTGGTCTGCGGCCGTCAACTGCGACGGTTCGATCGCCGCGATGTCGTGCACGGGTTCGTCGCCTACGCGCGAGAGCAGGAAGCGTCCGATATTCCACAGCTTGGTACAGAAATTCCGGCCTGGTGCGAAGGACTTGTCCAAGTCGTTTGGGTCGAGCATGACGTCGACGCCGAGCCCTAGGCCCGAGACCATCGTCCAGCGGAGCGCATCGGCACCATACAGACGCACGACGTCGAGCGGATCAATCCCGTTGCCTAGCGACTTTGACATTTTGCGATGCTGCATATCCCGCACGGTGCCGTGCAGGTACACCGTGTGAAACGGCGTTTCGCCCAGGAACCAGCACCCCGCCATCACCATGCGCGACACCCAGAAAAATAGGATCTCTGGGGCAGTCACCAGCACGTCGCCGGGATAGAACGCCTTCATGTCCGCGCTTTCGCGATCGGGCCACCCCAGTGTGGAAAACGGCCAGAGCCACGAGGAGAACCAGGTGTCCAGCACGTCCTCATCCTGACGCACCGAGCCGCCGCAGACGGGGCAGGCGTGCACGGGGTCGCGCGAGACTATCGGCGCACTAGTACCCGTCGCGTTGGTGCAGGCGTCGCAATACCAGACCGGCACGCGATGTCCCCACCAGATTTGCCGCGAGATGTTCCAGTCGCGAATGCCTTCCAGCCAATTCACATACACCGCTTCCCAGCGCTCCGGCAGGAGACGCAGGTGACCCTCACGCAGCGCGCGCAATGCCTTATCGGCGAGTGGTTGCATGCGCACGAACCACTGATCGGACAAACGTGGCTCGACCACGGTATCGCAGCGATAGCAGTGTCGCACGTTGTGCTGATGCGGCTCGATCTTTTGCAGCGCGCCTTCGCTGGTCAGCAGCGCGACGATCCGCTCCCGGGCCGCAAAACGATCGAGCCCCACAATCGTCGCAGGCACCCGTCCGGTTGCCGACTCGACCTCGCGCATTATGCCGTCGGCGTCGATCACCACGGGCATCGACAGTGCGTGGCGTTTACCGACGTCGAAGTCATTCGCATCGTGCGCCGGTGTGATCTTCACCGCACCCGACCCAAACGCCGGAACGGTGTAACTGTCGGCAATCACCGGAATGCGCACACCCGTGATGGGCAGCAGCAGGTCACGCCCCACGAGACTCGCGTAGCGCTCGTCGTCCGGGTTGACGGCCACGGCCACGTCACCGAGCATCGTTTCCGGGCGCGTCGTAGCGACCGTGATGGAGAGCGACGGATCATCGGTCACGAGATAGCGAATGTGATAGAGCTTGCCCGCCGTTTCGGCGAACTCCGCTTCCTCGTCCGAGAGCGACGTGCCACAGCGCGGACACCAGTGAATGACCCGATGGCCTTTGTAAATCAGCCCGCCTTCCCATAAGCGCACAAACGCTTCGCGCACCGCCACCGACAGTTCGGGCGAAAACGTGTACGCCGTGCGCGTCCAGTCGGCACTCGAGCCCAACGACTTGAGCTGATGCAGAATTTCGCCACCGGTCTGCGCGACAAACTGTTCGACCCGCTCGACGAACGG
>JANMKU010000185.1:0-9506 GCA_031372205.1 Gemmatimonadaceae bacterium | reverse complement strand
GGGCTATCCGGTGCGTCTGCCGCTCGACCTCATGCTGGCGTTCACGGCGAATCCGGAGGACTATACGGCGCGCGGCAAGATCATCACGCCGCTCAAGGACCGCATCGGCAGTGAGATCATCACACACTATCCCGAAAGCGTCGAACTCGGCATGCAGATCACGCGTCAGGAAGCGTGGACGCATCGTGACGGCGGCATCCCCGTGCGTGTACCAGATCTGATCGAAGAAGTGGTGGAACGTGTGGCGTTTGAAGCACGCGAGGACAAGCGGGTAGATAAGCGCTCCGGCGTTTCACAGCGCATGCCCATTTCCGCGATGGAGAATGTGGTCTCCAACGCTGAGCAGCGGGCACTGCGAGCACGCGACACCGAAGCAGTGCCGCGAGTCGCCGACGTGTACGCGGCTCTGCCGGCCATCACCGGCAAGATCGAACTCGAATACGAAGGAGAACTTGTTGGTGGCGCAACGATCGCCAAGGATCTCATCCGTCGCGCATGTGACGCCACGCTTCGCGATCGGGCCGGTGATCTCGACACCGACGACATCGTCATCTGGTTTGATGCCGGCGGCGCGTTGCAAGTCGCGGACGACGTGTCGCTCGCATTGGTGCGCCAGGGTTTCGATAGCGTGCCGGGGCTCGTTTCGGCAGTGACGGCGCTCGGCTTGGCAAAGAAGGGCGACGATTCGATGATTGTCGTTGCCTGCGAGCTCGTACTCGAAGCATTGGTCGCGCGCCGCAAGATCTCGCGCAGCGATGACGGCAGATACGGTCGTGCCGAGCGCGAGACACGTCGACGTCCGAATCAGGATTTTCTGGGCGGCTGATCGGTAAACCGTTGCGTCATACCCGCTCGTGATGATTTCTCGGTCAGAGACGCCACAAGCGTGAGGTTGCGACCGTCCACACGGTGAACACGAGCGTCACCACAGCGCTTCCGCCGATCGCCCATTCCACACCGAATCGGCGTGCAGCGGCGCCGAGCATGAGTGCACCAAGTAGCTGCGAGAGACCGACAAACAGCAGCGCGTAGAAGGCCATCAATCGCCCGCGGTACTCCTCGGACACGAGCAACTGCAAAATGCCGTTGCCGAGCGCGTTGTAGATGATCATCGCGCTGCCGGTGAAAAAGAGCACGATCATGGCTTGCGTCGACGTGGTCGCGAAGGCCAGCGCCATCAACAGCAGTGGGAACAGAATGCCGGTCACCGTCAGCACGCGACCGCGACGCCAATGCGACGCTGGCCCAGCGAGCAACAACGCGCCAACAAGTCCACCAACACCGACCGAAGCCAGCAGCCCACCGTACCCGCCAGCGCCGAGCCCCAGACGATCACGCGCCTCGACCGGCATGAGCGTGAGAAACGACCCACTGAAGACGGCGCCCATGGTCACGAGCGACAGTAGGTCGCGTACGTCGCCCGGCTTCAAGAAGCGACGCAGTCCATCAGCAGCGCTTTGCGAACTCTCCCGGAACGCATCACGGGCACGACGCGCTCGGCTTTCAACATTTCCGGCGATGTCGGCGACGGCGTCCCCCGTCGGCAATTGAATGCGCAACAGCCCCCACAACACCGCGAGGTAGCTCACGGCGTTTAAGGCGAAGCACCAGGCGATGCCAAATCGATGAATCACCAGGCCGCCAATAGCCGGTCCAATCACACGCGCGAGATTGAATCCGCTTGAGTTGAGCGCGATCGCCGGTTGCAGATCAGCGCGCCCCACCAATTGAATGATCATCGACTGACGCGCCGGAATTTCCACCGCGCTGCAGATGCCCTGCACGAAAGCCAGTAATAGCAACAGCGGGATCGTGACGAGATGCAGCCAGTTCACCGTCGCCAAGACGAGCGCCTCGACGAGAAAAACCGTCTGTGTGATCCGGACCAGGCGCAAGCGATCACTGCGGTCGACAAACGCGCCGGCGTGCATGGAGAAGAGCACGATCGGAATCGCCCCAACGGAGGCAACTAGGCCAACTACAAAGGCACTGTTTGAGAGCTCAAGCGACAGCCAGCCGAGCGCCATCGTCTGCATCCAGGAGCCAATGAGCGACAGCGTCTGCCCGATCCAGAAGATCCGGAAGTTCCGGTGGGTCTTGAGGACGCGGAAGGGATTGCGCGAGCGCAGCACGGTGGACATCCGTACAATATGAGAAGGTGACGCGATGGGAACAGTTGGCGTGACCCACGCTCTTTCTCAGTAGGCATTGGTGGCGTGCGCCACCGATGTGAGACATCCCACATGGGCCAGCGGGTACGCCACATGCGCTTCCACACGTACACCAAGTTCAGCCCACAGATGGCCGACGCTGTGGACCTCCAGGCCCTGCTCGACCAGCTCGCAGACTTCCTGCTCCAGTCAGGCTTTGCGGGCGGGGAGCAAGGCTATTGGGGCGAGCCACAAGAAGACGGGGATCGCTCCCTTGACGCCTTGAAGCAGGCCATCCTCAACGCACTGATCGAAAGCGGTCAGATTACGCCGGAGATGCTTGAGGCGTTGCGCGGACAGGGCGACGAGGTCTCCGAAGAGAAGCTGGCCGAACTGCTGGACGGACTCGTGCAGCGACTCGTGCAGGACGGCTTTCTGACGGTGGATCAGCCACAGCGGATGCCTGGCAGCCATCAGCCGGTGACGGGCAAGGGATCGATTGGCCAGGCTGCGGCCAACGACGTCCAGTTCAATCTCACCGACCGCGGGATCGACTTTCTCGGCTACCGCACCCTGCGCCACCTCCTCGGCTCGCTCGGCAAGTCGAGCATCGGCAGCCATGACACGCCGCAGCTTTCCACTGGCGTTGAGTCCGATTCGTGGAGCAAGCCGTACGAGTTTGGCGACGCGCTCAATCTCGACGTGCCTGCCACGCTGGCGAATGCATTAGCGCGAACGGGCTCGCTCGAAGTGCCGATTGATCTCGACTACGGCGACTTGATGGTGCGTCAGTCGGAGTATCGCTCGAGTTGTGCGACGGTGCTCATGCTGGACACATCGCACTCCATGATTCTGTACGGCGAAGATCGCTTTACGCCGGCGAAAAAGGTCGCGCTCGCGCTCTGTCATCTCATCAACACGCAGTTCGCCGGCGACACCATTCGCGTCGTGCTTTTTCACGACTCGGCGGAAGAAATTCCCATCGCGACACTCGCCAAGGCGCAGGTGGGGCCCTATCACACGAATACTGCAGAAGGGTTGAAGTTGGCGCGCCGCATTCTCATGTCGCAGAAGAAAGACATGCGACAGATCATCATGATTACTGACGGCAAGCCCAGCGCCCTCACGATGCCCGACGGTCAGATCTACAAGAACTCGATGGGCCTCGATGGCTATGTGCTCGCGGAAACACTCCGTGAGGTTGCTGCATGTCGCAAGAGCGGCATCATGATCAACACCTTCATGCTGGCGCGCGACCGTGCGTTGGTGGAGTTCGTCAAACGCGTAAGTGAGATCAGTCGCGGCAAGGCGTACTTCACGAACACCATGTCACTCGGCCAGTTCGTGTTGATGGACTTTCTGCGCAAGAAGACGCGGAGCGTGAGCTGACGAAACGACGGACGCACGCCGAGATCGCCGCTGACGTTGTCGCGGCGATTGACCCGTCAGACCTCAAAGCGTTTGGGCGACGGCTCCGTGCATGGTATCGCAAACATGCGCGCGACTTGCCGTGGCGACGGACCCGCGATCCGTACAAGATCCTGGTCTCCGAACTCATGCTGCAGCAGACGCAGGTCTCGCGGGTGATTGACTATTACGATCGGTTCCTGAACCGCTTCCCTACTCTGCATGACGTGGGGAAGGCACCGGTTGGTCGTGTGCTCGAGCAGTGGGAAGGACTCGGCTACTATGCGCGAGCGCGCAACCTGCACAAGCTGGCACGCGAGGTGGCGCCTTTGCGCGATCCAAACGGCGCGCTGCCGTCAGATACGGCCCTGCTCCGCGCCTTGCCCGGAATCGGCGCCTATACCGCCGGCGCTATAGCAACGTTCGCGTACGAGAAGCGCGCGGCGCTTGTTGACACCAACGTGTCTCGTGTGCTGCTCCGGGTGTTCGCGCCTGAATACTCGCCCAAGTCAGCGTTGGGGCAACGGGTGGCCTGGGCGTTGGCGGAAGCGACGCTGCCAGCGCGCGCAGGGAACGCGGTGTGGGAGCACAATCAGGCGTTGATGGAGCTGGGAGCGTTGGTGTGTGGCGCGCGGGTGGTACAGTGTGAGCGCTGCCCGCAACGGCGTGGGTGTGAGCACCGACTGACGAAAGAAGCGGCATTGTAGTGCAATCTCGAAGTGTTGTCCGCTGATACTCCGTGTTCCTGCATAGTCGAAGGGCCGGAGACGTGATGTCTCCGGCCCTTCAACTACACCCTCACTTCACCTACACAAGCTTCCCAGCTATTACGCCTTGTTGTTGCGACGACGGGCCGCACCAACCAAGCCGAGCAAACCAGCCGACATCAGGAGAACCGTTGACGGCTCCGGTACCGTGCTGCTGGCCTGAAGACTTGTCGAGAAAACCACGTCGCTGAAGTCGCCGTCGCCAGTGGCGCCGGGGGCCGGCGGCAGCTGCCGGTCTTCGAACCCAAACACTGTCTGGTAAATGCTGTTGCAGCCAAAGCCAACTGGCGACGGCACAACGGCGTTACCAGCGCCGAGGCAGGTGGGGCCAGTCGTGCCCGCGCCGACGCGAAGCGTATTAAAAGTCGTCATGTCCGTAACAGACACGTTGGTCGAACCGGGGCCGCTGACGAACGGCGGAACGGGAGTAAGAAGGCACGCAGGAGCTCCACCGGCGGTAGGAATAGTCGATCCGTTGACGCCGTACGCGTTGCCGTTGCAAAGTGCGAACTGAATCGTGCTGCCTGCTCCGCCCGACGCCAAGCCGGTGAACTGTTGTCCCGCAAGCGGAACCACGCTCTGAGCAGGAAAAGCTCCGACCGTGGCTAGGATCTGGGTAAAGAACGTTGGCGTCGCGCTGCTTCGATAGAACAGGGTGCTGCTCTGCGCCTGGATGCCGGCCAAGTACTGGACGTCGAACGTCGCACCAGACGCGATGAACGACGCCGAGCTGATGTAGGCCGCAAGTGAGAGCCCATCAGCCCGTGCTTGCATTGGGATGGCGAGTAGCGCCAATCCGGCGGACGCCTTCAAAATACTCTTTCGCATACGTTTACCCCTCAGGAGGTTATGGAAGTGCACCGCATGCCGGCCATTTCGTCGAACCGGCTCTTGTTAACGACTGATACTAACGCAACTACCGTACCCGTCACTGCCGCGTCGACAAAGCTCCGTAAGTTGTTTCTCTGCTTGAAGATACGATCAAGGCCGTTTGTACCGAGGATCACCATCACTGTGGTGCATGCTCAGCAGTTGTAGCGTTAACGCAACACTGTCCTTCAGGAAGTGCAAGGTGTTCCCGGTGAATGTAGTCTTGGCCAAGCCATCAAGGCAAGCGGCGAGACGCAACCGCGGTGCGAGACCCATGCCCGGACCAGTACGAGGAAAAGGGCCGGAGACGCAAGCGTCGCCGGCCCTTCGACTACACCCTCACTTCGGTGACTACGCCTTGTTGTTGCGACGACGGGCCGCACCAGCCAAGCCGAGCAAACCAGCCGCCATCAGGAGCACAGTCGACGGCTCCGGCACAGTGCTGATTAGGTTGGTCGAGAAGACCACGTCGCTGAAATCGCCATCCCCGGTGGCTCCTGGGGCCGGCGGCAGCAGCCGGTCTTCGAAACCAAACACTGTCGAGTAGATGCTGTTGCAGCCATAGCCGAGCGGTGAGGCGACAACCAAGTTGCCAGCACCGAGGCAGGCAGGGCCACTCGTGCCCGGTGGGACGCCGGGGGTACGAAGCGCATTCCACGTTGTCGAGTTCGTTACGGCGACGTTAGTCGAGCCAGCCCCGCTCGTGAACGGAGGTACGGGGACTGCAAGGCACGAGGCCAAACCGCCGGCGAGCACCGATCCATTTGCACCGTACGCGTTGCCGTTGCACAGCGCGAAGGTGATGATGCTGCCCACTCCGCCAGTGGCCAGGCTATTGAACTGTCGCCCTGGCGTCGGCACAGCGTCCTCTATTGGGAAAATACCGGTGGTGGCGAGAATTTGCGTCCACACCGTAGGAGCCGCACTGCTACGATAGAACAGCGTGCTGCTCTGCGCCTGAAGCCCGAACAAGAACTGGACGTCGAACGTGGTACCGGTGGCCAGGAACGATGTCTGGCTGATGAATCCGGCAAGGGATATACCGTCCGCCCGTGCTTGCATCGGAAGGGCAAGAAGCGCCAAGCCAACGACGGCTTTTGACAGTTTACTGCGCATTGTAGGGAGCTCCTAAACGGGTGTAGAGATTAAGATCGCGAGGGTGTACCTACATGAATCGCAAGTACCGCGCCAAACATGACACTTCGGACCGTTGTTTGAAAGATGGTGCATCACAACGGCTTATGATTCGATCTGTCTCGAGTGCGTCGTGCAACACCTGTTGCCAATCCTCAACAGCTGTCGCAACGAATCAACACGTCCATTCGAGCAAAGAGGGACCTGCCAGCGCCTCCACCAATCAATGCCTCACGAGTACAAACTGCAAGTGGCCAGGAGCCGCACTACCAACCGCCAATGCGAAATAGCATGACCGGAATGGTCCGAGCCATGATCCTGATGTCCTCGGCCAGGGACTGCCGCCGCATGTACTGGATGTCGAAGTAGACCTTTTTTCGCACGTCGTCCAGACATGCATCATACGGGTTTGACACCTGGGCCAAGCCGGTGATACCTGGCCGCACGCGCTGTCGCACCGGATACTCCAGAATCTGTTCACGAAGCCGCACAAAAATGCTCGGACGCTCGGGCCGAGGTCCGACGATATTCATGTCACCGATGAGCACATTGTACAGCTGTGGCAGCTCGTCAATGCGTGTTTTGCGAAGCGCCTTGCCAAAACTCGTCACCCGGTCGTCGTCCTTCTTGGCCCAGACCGCCTGCCCATTCACTTCCGCGTCGACGCGCATGGACCGGAACTTAAAGATCGTGAACGGCACGCCTCCCAGATCCTCACGACGCCGCTCATGCAAGGCACGGGTAGCCGTCCACCGTCGATCAATACCGACGCGCGTTTGCGTATAAAGCACCGGTCCGCGCGACGTGAGGCGAATGACGATGGCGGCGAGTGCCATGAGCGGCGCGCAAATAATCAGCAGCACAAACGCGATGGAGCAGTTGAACAGCCGCGATACCCATTCCGACCGGAGTCGCGGCTCGAATTCGTCCGTGGGACCGTATGCCGCCGATACCGAGCGTTCCGGCTCCTCCGTGTGCGCAGACGGACGGACTTGGAGGTCCGGTGACGTCGCCACGCCCGCACGAGGTGAGCCGGTTCGAAAGCTCCGTCCCGTCACACCACTCTCAGCCGACAGTGGAAGTACTGCTGACCCATGAAAATCGATCTCCATCCGAAAGCCGCCTAGGCGTCGTTTTTCCTGCTGTAATACCACGTCAGGAGCTGCACCGCAGAAAAGACGAGTCCGGTAAGGCCCAAGAAGATCGAAATGATAAGCTGCCAGTTCACCTTCTTCTTCACGGGGATCATGATCTCGTCCCCGGAGCGCACGTCCATCTGCTCTAGGGTCCGCCCCTCCTTCATCACCTGCCTGGACTCTTTCTCCGTCATCAGCTTGACTCGGCCCCGGCTGATTTCGAGCTCATTCAGTTTCGCATCAACCGCGGGGCCACCGGCGAGCATCACCACGTCGGTTACCGAGCGGTCAGGCGCCGCGTAGTAGAATCCGGGCACTTTGACCGCTCCGAGAATCGCGACGCGCGTCAGCACGTTGGTCCGAACCACAGCGTCACGCAAATATCTCGCCACATGCGTGTTGATCCGGTCGTCAAGCTCCGATCGCAACACGCCTCGCAATGAAACATCGGGCAAGTTGCCGATCGTCACCAGCAAGCTGTCGCGGACGGACACCGTGTCTGAATGAATGGTGTCTTGGCGAATCGTGACCACAAACCGATCTCCCACACTGAAGTCGCCCCGCTCAAGACGGGCACGCACTTCTGACAGCGCTGCAGCCGCAGCGCTTCGTGCCGGCACGGAGAGCTGAGACTTGGTGCTCTCCACCTCCAGCCGTTGCGCCAGCGCCGTCAGATCAACACGGGAGGCGCGCTGCGGACCTGTTTTTGGGACGACCTGGGCGGGCAGTTTGACCGCGACGACCACAAGAAGCGTTACGGCCACGCAACGGATCGATGCGCCGACGCGACAGTTTAAGATCAGATTCATGCGTTCTGGGTTGCTGGGCTTTGGGTGTCGAGCCGTCAGTCGGTCGACGACAGGGAGTCGTCCGGCCGAGGTCCGCCGGACAGACGCCCTACTGGCGCCTCGTCCTCCGCGGCGTAGTTCTGGTAGTAGGAGTAGTACTCGTACGCGCCAGTGAGCTTGATACCATTCAGAATCGCTCCCATCACGCGGACCGGCAGCGTGTCCACGGTTGCCATTTTTGCGGCAGCCATCTTTCGGTCAGTGTGTCCGGCTCGCATCACCAGCGCCAAATTCCCAGTGGCCGTGGCCAGGGCGAAGGCATCGAAGCCGGCACCGAGCGGTGGCGAGTCGACGATGACCACATCGTACTCTGTGGCCATCTGGTTGATGAGCTGGTTAAGCCGCGGTGTTGCCAGGAGCTCAGGAGCACGGCGGCGTCGCGCGCCGCCCGGCATAACGGTCAGGTTCGGGTGCGACGAAGTGGGGTTGAGCACCTCGGCGATCAGTGCCGTGCCGTCGAGGTACTCAACCAGCCCGGGCTTGGGTCGCATGCCAAACGTCTTCGCCAGTTCACCGCGACGGATGTCAGCATCGATCAGCAACGTCCGCGAACCGCCTTCAGCGAAGGACAGCGCCAGATTGGACGAGATGAGCGACTTGCCATCGTTGGGACCGGGGCTCGTAATCGTCATCATCAAGGGCCGATTCGGGTCGGCCGCATAGCGCACATTCATTCGTATCGTGCGAAATGCTTCGACGACTTGTGCGGCTTGATCGGTGCCGCGGTGACCCTTCGCATCGATCGACGGCACGACACCAAGGATGAAGAGACCAAGGTCGTCAGTGGCCTGCTCCGGATACCGAAACCGCTTATCGACATTGTCGAGCAGAATAGCCAGTACCACAGCGAGGCCAACGGAGGCGGCGATCGCGCCCAGAATAATGACCGGCGCCGTGTTGCGCGTTGGCTTGATCGGAGCGACGGCAGCGTCCAACACGGTGACGTCCGGAATCGTCGCTGCTTCGGCCAATTTTGCCTCGGCCGCCTTGAGGTTGAGGTTCTTGTACATATCCTCGTTCACTTCAACCTGTCGCTTTAGTCGCTGCTCTTCGATCGTGCGGCCAGGAATACTTTTGAGGTCCTTGCTGCTCTGCGCAACAGTCGCATTGAGCGCCTGCTCACGGATTGACAACTGCGTGAGATAGGCCTGGAGCGCGTTCGGTACATTGATCGTTCGCAGCGTGTTGAGGGCG